>DATLST010000201.1:0-10801 GCA_035534055.1 Candidatus Acidiferrales bacterium | reverse complement strand
TTAGCGACGAACCGCTGAACCCACTCAGTCACGCCGGGGCTTTGTTGAATTCTCGTAGCGATACGATGTAGGTGGCCGTTGTACCCGCCAACAGTTAAGGGAGCTTGATCCTCCCATTGAATGAATTCCCGTTGGTACAGGCCCGCGCTGGGTTGCAGAGATACTTGGCACCTGGAAAGGCATTGTTGGATCACGCTTTTCAATTCCGGCGTAGCGCCGTAGCAGCTTGGGTTCTCCGCATGGTTTTGTCTGCTGTCCACGACTACAAAGACGTAGAGATATACCTGAGAGAATCTCAAATCTGCCAATGCGTTCGTCTGAGAAACGCCCTCCTCCAATCCGTTTAGTTTGCCCGGTCTACCGCCGAGCTGAAATGCGCTTTCTCCCGCTTTGACTCTCTTCACCTGAATCGCCGTGGTAACCTCAGGTTCCGTTGGAGAATGGAGCAAAATATCGACATCTCCCTCAGTTCCAAGGCCGCGCAACGATACTTGCGGAAAAGCAACCACATCTTCTGGAATTCCGTAAATCGTAACAAGATCAGAGCGCCACAGAGGACTTCTGAGCAATTTGGCAACCAGCGAAGTTTCGTCGATTTCAGTGACGGATGCGTGCAGCATATTGACCAAGTCTAACAGGTGCGTTACGACTCACGCCGCTCATGCTTTCGCAATAACCGCAGCGACGATGTCGCGACGCGCGTGACCACGAGAGGATAGCCTATCACCTTCGTCGTAGTTTCGCTATTTCTTCGTCTCAAACGGTTTGTGTTAGAATTCCGGCAGACGAACGAAGGGCAGATGCAATGGCTGGCGTGATAAGCAAACTATTGGAGATTTCTACCGCTCCCACCGACAAGGAAGCCTTCGAACGCTGGATCGGGCTGGAGGACGCAATTGCCTTCCTAAAACAAAGCAGCAAAGACAATGAGTTCGTTATCTACGCGTGCACGAAGCACACGTTTCTTCACGCCGTCGTGGTACCCGCCGCATCGGTGGACCCGCCCAATATCGAAGACCTGTTGCGGTGGGATCATAATCCATTTTCTTCTTGGGGCATTCTGGTCTCATTCGGCGAGCCTACCTCAGTTTCAATTGCGCAGCCGCTGCGTAGCGTCGGAGCGGACACGCTGGAAGTCGGCGAGCAACTCTTGTTCGCACGGACCTTCGATGGCCGCATTGGAAAGAAGACGTATTACGAAGTGCTTCAAAAATTTACCCACGCCTTTGGTCTTCATTACGTCGAAGCCAGAATGGCCTATTGCCGCCTCGACAAACACGGAGATATCGAAGACGTGATCCGCATCGTCGAGATTCCGGCAAGGGGCACGGAGTTCGGTGGGACTATTGTTACGTTCAACCGAGCGCTCTTGGACGAGTACCTCGTGCTGACGGACTCGACAATCGTGCGTATGTTTGATTTCACGCGTTGTCGGTACTCCGAATTTAGTGGATGGTCTGGCAGCCATGATTCGCAATGCCTGGAAGATCCAATCCTCTTCTATCGGTCACACATCGAGCCGGGCCATGCGAGTTACATGCGGGGTTGCCAGATCGTGCGCACTTTGACCTCCAGAGAGACAGTAATCAAGCGGCATGACCTCTCGCAATCCGAGGAAAGAGAATATGCCTCGTTTATCGCCCACGACTGGAAGAACAAGATCGTCCGAGAAATCTCAACTGCTCCCGGAGAAACCACCAACTACTTCACGAAGTCAGAATTGCCGTTTGAGACCAGCCCGGCATTTTTCAGGCCTGAAGTTTTAACGAAATACAAAGCCGATTCCGAAAAATATCGTTTGGAGGAGCGTTCGATCTCGTGTCGGGGCGGCTGGAGCCTTCAAACGTACGATATCAACGAGGCCGGGCAAATTCACACATACATCGTCTATCTGAGGAATCTGCCCTATGAGGAACAACTGTACTGGAAGGCTCACAACGAAAAGCCCCAAAAGTCTATCTCTAAGCGGGCGTTCGAAACGGATTTCGAGGGCAAATGGCATCAAGAATACGATCCATTGGAGAGCCTCAAAGGTGCACTGCACGACTGGAATCGCCTGCAAGTACCGTGGTGGGAATTACGGGCAGAGAAGCTGCCGGATCAGGTCCACTATTCGGTGACCTCTTCCCACGACGAATGGGCAAATGAGATTCTCCATCTCGACCAGTTTGTGATTGAAGGATTCGAAACGAAATGGCTACGAAATGAGGCGCAGCGGTTGGGGCGGTCACCGGATGCTAGATTGCAGTCATTGAGTCTTGTGGAAGAGTGCTTGATTGGAATGGGTTACGCGGATAACGATGCACGCAAGATCTTCGGGCCTTTGAAGAACGCCCACCACCTAAGAAGCAAACTAAGAGGACATGCGTCTGGGAATGAGGCTGAAGAAATCAGAAATCAGATACTCGCGGAATACGGCAGCTACAACAAGCACTTCAGAGCACTCGCTGAAGTAGTCGATCAATCGATCCGAGCAATAGGCGAAGCGTTCGACAAATGCATGGCGCGACCGTCCCCGGATTAAGCGAAGTTAATTGCCCAATCCATCGGCAAGAGCGGAGAGAGTAGCGAACGCGGTCTTGAAATCAGGGGCCTCTCCGTACACCATGTCTCGCAGAAAATCTGAATAGTGGCGAGCGAATTCTTCATCCGTCGCGAAGTTGTTGATCGCTCGAATTGTTTCACCAATGGGATCATTGCGGTATGCAGGAAATTTGTTTCCGTAAGCATCAGCATCGGATGGGATGATGTCTTTGACCAGCGCGATGACTGCGGCCGCATCGTAGTGAGGTCGAATAATGTGAAGGTCATATACATGGCGGACTAGAGTCCGGTCGCGAGGACCTCCGGGGACCGCCATATCGGCACCCGCGCGCCGCGTCAGCGCGACAAATTTTTCCGCTACCGTCTCTACCAGAGCGACACATGGAATTGCGGCGATTTCTGGCGCTTGCTTGAATGCCTCGGCCCAGAATGAGATCACGCTGCACTCAATAGATGGAAGACGCAGGGGCCACTCTGCCGTTTCAATCTTGATCTCCGGACGCAAGATTCCTTCGCCGACCTGCAAAGGTGTATAAGGCAAGCGATAAACCGTGTAACGGCTCCCGTTACCAGAGACCCTATGCGCGCGATTCTCCGGATCAAATTGAAATCCCGCTTTGAGCAAAGCGGCGGTGACGGCGTCGCGAACATTCCTCAATTCTGGGCGGGAGAGCGGCTTGTCCGATACGATCTTCAAATCAATATCCTCGGACATGCGACGGGTGAGACGATGAGCGCGGCTTAGAGCCGTGCCGCCGCTGAATACCAACCGAAGCGGTTTTATGTCGGCGGAGTTGATCGCGGCAAGCGCCCTAACGACATACCAGTCCTTCTCCACAAGGACTGGACTTGGCAGGTTGAAATGTTTTTGAACTTCGAGCAAATCTTGAAGCGACAGTTTATCGGGCAAGCACAAGCTCCTGATTACCATCACGAAGTCGCCGCGAAAACCTACCCTTTACCCGCACAACCGGATTGAGTGGAATTTGGGTCGAACGTCCCGCATTGTAGTCGCGCTCGGCCTCGGTTGGCTCCCAGTCTACGCCGAGCTTGGTAAGAACTTGCCGGGCCGCACCCGAAAATCCATCCCGGCAATAGAGGATCGGAGCACCGGAAAGACGCGAGACGACAGCACGGCAATAGACCCCATAGCCGAGACGGACCAGCCGCTTATCGCGCACCAGAATACGGAGCGCCCGTAGAACTTGATCTTCACCCGCGAGGTCTCCAAATTCCCCCGGGAAGAACACATCCTGGCTACGTTTCCGGGCGATTCGGCATTCAACCCTTTCGCGCAATGTCTTCGGTCGCATCTAAACCTCCTTACAGAAACCCGACACTTACTATATACAAAAACCCGACACATGTCAATAGCAATACTCTCGATATCAGACACTTAGGAGCATCTGCTATTCTGCTATTCTTCCGCTCTAACTCTATCATTTCGCGACGGGTTATTGCGGTCGCCTAGCATATTCGCTTTAACTTCGCCGTAGAGTTCGCTTTGTGAGGCACGTTCACTCTTTAGGGCGGGTCATTCTGAGATGGAGTGAGGATACACTTTGTAGCCCTGGCGCGACGGCATTCATAACGCCATCAACAACATCATCATCGCCCTCATCATCATCAACACGACGATCAGCACCAGCACCGGCACCGGCACCACCGGCACTACCCCATCTTCAATGCCCGTCCGCGGCGAGGAGCTTTTTCTTTGCGTTCGACCATTTTCCAGCAGTGGAAAATTGCAAACACAAGCCTAACTTCCCTTCGTAACCATCGTAAATATGACTGGCCCCAACGCTGGCGATGATTGGATCTCCGCAGGCGTCGCGACAAATTTTCACACGAATGCTGTTCTGCGAACACACTGATATCGAAAACTTTTGTTTCCATTTGACTTTCTCCCTTTTCGCGGGCGATGCCGCGTCACAAATTATTTCCACAAATAGATTCTTCTGAGACCGCGCGGGTCATACTGGACGGTGGGCAGGCGACCCTACCGCCCGTCAGCCCTACCGGCTGCTTTTTAGCGGTCGTTCCACAAGACGGGCAAAGATGCGCTTACCTATTTTCCTTTTTGGGAATCCCCATTTTTCGGCGAGTGCGTCCGCCTCAATTTCGCAAAGCCCCCGTTGTTCCACAGGAAGCAAATAATGCGAAAGGGCGACATGAGCCAATTCGTGGGCGACAGTGAAGTCGCTATCGGCCTGGCTATCGAACTTCAGTTGCGGGCCTAAAAAGAGAAAAACTTTGTGATCGAGACTCCGCAGATTTACGAATCCTGCGACCGCTTCGGACGGGGCAAATATCACGAACTCTTCGGGCAGATTACAAACGCGAATCTTTCCCGTGCGCCAACGGTGATAGAACGACTGGAGTGCAATGTAGCGGCGCGAATTCTTATTCTTCCAGACCGAACTCGCCAGCCAATTGTCCGTAAAACTTTTCTCGACTGAATTTCCCCAAAACTGATCTGCGGGATGCATTTGTTTCCTCACGATAAATTTTCTTCTGGCACGGTACTGGTATATGGACGGGTGGACTGGCGGGTACGCCCCGGCGACCGTGCCCCCCGGTGGGTCCGGGTGGGTCAAAAATTATTTGTGAAATTTGTAACGATGAAATTATTTTGCGATTGCGCAGTACGTCCGACGCTGCTCGACCGGCCTGGGGTTGGGTACGGCAGGTTTTCGGCGATTCCGAAAAGGTACTGGGACAGCAATTTTCAAGCGATATCCGCGCGATATTCCCATGATCTGATTCAGAAGAATATCCGCATGGAATCCCCAGAAAATTTATCGAGTGTCGCGGAAACCTGTTTCGCCTTGCGCTTGCGATGCGCTCTTTAATTTGTTGCGCGGGATCGCCGGCCGCGGACCTGCACCCCCGAAATTCGTTGCCGCGATAACCGATTCAATCAGAATTGCCGAACGGATTATGAAAGCCATCGACGACCGTTGGCCGGACCAACCGCGCCGGACAGGTTAAACAAATGTCGGTTGTTATTGTGAAATGTGGGTTCTGCAAGAACGTTCGTCTCGAAAAACTTACTCGGATTGACTTTGTACTGCGGTAAGCGTAGGTTTCTTGAAGCGGAACGTATCCGCACTATAAACACGAACACGATCGGAACGGTCACACCGCCGAAACGGAAGCGAGTGCTTGAGTAGAGTTCATTGCCGCTTTCAACAATACAACTGGAACTGGCAGTTTGCTCTCCTCCATCAAGTGAAGGGCGGAATTGACGGCAGTTACCCTAATCTACTGCGGTCTTAGAGGCGGCACGAATGCGCGGTGAACTTAACAACTCGGTACAACGATGTCGGTAGGCCTTGATCGTCTGAAGCACATTGTCGTACTCATGATGGAGAACAGGTCGTTTGACCACATGCTGGGCTCTCTCAAGGCGGTGGATTCGCGGATTGATGGAATCACAGAACTGATGAGCAATCAGGACAACAAGGGCGCCTCGGTCAGGCCGCAACTGCTCGCCGAGTTTCAGGGACAGCTCGATCCCGATCCCGACCATCACTTTTCCGCGGTAGATCTGCAAATCTTTGGCGCGGACACAAGCGCCGCTCGTGTCCCGAATATGCAGGGGTTTGTCAAAAGCTATTTCAATCAGCGCAGAGATACGACACATTCTCAGAAAATTATGTACTGCTTCAAGAAGGATGACTTGCCGGTGCTGACCACCCTAGCCTTGGAGTTCGCGGTGTTCAATCGGTGGTTTGCGTCCATTCCAGGCCCGACGATCTGCAATCGTGCCTTCGCGCATTACGGGACGTCGTTCGGCCGGGTGGATATGAATCCGTTCGATGTCATCGAGCCGCTGAAAAGCATCTACAGCCGACTTGTCAATGCGATACCAAAACGCACGGCCAAGGTCTATTACTACGATACGACCAGTTCCACTATGGAGGTCGTGAACCTGCTGCAAAACCAGCCCGAATTGTTCGGCACGTACAAACAATTTCTCAGCGACTGCGACCAGGGATTGCTGCCCGAATACTCCTTTGTCGAGCCGAACTATAACGACCACGAAACGGACGAAGGCGAGGCGGTAGCGAGCGATCAGCACCCCGATCACGACGTCCAAGCCGGAGAGCTCTTGATCGCCGAGGTGTACATGGCAATCAGGCGAAATCCTGCCCTGTGGGCGAGCACCGCTTTACTGGTGGTTTATGACGAGCACGGAGGAATCTTCGACCACGTCCCGCCGCCGAACTGCACACCGGACCGGTTCATTGCGGCGGCGAATAGTACGGGAACGGGAATGGAATTCAAGTTCGACCGGTTGGGCGTGCGCGTGCCCGCCGTTCTCATTTCCCCGTGGATTCCGAAAAATACCGTGGTGGCCGATCGAGTCTTCGATCACGCTTCGATTCCCGCGACGGTTTCGAAGTTCTTCCAAGTTGACGACGTGCCGCGCTCCCCACGGGAAGAGAATGCCGATGTCTTCATCGAGCCGAAGGCGCACCCCGTCGAACCCCAGCGGAACCTGCTGTCGCTTGACGTAATGCGAACGGATTGCCCGGAGTTCGGAGTTTAGCGCCGCGCAACCGAGAATGGAGTCACGCGAGAATGCCAATCATCCCCGTTCCCAGACCGTCGAAAAAAGCCATGAATCCAGACCGGCCCATAAACTGCCTGTTGCTCGCGCAGGTCGAGCACCTTCAGCACGCCGAGTGCCGTCTGCCACTGCGATATCGGTCGAAAATCTACACCCACGCCATTCGAACCGAAGGGGAAGCGGCCCGCTATATTCGCGAGGTCACCGAGGCTATTCATAAGGCCCACGGCGACGCTGCGGCGGAGCGAGCCAAGTTCGCGCGTGGACAGAAAGGCCTCTCTAAAGCGAAAGCGAAGGGCAGGAAGCGCGGTAAGAGAAAGTAGATGGAGGTTCCTTTGAGGGCCGGGATACGGTGGATTGCCGTGATGCTGCTGTGCGGTGCGCCCATGCTAGCGTGGGCGCAAGAAAGTCAGTTACATGCCGAGTTGCGGAGCGAAGGCGATCGTGTTTCCGATGCCTGTGGCACTTTGAGCTTCAAGTCCGTACCCGGATGCGGGTACACACTCTTTACCGATCACCCCTTTCATATCGCTGCGGGGAGCATGCCGCCGCAGAACGGATTCGGTTTCGGCGCTGCCTTCGTATGGTCGAAGAACACCAAGAATTGGCGGATGAGTTGGGACCTGGACGCCGTAGGCGCGACTAGTGCCACGTGGCGCACCGGTGCTTACATGACGCTCGTCCACACGCCTCATCCCGCGACGAATCCGATTGTCCTCATCGTCCCGGGGCAAACACCGAATGGACAGGGGGTGCCTAAGCGAGCGCAGCCCTTCACGCATCCCTACACTGTATTCAACCTCTACGCGCAAACGATTTCACTCAACCAGCTGAACTACTTCGGCGTGGGCAATGATACGCCGCTCACCGGGAAGTCGGCATTCGGGATGAACGAAACGATTGTCGGTGGCAGTGCGATCAAACCGGTGTACGAGTGGGCGGCAATCCGCGGGTTGCATCTCGCGCTCCTCGCAGAAGTGAATGGGCGCTTTGTCAGTATCCGGGGACACCACGGGCAATCGGCGCCGTCGATTGAAACCCTTTATACGGAAACCACCGCGCCAGGCCTGACCAATCAGCCGGGGTTCCTCCAGCTGGGCGAAGGTGTGCGCATTAAGCCCGTGCTCGGAAATTTCGCATTGAATTACGTCGCGAAATTTCAGCAGTTCTTTGCACCGTCAGACTCGCACAACTCTTTTCTGCGGTGGACCGTCGATCTGAACCACACCTACTATCTGTACGGATACGAGCAGTCGGCACCCCCGAATACTGATACTGTGGGTCCTGATTCCTGCGCTGGTGACAGTTGCCCGCCAATTCCGTATACCCGGAATTTGAACGGCTCGATCGGAGTGCGCCTGCTACTCTCGGAGTCGATCTACTCGGTGACGAGTGTGGTTCCGTTTTACTTTCAGCAAACACTGGGAGGACAGGACATCGATAGTGCCTTGGCGCTTGGCAGCTATCAAGATTATCGATTCCGCGCACCTAATCTCATGCTTTTCCGGGAATCCTTTGAGCACTCGATCTGGGGTCCTTTTGGTCTTAAGTTTGTGGCGGATCAAGGACGAGTGGCTCTGACGCGCGCCGATCTTGGTTTCAGCGACTTCAAACACAGTTTCGCCGCCGGACTCACGGTCCGGGCAGGCGGATTTCCGATGATCACCTTGATGTATGCCTGGGGGGGCCCCGAGGGGCAGCATACGATCGCCAATATGGATACGTCCCTGCTGGGGGGTTCGTCGCGGCCATCGTTGTACTAATTGAACGTGGCCGTTGGGTCGTGGGAGCCGAGGTGCATCATTTTGCCCAGCAGTATGTGGATTCCCGCTCGTGCCTTGGGAGAGTGCCGAAAACCCGGTCTGCGAGGTTTTACCAAGAAACAATCCCCGCCTCGGTTGACAGGGTTCACGGTTTCGGCCATAGTGTCGGCGCTCGAAATCTCGAAGCCCTACGCTACGGATATTCGCGTCGGTAAGCGCGTGCCGCATCCTATAGACATTGGAAGTCATTGGCTCGTTTGGTAGAAATTCCACGGGATACCAAAATATAATTTTTTTACGAAATTCTCTTCGCAAGAGCTTGTACGGTAACTGCTTTGTAATTTTCTGGCCCGACGTAGCGTTCTCTATAGAATTCTAGCTGAAACCCGCTTTGTAAAATCTCCTTAATCATTCCCGCTCTGGGCGCTAGCGCCAAACCTGCATGGCGAGGCGAGCTATTAGGGACCCTACTATCATGGCCAGAACCCACGCATGCCTCTGGAATCGCATCGCCATAATCCCTGCGGTCAAAGCTGCAGCAGTCAGAAGGGCCCACGGCCAACTGCCTGCCCGCAGCAAAAAGGTCATCGAAAATGACATCCATGGGGGAGCCCCATTCCAATTGGATTCGGAGAACAGATTCGGAAACGAGGCAGTGAGAAAAATGGAATAGATAATACCGACCAGAAACATCATAAGGCAAAGTCGGATGGACTTGATGCTGCTATGTTGCGCGCCGTGATAGGCTTTGTGAGGGTGCGGTGCATTAGGAACGTGCAACCCGAGGCGCCGTTCGTTGATGTATGCCAACACATCGCACGAATGATCAAAGGTTGGTCGGAGAGTCACGAAGTATATCCTGCTCCAAAATCCGTCTAGTTGGATGAAACCTAGTCCCGGATGCAGGGATCGCGCGCATTGTCGGATGGCAGCGTAAGAGATCTGTCGCCATTTATAAAAACGTCGAAACTCCAAACGATTGTCAGTTGCCCTGACCTCACCTACTGTCAGCAGGAAAATCCCCCACAGTAAGAAAGGAGCTTCAAGGGGAAGTCTGTCGATGACACCGGAAGCAGTCGAGTAATTCCTTACGACCAGCGCACCAACGCCTGCAAATAGTAAGAGTGGCAAAAAGTATTTCATCACCCAAAACATCTCACGATCCGTCTGTGCATTTGAATTCATCGAAACCCCAGTTACCTACAAATCGGAGTTACGGTTGAGGATTGAATTACAGCGGCGTGTCCGTTGCCGCCGAGGCCAAATCCAGCCGTACTAACAGTTGTCACGACACCCCCTGTGCTGACCGAACCGTCAGCGGCGAATCCCAGACCATCCGCACCGTTCACCCCGAAATCAACACTCCATCCGCCCAACTGGCTTAGCGAAGTAGCAGACGACTGAAGAAAGGCGGGCCCTCCGAGCGCCCCGATCCCGGTGACGGGCCCAAATGCCGGGACACTCCCAACGGTTACCACAAACCCCGCCTCGCCGCTGGGAGTAACAACTAGAAACGCAGATCCGCCCCCAGCGAATCCGATTTTCGACCCCGCGCCAGCCCCGACGCTCAAGCCAATTCCGACGGTTTCATTGTTTGCTGAAGCGATTTTCTGAAGTATTGGAATCTCCAAGTTGTTTAAGAAATTGGGCTGGACACACGTTTTCTTCGATGGTGGTGGCTTGGGAGGCCCTATTGTCGGACTCGTGCCGCCGCCACCGGTGCCACCGCCGCCACCGGGAATGGGACCACCGCCTCCTCCACAAGATATCAAGTACGTGGGACCGGCGGTAACCCCAGGGCTACCGTCAGCGTTAGGTTCTTGGTCGTAGCCGTATATACAGCCGTAGCACCTCGGGAACGAGGCTATTTTTGCTAACAGGTGCGGTGGACCAGCATGGCTGAAGGGAGCGTAGCGAC
>DATLST010000200.1:0-36638 GCA_035534055.1 Candidatus Acidiferrales bacterium | reverse complement strand
TCAACCCGTCCGATCAAAAAGAATTTCTCGCGGCGCCGCTTCAATTCCGCCTCCACACGAGAAACGTGCCTCGCGGGGATGACCAGGACCATCCCCACGCCCAGGTTGAACGTGCTCAGAAGTTCGTCCCGCTCGATGCGCCCGACCTGCGCCAGGTAACGAAAAATCGGCGGAACCGGCCAGGATCCAAGCTCGATCGCCGCCTGGATGTTGCGCGGAAGCGCTCGCGGCAGATTGCCTGTAATGCCGCCGCCAGTGATGTGCGCCATGGAAGTGATCCACCCGCGCGCCAGTATATTTTTGAGCAAAGGCCAGTAGGCTCGATGCGGCTTTAAGAGTTCCGCGCCGATCTTGTTGCCCACTTCGGCAACGTAAGAATCCGGCCCGAGCTTCGCCACGTCGAAGACAAGCTTGCGCGCCAGGGAATAGCCGTTCGTGTGCAGCCCGTTCGATGGCAGCGCGAGCAGTACATCGCCCGGCCGCACGCGCCGTGGATCGAGTTGTTTCTTGCGTTCCACGGCTCCCACGATGAAACCGGCGAGATCGTACTCGCCCGGCGAATAGAAACCGGGCATCTCGGCTGTTTCGCCGCCGATGAGCGAACATCCCGCTTTCTTCGCTGCGCGGCCCATTCCTTCGATCACCTGCTCGACGACGTCCGTATCCAACTTTCCCATGGCGAGATAGTCGAGAAAAAACAGAGGCTCGGCGCCCTGGGTCAGAATGTCGTTCACGCAATGATTGAGGATGTCGGCGCCGACCGTGGAGTGAACGCCCGTGGCGAAAGCGATCTTCAGTTTGGTGCCCACGCCGTCGGCGCTGGCCACGAGCACCGGATCGCGCCAACGCTTGCGGTCCAGTTGAAAGAGCGCGCCAAAGCCGCCGATCGGCGCGAGAACGCCGCGGCGAAACGTCTTTCCCGCTATGGCGGCAATGCGCCGCTTGGCTTCATCGGCAACGGAGATGTTGACGCCAGCGTCGGCGTAGCGCATGAAGGAGACTCGTTTTGTGAAGGAATGACCCGCGCAATCTTAAAGCATCAAAAAATACGGAACAGGCGCCGCCAGCGTACTTCTCCCGGATCAACAAACGCTTTGAGGTACGTGCCAAAACGCTCGCCAATGTGACCCGGCTCCCAAACTTCCTCCGGCGCGTCGATCGACATATAAATCACCACCGGCGTACCGATGATGTCGTTGCGCGGGACGAACCCCCAATACCGGCCGTCGTAGGAGTTGTCGCGGTTGTCGCCCATCATAAAATAATCGCCTGGCGGCACTACTAACTCTCCGTTGACGATGTGCGAGGGCAGTTCCGCCGCCCATTGCGGCCGAAGCCGGCCCTGCCAATCCGGCCCTTCGGCGGCCGACGGAAAGCTGCCGCTGGGAACGTCTATGCCGTCGGGATCGTACAGAGCGTAGGGCTCCTTCAAAAGCACGTCGTTGACGTACACTTTTTGTCCCACGATCTTGATGTGGTCGCCCGGCAGGCCAATGCACCGCTTAATAAAATCCGGATAGCCCTCCTCCGGCAGCGGCGCGCGGAATACGATGATCTGCTGCCGCTTCGGCTTTCGCCAAAGGGGCACATGCCACCGGGTAAATGGGATTCCCGCGTCGTAGCCGATGCGGCTCACGATCAGGTGGTCGCCGATCAGCACCGTATTTTCCATCGAGCCGCTGGGAATCACGCGAGCCTGCACCAGCACCCCTTCGATGAACAAAAACGCAAGAATTACCCAGATCCAAGAGACAACCTCGCGCCATACCAATTCACCCGTCGTAGCGTGATGTTTCTCTGTTTTGGGTGATCCGACGGCTTCCTCCACGTCAGCCTTCACGATGAGCCTCCACCTCGAGTTGCACCAGCTCAGTCGGATAGCTGCCGGTGTAGCACGACGTACAGAATTTTCCTTCCGAATCTTCCACTGCGGTTCGCAGCGAATCGAGCGACAAATAGCCCAGCGAATCCGCGCTCAGGAATTGGCGGATTTCCTCGACGGAGTGTTGCGATGCGATCAGCTCGTCGCGCCGGGGCGTATCGATGCCGTAGTAACAGGGCGAAATCGTGGACGGGCAGCTGATGCGCACGTGAACTTCGGATGCGCCCGCTTCTCGAACCAGGCGGACGATCTTGCGGCTGGTGGTGCCGCGGACCAGTGAATCGTCCACAAGCACGACACGCTTTCCCTCCAGCAACCGGCGCACCGGATTCAGCTTCAATTTCACGCCAAAATCACGGATGGACTGTTCCGGCTCGATGAATGTGCGGCCGACGTAATGGTTGCGGATCAACGCCATCCGGAAGGGGATGCCCGATTCCTCCGCGTAGCCCACTGCCGCAGGCACGCCTGAGTCCGGCACGGGGGTGACAATATCCGCGTCGACGGGATGCTCCTGCGCCAGCAGCCGCCCCAAACGCTCCCGGCTCTGATTCACGGGCCTCCCAAAAACCAGGCTATCGGGTCGCGAGAAATATACGTGCTCGAAAATACAGTATTGGTGCTGTTTCTCGGGCGCAAAGTGAATGGATTCGATGCCGCTGCGCGAAATCCTCACCATCTCGCCGGGTTCTACCTCGCGAACGTACTCGGCGTCTATCAAATCGAACGCACAGGTTTCCGACCCGGCCACCCACGCGCCGTCGATCCGTCCGAGAACCAGCGGGCGGAAGCCGCGCGGGTCGCGGATCGCGTACATCTCGTCGCGGGTCAGCAGCAGCAGCGAGTAAGCGCCCTCTACTTGATTGAGCGCGTCGGCAAGCGCGCCCACAAGATTGCGCGCCGTGCTGCGTGCCACCAGATGCACGATCACTTCGGTGTCGCTCGTGGTCTGGAAGATCGAGCCGCGGTGCTCGAGCCGCCGCCGCACCTCGATCGCATTGGTCAAATTGCCGTTGTGGCCCAGCGCGATTTTTCCCTTGTTGCAATCGATCACCACGGGCTGCGCGTTGATGACGGTCGTATCGCCCGCCGTGGAATACCTCGTATGCCCGATTGCGGACGAACCAGGCAGCCGCGCGATCACTTCCGGGGTAAAGATTTCCTGCACGTGCCCCAGGCTTTTGTGGAAATGCAGGTCCGCGCCGTCGCTGGAGGCGATTCCAGCCGATTCCTGGCCGCGGTGCTGGAGAGCGTAGAGGCCCAGATAGGTCAGTTTGGCGGCTTCTGGATGGCCAAAAACCCCGAAAACGCCACAATGATCGTGAAAATGGTCGTCGTCAAGCGTGTGAACTTTGGGAATCATGCGCTCTCGAGTGCCCCGCCGAACGATCCACTCCACGTCCGGCGAAACGAATCCATATTCCCTTCTATCACGAGAACCCCTTCATATTGGATGCGAAATGTGCCGCGTGTGACTGTGCCGATTCGTTGCGTCTTGACGTTATATTGTGCCGCAACTGCGTTCACGCGGGCAAGCGAAGCAGTGTGAAGCGATACCACGGCGCGGGCGCCCCGCTCGCCAAAAAGCGCAAGCTCCGCGGGTTCTTTGGCCGAGGCGGTAAGTTCGGCATCCACGGACAGACCCTCGCTACCGAAACAACACTCCGCCAAAGTCACGGCCAAGCCGCCGTCGCTCACATCGTGCGCGGAAAGGATCGCCTTTTCTCTCGCAAGTTTCACCAGGCATTCGATCAAGCTCTTCTCGGCGGCAAGGTCAATCTTCGGTGGAACGCCTGCGACGATCCCATGAATTGTCTTGGCGTACTCGGACGATGAAAATTCCTGCTGTTCTTGTTCCAGCGAAGGGCCCGTTTTGCCGGCGTCAAGAATCAGAATCGCGTCGCCTTCGTTGCGAAAACCGCTTCCCAGCGCATCCTCCGCATCTTCAAGCAAGCCCAGAACGCCAAGCACGGGCGTCGGATAGATTGGCTTGCCCAGCGTCTCGTTGTAGAAACTGACGTTGCCGCCCGTAATGGGCGCTTCCAGAGCGCGGCAGGCTTCGGCAATGCCATCAATTGCTTCGCTGAACTGCCACATCACTTCTGGCTTTTCGGGATTGCCGAAATTCAGGCAATTCGTCGCCGCAATCGGCTTGGCGCCGGTGCAGGCAACGTTGCGGGCAGCTTCGGCGACGGCGTGCATCGCGCCCGCGCGCGGCGAGAGAAAACCCCAGCGGCCGTTGCCGTCCGTCGAAAGCGCGAGAGCGCGTTTCGTTCCTTTCAGTCGCAGCACGGCGGCATCTCCCGCGCCCGGGCCCACGCGCGTGTTGGTGCGCACCATGGAATCGTATTGCCCCGTGACCCAGCACTTGGATGCGATCGTGGGCGAAGCGAGAAGTCGGCTGAAATGCTCGTTAAGGTTTGTCGCCGCGCTCGCGAACTCCACAAGCGGGCCGCGCGGTTGCCCCGCCCCTGGCGACGCTGAAATCGGACGCTGGTACACAGGGCCCTGCTCCGCAATCGCATGCGCGGGAATTTCTGCAGCGATGCGGCCATGATTCAGAATGCGAAGCTGGCCGTCGTCCGTCACGCGACCGATCTCGATGGCATCGAGTCCCCATTTGTGGAACACCGTGAAGACCTCGCCCTCGCGTCCGCGAGCGGCAACCAACAGCATGCGCTCTTGCGATTCGCTGAGCATGATTTCATAGGGGGTCATGCCCGTTTCGCGCTGCGGCACGCGCGCCAGGTCGATCTCGATCCCCATTTCGCCGCGTGAGGCCATTTCCGAGCTCGAACTGGTAAGCCCAGCAGCTCCCATATCTTGAATCGCCACCACAGCCCCAGTGCGCATCGCTTCGAGGCAGGCTTCCAGCAGCAGCTTTTCCATGAATGGGTCGCCAACCTGCACGTTCGGCCGCTTCTGCTGCGACTCTTCGCTGAATTCGGCCGAGGCCAGCAGCGAGGCGCCGTGAATGCCGTCGCGGCCCGTCTTGGCGCCTACGTAGATCACGGGATTGCCCACCCCTTGCGCGCTCGCGAAGAAAAGTTCATCGCGCCGAGCGATGCCCAGCGCCAGCGCATTGACGAGTGGATTATTCGAATAGCACGGCTCGAAGACAATCTCCCCGCCCACGGTTGGCACCCCGAAGCAATTTCCATAAAATGCGATGCCGCGAATCACGCCGTCGAGGATGTGGCGATTCCGCGCGATCTCCTCCGTCGTCGCGCCTCCCGCGGCAACACCCGCAGTGATCGGACCAAAGCGAAGCGAATCGAGCACCGCGATTGGGCGCGCCCCCATCGTGAAAATGTCGCGAAGAATCCCGCCAACGCCGGTCGCCGCGCCCTGAAACGGCTCCACAAAGCTCGGATGGTTGTGCGACTCGATTTTGAAGACCGCCACCAGGCCGTCGCCGATGTCCACCACGCCGGCGTTCTCGCCGGGCCCTTGCACCACGTGCGTGCCGCGCGTCGGAAGGCGCTTCAGATGGGCGCGGCTGGATTTGTACGAGCAGTGCTCGCTCCACATCACGCTGAAGATGCCAAGCTCGGTGAAATTCGGGTCGCGGCGGAGGATTTTCTGGATGCGCGCGTACTCGTCGGGGGTTAGGCCGTGGTCGGCCGCGATTTGCGGCGTTACCTTGATTTCCGTGTCGATTGTCGCCATTGAAATGGCCGTCCGCACTCCTTCGCTATATTTCCATCCGGTGATGAACGAAAAAGCTTAGCTCCGGCCGAGTGTGTCAGGCTGAAATCGTGGCTTGCCGGGTCAGACTTGCAACCATCGAGCGAAAAATCACGAGGCCGTCAGCGGAACCGAGGGGCAACTCGACTGCGCGCTCTGGGTGCGGCATCAGACCGAGCACATTGCGCTCGCGATTGCAGATTCCCGCGATGGCTCGCAGCGATCCATTCGGGTTCGCCTCGGCGTCATCCGGCCCGGCAGGGCTCCCGTCCGGCCGGACATACCGGAAAATGATCTGCTTGTTCCGCTCGAGATCGGCGAGTGTTGCCGCATCGCAAAAATAGTTTCCTTCCATATGGGCGATCGGGATTTGCAGAATATCTCCGGGGCGCGCCGCGCAGGTGAATGGCGTATCCGTATTCTCGACGCGGATGTGTACCTGGCGGCACAGGAACCTCAGTCCCTTGTTGCGCATTATTGCGCCCGGCAGAAGGCCGGACTCGAGAAGGATCTGAAATCCGTTGCAGATACCCAGCACCAGGCCGCCCGCGCGCGCAAATCGCTCCACAGCTCGCATGACTGGCGAAAACCGCGCGATCGCGCCGGTGCGGAGATAATCGCCAAAAGCAAAACCGCCGGGAAGAATAATGGCATCGAAGCCGGAAATCTGATCGGATTGATGCCAGATAAACTCCACCGGCTGGCCGACAACCGAGCCGAGGGCATAACAAGCGTCGTCGTCGCAATTCGAACCGGGAAATTGCACGACTCCGAATTTCATCGTGGAGATTCTCCCAAAGGCATAGTAACACGGCGCGGCTTGAGAGGTCTGCGGACGGACCAAATTTCG
Source organism: Candidatus Acidiferrales bacterium (assembly GCA_035534055.1). Lineage (GTDB taxonomy): Bacteria > Acidobacteriota > Terriglobia > Acidiferrales > UBA7541 > Palsa-295. The sequence goes on along the minus strand of DATLST010000200.1, from coordinate 30,219 downwards.
GCCGGCAACACCATCAAGACGCCGGTCGCAGCGGTCCTCCGCTCCATCAGAATCACATCGTGCCAGTGCCCATGCAGCGAACCCAGCCTTTCGCGCTTGCCCACGATTCGAAAACCAACCTGTTCGTGAAGGGCGATGCTATGGACATTTTCCGCCAAAATTCCCGCCTGCAGGGTCCAAATGCCCTCCCGTTCGGAGGCTTCCACAAGCGCGGCCATCAACTTCGAACCGATCTGTTGGCTGCGTGCATGCTCGGCGACGTAAATGCTTACTTCGGCCACGCCTGCATACACACGCCGCGAAGAAACCGGGCTCAGGGCCACCCATCCTAGAACTCTGGAGCCGGAACGAGCCACCAGTCTGCACGACGGCAGGTGGGCTGCATTCCATTCACTCCACTCGGGCGCCGACGTTTCGAAGGTCGCATTCCCGGTCGCGATTCCTTCAAGATAGATCGCGCGAACCGCATTCCAATCGTGCTGCGTCATCGGCTCAATCGCAATATCCAACAGGCGCGTCGAATTTCATGGCGGAAGGTGCGTCCCGGCAAGTAAGAAATTCAATTCAGGCGGCAAATCGCGCAATATTTTTGATTCTTGACCAGTTAAATCAAAAATGGCGGTATCTCTGGGAAGAACGGTCAGCGTCGGCGGGAGCGTGCGCGAGCGCGTGAAATGGATGATCGCCTGCGTTTCGAGGTACGACTCGACGATTTTCGGGTGCGAACCGATGGCTTCGACTTTTTGGCGCGTTGAATTGCTTTGCGGCGGGCGGCGGCCCAGCCCGGCTTGTTGGCTTGGCGACCACGAGCAACCGCCAGGGCATCGGCTGGGACGTTGTCGGTAATCACCGAACCGGCGGCGATGTACGCACCGTCTCCCACGCGCACGGGTGCAACCAGCGCCGTATTGCTTCCGATGAAAACCCGCTTGCCGATCGTGGTCGGATGCTTTGCGACGCCATCATAATTGCAGGTGATCGTGCCGGCGCCGACATTCGTCAGTTGGCCGATGGTAGCGTCGCCGAGATAACTCAGGTGAGGAGCCTTAGCGCCTTCGCCCAAGACGGTATTTTTCATTTCCACAAAGCTTCCCACGTGCGCGCCCTCGCGGATATCCGAACCCGTCCGTAGCCGGGAAAACGGACCGATCTGCGACTTCACGCCCACTCGGCTCGAAACCAGGTGCGAGTGCGCCTCCACAACCGCGTCATCGTCGGCGCGAGTATCTTGCAAGACGCTTCCGGTGCGAATCGTGCAACGCGCGCCGATGCGAGTCTTCCCGAGAAGCTGCACGCACGGTTCGATCACCGAGTCGGGGCCCGCCGTAACGTCGGGATCGATCAGCACCGTTTCCGGAAGGTAGATCGTCACCCCGGAATTCATCAGTGCGGCGGCCTTTCGCGCGCGAAAGATGCGGTCGGCGTCGGCGAGATGCGCGCGTGTATTGCAGCCGAGGATTTCCCGGGGATCCGCGGCGATTTCGGCCAGCACGCGTTCGTTGCGCCCGCGGAGCAACCCAATCACATCGGTCAGGTAGAGCTCCCGATGCCCGTTTCCTGGACGCAAAGCATGGAGACACGGCCAGAATTTGGAGAGCGTAAAGCAATAAATGCTGGAATTCACTTCACGGATGGCGCGCTGCTCCGGGGTCGCGCTCTTTTCCTCGACAATGGCCTGCACGCGGCCCTCGGAGTCGCGAACGATCCGGCCGTAATCGGTGGGATCGTCTAACTCGGCGGTCAGAATCGTGGCCGCGGCTTCTCCACGGCGGTGCGTGTCGAGCAGCGCCGCGAGGGTTTCGGCTCGCAGCAAGGGAGCGTCGCCCGGGGCAACTACGATCAGCTTCGCTCGGCGGCGGATGGCGCGCCGGGCGACCTGTAATGCATGCCCCGTCCCGCGCAAGGGCTGTTGCAGGAGAGTTTCCGCGCCTAGCTCGGTAACCACCGCGCCCACCTCGTCCGCCTGATGCCCGACGATTGCCAGCAATTGCGCGGGCTTGAGCGATTGGCAGGCTCGCACCACATGTTCGATCAGCGGACGTCCGCCGGCGCGGTGCAGCACTTTTGCGCGATCGGAACGCATGCGTGTCCCCTTACCCGCGGCAAGAATTACAATCGCTGTGTCGGTAGCAGTCATGGCGGGAATATTGTCGCTTCCACCGTAAGCTTTGGCAATGGAAACGCGGAAGTAACGTTGCTCCTCGTGTGCGGTGAGAGTATTAACGACTAGGAGGTCGCCGAGGCGGAAAGGGGAAGGCTCGCCGGTGCCGGTGCGTCCGGTACCGGTCCTTCCGTGGTTTCGATCCACAAGCTGCGATCCTCGAGCAGCCGCGTCACAAGCTGAGTATGCAACGCGTGGCCCGCCCTGTGCGCGACAATGCGCGCCTGGAGCGGGCGTCCGATCAGGGCCAAATCCCCGATCAAATCGAGCGCTTTGTGGCGGCCAAACTCGTCCTCAAACCGCAAAGGCCCATTCAGAAGGCTTGTATCGTCCAGCACAAGCGCATTCGCGAGCGAGCCTCCGCGGATCAGTCCCATGGCCTGCAGCTCGGCAAAATCCTTCACGAAACCGAAAGTCCTGGCGGGGGCCAAATCGCGGCTGAAGGATTCGCGGTCCACATTTAATTCAATTTCCTGCGGCCCAATTGCCGGGTGATTGTAGTCCACAAAGCAGTGTACCTGGAATTGATCGTCTGGATAGATGCCGATGCGACGGTCGCCATCGGCCAGCTCGAGCGGTTTCACCACACGGATGTAGCGCCGTTGACGGCGGAGCCGGTGCGTCCCGGCGCGATCGAGGATCTCGATAAATGGCTTGGCCGATCCATCCAGGATAGGCAGTTCGAGCGCGTCAAGCTCGATATAGACATTGTCCACACCGCAGGAATAGAGCGCCGCGAGCAAGTGTTCCGTGGTGGAAAGCAGCACGCCCTGCTTCATGAGGCTCGTCGCATAACTCACACGGGCCACATTGCGGACGTGCGCCTCAATCTCGAAATTATCGAGATCGACTCGGCGGAACACAATGCCTGCATCTGCGGGCGCTGGGAGCAGCCGCAGATGGCACTGCACAGCCGTATGTAACCCCGTTCCTCCGATCTCCACGGGGTGTTTGATCGTAAGTTGACTGGGCATCAGGGACGAGTCAAACCATCCTAGTGCATTCTGTTGGCCTTCAGGCTTCTATTTTTATCCATTGTTTACAGCAAGTTACGCCTAAAAAACTATCCCATATTTTCTCAGGTGTGGCGAAAATACAACAAAACGGCAGCCTATGGTGTGGTCCAATTGGGACATTTATCTTTCCTCAGGCAGTAGGATTACGCGTTCAACTGAAGGAGTTACTCGAATTGGGCAGCTTAGGTTTTTGACTTTCGCAGTTCCGCCAATGAGCCGTTTCAAATTGGTTCTTGGCCCGATGCCCCATTTAACGCTTTCCGGGCACGGTTGTCTCCCCCGTCCTAACCGCGTAATATACCCTTGGACTCTCTGAATGGCGTCTCCCTTCACGATACTGCCCGGCAACTCTGGCCTGCCGCCTGGGGGGCATCCCCGGCCATCCTGGCTGCGCGTGAGATTCTTCGGCGGCTCGAACTACCAGGAACTGAAGCGCATCATGCGCACGCTCGACCTGCACACGGTGTGCGAAAGCGCGCGGTGCCCGAATATGGGCGAGTGTTGGGAGCATCGCACGGCCACCTTCATGATTCTCGGCAACATCTGCACGCGGTCCTGCGGATTTTGTGCGGTCCCCAGCGGAAAGCCTTTGGGTCCGCCCGAAGAAGATGAGCCGGCACGAGTGGCCGAAGCGGTTGAACGGATGGGGCTGCGCTACGCCGTGGTAACGTCCGTCAATCGCGACGATCAACCCGATGGCGGAGCCGCCATTTTCGCGCGCACTATTTCCGAGATTCGCGGACGCGTTCCCGGATGCAAAATCGAAGTCCTCATCCCGGATTTCCGAGGTAACTGGGCGGCTCTTGAAACCCTGATGGCGGCGCGGCCCGACGTTCTCAACCACAACATGGAGACGGTACCCCGGCTCTACAGGCGTGTGCGTAAGGGGGCGGTTTACGAACGTTCGCTCGAACTGCTTCGGCGCGTCGGACAGATGGCGCCGCACGTCCCGACAAAAACCGGGATGATGCTCGGTTTAGGGGAAACGCGAGACGAAGTTCTGCACGCGATGGGAGAAATCGCCGCGCAGGGAACGCACATTTTGACTCTCGGACAATATTTGCAGCCAACGCCCGAACATCTTCCGATCGAACGCTACGTCCATCCAGATGAGTTTGCCGAATTCAAGCGGCTGGGAGAAGACATGGGTTTCAAGCATGTGGAGGCTGGCCCGCTTGTGCGTTCTTCCTACCACGCATTCGAACAAGAAGAATCCGCGCGCTCTTAGGTCTCCTCTCCTGGCCACTGGATAAATCTTCTTGCGCCTGAATTCGCATCGCCCGCGGCAAACGGGATTGTGCTTTCTCGGTCTCAGTGCAATGCCGTGAGGAAGGAATTGGCAATATCCCTCAGGCGGGGCCCGCATCCATTATCAGCAACCGGCAACTCCAGAACGGAATGGAAATATTCGGACGCTTTGGCGTCACGACCGAGCTCAACGTTCAGGTTCCCCAGCAGCAATGCGAACATCGCATTACGCGGATAGCGCGCCTGAAGCGGTTCGGCGATCGACAGGGCCTGTTCGTACTTCTGATCGTACTGGCGCAGGGCTCTCGATAGGACAAACCGGACATCCACTGCCATCAGCACACCCTGGTTCATTCCCGTCTCCATTTGTTTCACTCCCGTTTCCTTGTCGCCACCGGGAATGTTCATGAAGATACGCAGGAGTCTGGCCATCGGAGAAAGGGTGTCCACGTAATAGTTATAGATGCCCAGCACCGCGGCAGCATCGGCCATTTGCGGGTCAAGATCGAGGGCCCGCAGCATTTCCGCTCTCGCCTTCACACCCGAGCGCGCCACATTCCGATTCTCGCCGCGTAACGCATAAACGCGGACTTTCAGGGCCCAGCCCATCCCCGCATACACGTGCATTTCAGCCGTTTCGGATTTGGCAAGCCGCGATTCGGCCAGCTCGGTCACTTTGCCGGCCAGCATGAGATAGGCATCGTCCTCGGGTTCCTTGCTTCGCTTCCAGGCATCGGCCATCCCGTATTTGACCTCGTAAGCGCCGCAGTATCTTTTCCACCATCTGCCCTCGGCTTCGAGCAAGTAGCCGAGCGGATGATCGGGCTGCGCGTGCTGGATACTGCGCGCAATCGCCAGGGCCGCATCGGGATCTCCTCCGTAGATCGCATCCATGGCCTGCGTGGCTTCCGGCGGCACGGAAATACTTCCTGCGCGCGCGGGAATGGCGAGCAACGCGCCAAGCAGAAAGACCGCGAAGGCCGCGCTATGGAAATTTCCGGTGCGGGCGGCTGTCATTTCACTCTCTTGAGCCATCCAGTGAGCCAAATCGCCGTAACGTACATCGAGAAACATTCGAGCGCAAATGGAAGAAAGCCAAGATAACCCGGTGCGGGCATTTCAAATATTTTCCAGTGCTGCGCGATGGGAAATATGTAGTGCCACTTCGCGGCAGCCCAGTTGTTCCAGAATTCCCAAAGCCAGCCGCAGATCCAGCCGGAAAGGAAAAATCCGTAGGCCCTTCTCCGAAACCCCTCGGCGAGATCCCCGATGATCGATGGCAATCCAAGGCGGCGATTGAGAGGATCGAGGAGCAAAACAAACCCGATCCATACCAGGATAAAAAGATACGCCGCAATCCGCCGTGGCGCCACAAGCGGGAGGATCAAGCAGGCCGCCCCGCAACCCATCAGGATGGCCTCGGCAACTGGAGGAACCTTCCATGGCTCGCCCGGCAAAGGCGGCAGAAGCGCCTGCACTAAATCGGACGTTTCGAAAATAGCCGGTGTGATCGTCGCGAACGACCATCCGTAGCCCAGCAATGCGCCCGCCCATCCGGCGGGCACGCCCGTGTAAACCCAATTTCGCAGCCGCAGATTATAGCCCTCGAAGATGAGCCACAAAGGAATCGAGATCAACGCCATGCGCGCCAGGTTCAGAGGGGCGTCGTGGAGCCGCGAACGGCTGGTGAGCGAAAGAACGGCTGCGTCCACAATGAGGATGTAGGCGCTCCAGGCGATCGGTGTGAAAAATGTCGTCACGGGCTCGACGCCGCGAAACATCAGCCATTCCGCGCCCGCCAGCGCCACGACGCCAAGCCAGCCATGCGCGGGAAAGGGACGCCTGCGGCGAGCCCGAAAAAATGCAATCACCAGAACCGCAACGGTGGCGGCCGTAACACCGATACCGACTTCGGTCATGCCTCGATAGTACAAGCGGTGACATTCCTCGCGGAAGCGGAACGCATGGATGCAGCGCGTCGAATCCTGTTTTCCAATGTCACCGCAACCTTCCCGTTATTTCGAGCGATCGCAGGGTTGTTTGCTATGCTTGCCTGCTTCTGCCTGCTCAAACGAGTGGACGAAACCGACAAACTCGAACGCGGCCTCGGCCTAATCGAAGCCACATCGCTCAACGTCACCTTCATGGTGGGCATCGGTCCGTTTGTCGTGATCCCGCTGATCCTCCAGGTAATGGGTGGCCCGCAGAGCCTCATCGCATGGGTGATCGGCGCTGTTCTCGCGGTGATCGACGGTTCCATCTGGGCGGAGCTGGGCGCGGCGATGCCGCAAGCCGGCGGGAGTTACGTTTTCCTGCGCGAGGCTTATGGGCCCGGAAAATGGGGACGGCTCATGTCGTTCCTCTACATCTGGCAAACGCTTTTCCAGGGGCCCCTCAGCGTGGCCTCAGGCGCCCTTGGGTTCGCGGGTTATTCGACCTATCTCGTGGCCAGATATGGCTGGCTCTCCCATGCTCTGAGTCCCCTCGGTACACACGCGGAGAACATCATTGCCGGTGCGGCGGTGGTTTTGGCCGTCGTGCTGCTCTATCGCCGGATTACGGCGATCGGAAAAATTTCGATCGCTCTCTGCGTCATCGTGGTTGGGACAATCCTGTGGCTCATCTACGGCGGCGCCACTCATTTCCATGGGAGCCTCGTGCTCGCTTTTCCTCCCGGTGCATGGAGTTTTTCCTGGATCTTCCTGGCGGGGCTGGGCCATGCGACCGTGCAGAGCGTGTATTCCTACCTCGGCTACTACAATGTTTGCAATCTGGGCGGCGAGATGAAAAATCCCGGAAAGAACATTCCGCGCGCGATTTTCATCTCCATTATTGGTGTGGCGATTCTCTACTTCGCCATGCAAACCTGCATTCTCGGCGTGGTGCCCTGGCAGGAAGCGGCAAAAACGCAAGCGGTCGTAAGCCTCTTCGTCGAGCGCGTGTACGGGTCGGGCTGGGCCACCGTGGCGACTTGCCTGATTCTGGTCACAGCGTTCGGGTCGATCTTCTCCGCGACGCTTGGCTATTCGCGCGTTCCCTTCGCAGCCGCGCTGGACGGCAATTTCTTCTCCGTGTTCGCTCGTGTGCACAAGACCAAGCATTTCCCTCATATTTCGCTGCTTGCGCTCGGCGCCACCGCGTTCCTTTTCTGTTTGTGGCTCACGTTGGGCCAGGTCATTCGCACCATCCTGGCCATGCGCTGCCTCATTCAATTCGTCGGCCAGGCCATCGGATTGCTCATGTTGCATCGCCGCTGGAAGGCGGATCGCTGGCCCTTTCGCATGTGGATGTATCCCCTGCCGGTGCTGATCGCCATGGTGGGCTGGACGGCCATCTTTATCTCCACGGGCCGCACGCCGGTGCTCGCATCGCTCGCGGCTGCGGCGGCAGGCGTCCTTGTGTACTTGGGACGCGCGCGATATCTTCGCCAGTGGCCCTTTGAACCCTTTGAAGAGGCTGCCCAGTGAACCGGACGGCCTGCTGCGCAAATGCAAAATGAATGAAATTCCCCCGCTCGAGAGTGCCGCGCGCGGCGCATCCCAGGAACCGCGCATGGTGCTGATTCCCGAAGGCCGGTTCTGGATGGGCAGCGAAACCGGGCAGGACAACGAGCGCCCCGTCCACCACGTTTGGATTGATACGTTTGAGCTGGCCGCATGCCAGGTTACGAACGCGGACTACGCACAGTTTCTGGCCGCCACCGGCCATCGCCCGCCGCCTCAATGGGACCAGCCCGGCTTTTCGCACCCTGAACAACCCGTTGTGGGATCTTCCTGGCTCGACGCTATGGCTTACTGCGAATGGCTTCGCCGGTCGACGGGGCGGCGCTATCGCTTGCCGACGGAAGCGGAGTGGGAGCGGGCCGCTCGCGGCGGACTCGAGCAGAAGCAATATCCGTGGGGCGATCAGCCACCGGAATTGCTTCCCAATTACACCGAGCGCTGGAAAACGGGCCCCGAACCCGTCGGCCGCGCGGAGAAAAACGCCTACGGCCTGTTCGACATTGGCGCGAACGTCCATGAATGGTGTGCCGACTGGTTTGCCGCCGATTATTACGCCGTTTCGCCGGAACACAATCCCCAGGGGCCGCTAGCGGGGTCGCGTCGCGCCTCGCGCGGCGGCTCGTGGCGGCATTACACGAAGGTGTCGCGCTGTGCCGCTCGATCGAGCATCCCTCCCGATTTTCAGTATGCGGATTATGGTTTTCGCATTGCCCGCGACATTTAGCTTCTCGCTTGGCAGCGCTGGCCCCCTGCGCATTTGCGACACATCGCGTTCCTTAGACCCGCGGCACCCTTTGGGCTTCGTGCTATGCTGCGTGCGAATTCAGGAGGAAAACAGCGAATGAAGAATAAAATTGGAAGATTCGCTTACAGTCGTCCCTTAGCCTGCGCCTTTGCCGCCCTCTTATTTTTCATTGGTTCATCCGCCATCTGGGCCGGGCAGAAAAACAAGAATTCGAAAGACAAGGACAACTCCGGCCCCCTTCCGGAAATCCCAATGTCCGTTTCCGACCAGATCGACCACGACATTGGAGAGATGCTGGGCGCGTTTCAGGTGGGCGACGTCGAAGCAATGCACAAATACTATTCCGATAACGCTACGTTTGTAAGCGGCGTCTATGCCCCGCCCGTCGTTGGCTGGAAAAATTATGTGGCTTTATATGAGAGCGAAAAAGCCGCCTTTCCTGGAATGCAGCTGATTCGCCGCAACACATTCATCTTCGTGCACGGAGACGTATCCTGGGCATCGTATCAGTGGGAATTCGATTCGACGCTGAACGGCAAGCCATTCACGGCGCGTGGGCAGACCACCTTGGTGCTGACCAAAGTGGGGGACAACTGGCTGATCGTGCACAATCACACGTCCGAGATTTGCCCCCAACTCCCATCGAATCAGGTGCAGTCCAAGCCGCAGGCTCCGGCATCGTCCGCCGCGCCGCAGTCCACTTTGCCAAAACCTTAATTGCCGGTGGCTTCGGCTTAAAAATTCCGGAAACCTTCCCACAGCCAGAGTCCGGCCATCGCCACGAGCAGCGCTCCAGAAAGAACGATGAGCGCGGTAATAGGGCGGCTCAGCCTTTCAATCCGCGCGACGATAGTCTGCTGCTCTTGGGCCATTGATTGCCCTGCGCCATCGAGGAAGAGCTGGTCTTCCTCCCGGTTCCCCAGCATGCTGCGATAGATCAGCACGCAGATCAGAACTGCTGTCACGATGGCCCAAGCGACCAACACACTGAACAGCGTGGTGTGAAGCATTTCCATGGCTACCTCCGCTGCCCGCAGGCCGTCAGGAGTCTGCCAAGTCCGGCCCGTGCGGGCCTGGGTCGAAACGGTAAGATTATAGCACCGCCCGCGAGGATGGAATTCAAGCCAACGGGCGCTCGCCCGGGAACTGGATGCCCCAGAAATTATGCGCGGGATAAAGCATTTCGACGCCGAGTTCCACCAGGCCGTCCTCTCTCGGAGCACCCACACCGATCACCCGAAACTCCCTCGTCTCTTCCGAGAAGCCATTCGATACTTCAATGCGCGAGCCTGGATCCGGTGAGAAAGCAACGCGGAGTAAGGCTCCATGGCGGCTCACGGCGATTGCTTCGGCCGGCGCATCGTGCGGCTGGCCTTGGAAGCCATTCGCAAACACTTTTATGGGAATGCGTATCGGAACGCGGCTGGAGCGGCGGCGCTCGATCATCGCGCGGACGGTAGCCATTGCAGTGCCTCCTGTTTCGCGCTTCCTGATCCCTGCACACAACAATAGGAGCCCTGAACGCCTGCGGTCAACCATTCTTCGATTCCCGGTGCTACGTTGACAAAGCATCGGCCGGGCGCGCGCAAAATTCTTGACGGAAAGATGCAATTGGATTAAACCTTGATCTCGGTATTCTCCGACAACATTTCACAGCTAGACGCCTGATCCAAGGGGTCGACGCTTCCTGTAGAGGTAAATGCAAAATGAAAAACGAAGATGAACTCCGAAACTCGCAAGAAACGAGCGCAAATACGTTCCTCCCTGGGTCGGGCATACGCGATATCCAGCCCTCCCGGCGAGAACTGCTGCGAGCAGCTGGGGTGGCCGGCGCGGCGACAATCGCTGGGGCATTTGCGCTCAAAAGTCCAGTTGCAATGGCGCAGAGTCCGTCGTCTTCGCCGTCTTCGTCGACCTCTAAAGTGAATCCGTTCAAAGATCCAAGCTACGCCGAAGGCGCATGGCAACGCATGCAACAATTTATTGGCGGCGGTGCCGACCCGGAGGCAACGCGGGCAATATTCGCAAAGCTGACGAGTTTCGATGCCGAGCCGTGGGTGGCGGAGTGGACCAAGCTGGCGGTACCGTTCGAGCAGAAAGGCGCTGAACTTGAGTCGCAGGGCAAGATGGCTGAGGCGAACAAGGCGTACGAAAAGGCATCCATGTATTACGGAATTGCGAGATTCCCGGTGATTAATTCTCCGGCTAAACAGGCCGCCTACCGCAAGTGCATCGTGAATTTCCGGAAGGCGATCCGATCATGGGATCCCCCGCTTGAGATTGTTGAGATCCCGTTTGAGGGCAAGAAGATTGTCGGCCATCTACGGAAGCCGAAGGGAGTGACCCGACCTCCGGTCGTAATCAGAACCGGCGGCGTGGACGAGTATAAGGAAGGTCGCACCTTGAACGAGAGTCTCGCCATCGGTGCAGCGGGGTTTGAGGTTGACATGCCGGGAGCCGGTGAGTGCCCAATTTTCAATAAGCCCGATTCGGAGAAGCTATACGTTGCCATCATCGATTACCTTACAACCCGCCAGGACCTGGATGGCGGGCGGATCGGATTTGTTGGAGGGAGCTACGGCGGATACTATGGCGGCAAGATGGCCTACGTCGAGCCGAAGCGCCTGAAGGCGTGCGTCGAATTTGGTGGACCGATTCACTACACTTGGCAGAAGGACTGGCTAATGTATCTGCGTGATGACGAGAAGGAATATTTCTGGCCTTTGCCCGATTCAATGATCTATGCGAACGGCGTGAAGGATTTCGACGAACTCGTCCGGACAGCTCCGGCAATGTCGCTACTGGAGGAGGGCTGGTTGGGCAAGCCCAATGCGCCTATGCTTTGCGTCAATGGCGACAAGGATCCATGGATTTCGCCCCGAGAGATCCCATTACTGCTATCCACGGGCTGGCCAAAGATGGCCCGGATCATGGCCGGCGGAAAGCACATGGGTCGCGGAAGTCGGGAGAGAGGGGCCGTTGGAGAAATGGTTAATCAGTGGCTCAAGGAGAAGCTCGCCTAACCCTCCCCTCATCCACACGATTCTGGAAAGTGACGATTTCCCCATCAGACTATATTTTCCAGGTATAATATCGTGGTTCACGGTGACCTTGCGGAAGCGGCCGAGAAAGCTGGAAGCACGTAGAACAACGCGGCCAATGGAAACCAACAGTCACAAACACAAACGAGAAATTGGTCACAAACGCGAAAATAGCATCTGTAAGTCCTTTGCCCAAGTGGCGGAATTGGCAGACGCGCTAGCTTCAGGAGCTAGTTCTCGCAAGGGAGTGGAGGTTCGAGTCCTCTCTTGGGCACCAATTTTCTTCATCGATGTATTGTGAAGGCAAGCCATGACCAATGACAACGAGCGATACCAGCGCGGTCTTGCAAAGCTGTCGGAGATGGACCCGCAGGCTGCGCAACGCCTCGCCGATAGCCTGGCGGATATCGCTCCCGATTTCGCCCGCTACATTGTCGAGTTCCCCTTTGGCGACATTTTCTCCCGTCCAGGCCTCGATCTGCGCACCCGGGAATTGATCACGGTCGCGGCACTGACGGCCATGGGCCACGCCGCTCCTCAATTGAAGGCTCATCTTCAACTGGCTCTCGACGCCGGCTGCACTCGTGCCGAAATCGTCGAGACCATCATTCACATGTCCGTCTACGCGGGATTTCCAGCTGCCCTCAACGGCTTGTTTCTCGCCAAGGAAGTATTTGCCGCGGCGGATTCCGGCGCCGCCAGCCGTCGAGCCAACGCGCAAGCGTAGTTTCGAGCACTCGGATTCAGGCGTCATGCATCCCTCTCATCCCTGCCGCCCTGTTCCGCAATTGCAAATTATTCCACGCCGCGAATGAAAACCAGATGGACACACCGACACGGTTTTTGCGATACTTCTCCGTTCTAGTTTTGCCGTTTTGGCTCTTTGTCCAGGGCCGCATCAATATAAATTAAATTTAGGATCGAAACGCTATGAAAGCGATCTATCGGTGGGGATTGAGCCTGCTAGTTTTGCTGGTTGCTGCATTGATTGCATTGAGTTTTTCGCCGCGAGAAAGTTCCGCTGAGCCCGCCCAGACCCCCAAGACCAAAACGGTCCCGGCCACGGCTGCGGCTCAGCAGGCTTCCATTGCGCGAGGCGAATATCTGGTCGACCACGTCGGAATGTGCTCGGAGTGCCACACTCCGCGAGATGCGAACGGTGATCTCGACAACTCCAGGTATCTTCAGGGAGCCCCCATTTGGATCATGCCTGTTCGCCCAAATCCAAACTGGGCGATGCGCGCGCCTGCTCTGGCGGGTTTCGTGGGTTTCACCGAAGATCAGGGCGAGACGATCCTCGAGAAGGGTATCGGGCCCAACGGCTTGCCGATCCAGCCTCCCATGCACATCTATCACATGAGTCATGAGGATGCCCAGGCTATCATCGCTTACCTGCGTTCACTGCCCGGGAATTACACGCAGCCTTAGTTCGCTTCTTCGAACTTTGCCTCCGGCCCGCCAGAGGCGCTCGCATTCCGCTCCAGTATAATCGCGGGCGATGCAAATGCGCCTAGCCGCGGTCGTTGATTGGCTGCTCGGGCCTGAACCCCCGGCCGAAACCCGGCCAGGACATCTCTGGCCTCGGTGGATTTTTCTTCGCGCACTTGGGCTGATTTATCTCTCCGCCTTCTATTCCTTCCTGTTTCAGATCAAGGGCCTGATCGGCCCAAACGGAATCCTTCCCGCCCGCGACTATCTGCAAGCGGTCGCGGCGGCATTTCATGTCAGTCGATTCTGGTTCGCTCCAACGCTTCTCTGGTTCGGCTCGAGCGATCGCGCCCTCATGTGCGTCTGCTGGCTGGGGATTGTCGCTTCGCTGCTGTTGGCGGCGAACGTCTGGCCGCGCGCAACCCTGGCAATCTGCTTCCTCTGTTTTCTCTCGTTCGTGGCTGCCGCCCAGGATTTTTCCAGTTACCAGTCGGACGGCATGCTGCTCGAGGCGGGCTTTATCGCGTTCTTTTTTGCGCCTGCGGGATGGTGGCCGGGACTGGGACGCTGGCAGCCGCCCTCGCGCGCCAGCCTTTTTCTTTTGCGATGGGAATGGTTCCGCATTTATTTCGAATCGGGCATCGTGAAGGTCGCGAGCGGCGACGCTTCCTGGCATCATTTCACGGCCATGCAGGACTATTATCAGAACTGCCCGCTTCCCACCTGGATTGGCTGGTACGTCCAGCACTTTCCTCACTGGTTCCACACGTCCACCGTTGTCCTCATTTTTGCGGTTGAGCTCGTGCTGGTCTGGATGCTCTTTCTGCCGCGTCCGTTTCGCATCGCATGCTTCTGGATTGTGACCTCATTTCAAATCTGCATCATTCTCACGGCCAATTATGCCTTTTTGAATTACATCGTTCTCTCGCTGGGCTTTCTTTTGCTCGACGACCGTTTCATCGAATGGATTCTTCCCGCGCGCATTCGGAACTTTCTCTCGAAAAGCCCTCCCGGCGTAACCGCCGGCGAAGCTCCCGCCGGAGCTTGGCGATTGCGATGGCGCACCGCGCGCGCGTCCCTGGACAGGCTCCTTGCGGGCGTTTGTCTCGGCATGGTTTTCTACGCCACAACGGTGCAACTGCTCTGGATGTTTTTTCCGGGGCTGCCGTTTCCTGCCTCTCTCGTTCGAAGGCTCGAACCGTTTCGTATTGCGGACCGTTACGGCCTGTTCGCCGTGATGACCCATGCACGCTATGAGCTTGAGTTTCAAGGTACGCGCGACGGCAAGACGTGGATCGCTTATCCGTTTCGCTATAAGCCTCAAGATCCGCGCAAGGCGCCGGGGATTTACGCCCCTTATCAGCCGCGGTTCGAGTGGAACCTGTGGTTCGCATCCCTGGGCTCCTGGCAGGACTATCGCTGGGTGGTTTGGACCGAGGAACGCCTGCTTCAGAACCAGCCCGACGTGCTCGCATTGTTCGCCGGAAATCCGTTTGCCACCGCGCCGCCTCGGGAGGTGCGCTTGGTCCTCTGGCAGTATTGGTTCACCGACGCAACGACCAAGCGCGATCAAGGCGCCTGGTGGCGGCGGGAGGAACTTGGCGAATACGCGCCGCCGCTTGAGCGCGAACCGAGCGGCAGGATCGTCATGCTGAACGTTCCGATTCCGCGCGTGCCCCCGCCGTAGTCCGATATTCGCTCGCGGGTCTGACGCCACCTTTTGCCATGCGGCGGAAATTCCGTTAGCCTGTAGGAGCCTCCCAATTCCATCGGATGAAGCGCACGCACACCATCGAGCCGAAAACGCCACACCCCGGTGAAATCAGCCAGGAGCAGGTGGTCGCTCATCTCGCCACGCTCTCGCAGCCCGCAAGCATCCGTGAGATTGCCCATGGCCTTGAACTGAAGCATCACGGCCGCCGCTTCTTGCCTAGAATCATCCAAAAGCTCAAGCAGCGCGGTGATATCGACGAAATGCCGGGCGGCCGCTATCGGCTCGCTGGCGGCAAGGCCACGCAGCGTCTCGCTCCCGGCTACACCGTCGGTGCAAGGAAACCGGTGTCTCCTTCCGTGGCGCTGCCCAAGCGCGCACGCGACCCCAATCTGATCTCTGGGCGGGTCGTGGCCCATCGCGATGGCTATGGCTTCATTGTCCCCGATTCGCCCATCCCCAAAGTCGAAGGCGATCTGTTCATCGGCCGGGATAATCTCAACGACGCCATGCATGGGGACCGCGTGCTTGCGCGCGTCGAGCGCCGCCGCGCCGATGGCCGTGCCGAAGGCCGCGTCGTGCAGATTCTGGAGCGGGAGCATCCCACCCTGGTCGGCCTGTTCCGCTATGGCCCGCACGGCAACTATGTCTTGCCCTACGACACGCGCATTCTTCACGAAGTCCTGATTCCACCAGGGGAAGAGCTGACTCCCACTTTGCGGCAAAATCAGCAGGCAACGCCCGATAGCAAGGTTCCAGCTTCGCATCGCTTGCGCCAGCCCGAGCTGGACGGCGCCGTTGTGGACGTCGAGATCACGCGTTTTCCCAAGGGAGGGCTCACGCCCACCGGGCGCGTGATCGAGATCCTTGGGCGTCCCGGCGAGATCGGCGTGGACGTCGAAATCATCATCCGCAAGCATCATCTTCCTCATATTTTCCCTGAGGAAGTGCTGGATACAGCGAAAGCCATGCCACAGCAGGTCGCGGAGGCGGATTTGCAGGGACGGCGCGATTTTCGCGATTTGCCCATCGTAACCATCGACGGAGAAACCGCTCGCGATTTCGACGACGCCGTCTACGTTGCTCCGCTGCCCAACGGAAATTATGAGTTGCAGGTGCACATCGCCGATGTCGCGCATTACGTCCAGCGTGCGGCGCCACTCGATGGCGAGGCCCGGCTTCGCGGCACCTCGGTTTACTTCCCGAATCGCGCCGTGCCGATGCTTCCCGAGGAGCTTTCCAACGGTATCTGCTCGCTGAATCCCAAGGTGGACCGCCTCGTGATGAGCGTCCTCATGGAAATGGACGCCACCGGCAAAATGGTCCGCTCCGATTTCACTCCCGGAGTCATTCGTTCCGCCGAACGAATGACGTATACCAGCGTCCATAAAGTTCTCGAAGACGATCCGGAAATGATCCAGCGGTACGCCCCGCTCCTCGGCGAGTTTCGACGCATGAAGGAACTGGCTCTTCTGCTCAATCGCCGGCGCAATGCCCGCGGCTCGATCGATTTTGACCTCCCCGAACCGATCATCGAATTTGATGAGGACGGCCGCATGCTCAGCATCTCCCGGAGCATGCGCAACATTGCCCATCGCATCATCGAGGAATTCATGCTTGCCGCCAATGAAGCGGTGGCCCAATACCTCGAAAAACGCGCCATCGCCTCGCTGCACCGCATCCATGAAAAACCGGACCCGAAAAAAGTGCTCGAATTCGAGGAGTTGGCTCACGCCTTCGGGTATTCACTCGGAGTGGAGGATTTGGCGGAGCGGCGCATCGCCGTGCGTCATGGTCAAGTGCAAGCGGCCGCGCGGGCCGGTCGCACCGGCCGTGGCCGCTTGCGGCCGATGAATGTCACTCTGCCCGCGGCGGAGGAAGTGGATATTCGCCCGCGACACTACCAGCGGCTCACCGAGAAAATTGCGGGGAAGCCCGAAGAGAGAATCCTCTCCTATCTGATGTTGCGATCCTTGAAGCAAGCGCGGTACTCAGCCGATTTGCTCGGTCACTTTGCCCTCGCCGCGCAGGAATACACTCATTTCACATCGCCCATCCGGCGCTATCCGGATCTTATCGTGCATCGCGTGCTCAAATGGGCGCTCGCCAATCCGTCCGCGGTGCTCCCGGATGCGGTCGCCGGCCATCTGCCTGCCGTGAAAGAAGATGCGCCGCCCTTGCTCGGACCCTACCGCCGGGTCGAATTGGAGAAAATCGCGTCCGAAAGTTCGGAAGCGGAGCGCCGCGCCGACGCTGCCGAGCGCGAGCTCGTCGACTGGAAAACCGCGCAATTCATGGAAAGCCGTCTCGGCGAAGAGTATGACGCTCTGATTATTTCCGTACAGAAGTTCGGCTTCTTCGTCGAACTGCTGGATATCTTTGTCGAAGGGTTTGTGGGCATCGACCGGCTTGAGGAGTCTTCGGGCCAGCGATGCCTCTATCGCGATCGCGATCATTCGATTGTCACCGAGCCGTATCGCGGCTCGCATGCCTCGGGCCCCAAGCGTGTCTTCAAGCTGGGCGACCGTATCCGCGTGCGCACCGAACGAATTGACCCCTTTCGCCATCGCGTCGAATTCTCGCCGCTCTAGCATTTTTCGATTCCCCACGGTCCGCACGCACGCGACGGAGCCGTTCGGCCCCAAGCTCGTCTTATCATTTGTTATTAAGGTAATTAACTAAACATATACTATATGGAAAGAAACTTATGTACCATTGACGCTGTTGGATAGCGCATCGAAACTAGGCGACGGCATGAATCGCTACTCGGCCATCGTCGGCAAGCGTGTCGAAGCCCACTACCGCGCCAGCGACTCTCGCTTCTCCGCCGTGGGCGTCCTTGTTTCGGATACAGGGACGTCCATCTTCATCGAGGAACGTCTTTCGCAAGGCGGCAGGCAAAAGACATTCCGGGTCGAAATTCCTTACGAATACGTTCTCCACATCGCGGAAGCGACGAGCTAACCTCGCTTTCCAGTGCAGCGTTTCACATCGCGGCAATCCCTCCCGCCTCCCAAAGTGCTTCGCTTCCCCGGCCAAGTTACAAAAATCTCCAATTTCCATGCCATTTCTTGCGTATATTGGTCCTCTGCTTTTATCTGGGAGGATCGAATGAAACCCACTGTGGGATTGATTGGGCTCGGATTGATGGGCAAGCCGATGGCCCGGAACTTGCTAAAAGCCGGATTCCCGCTCGTGGTCTGGAACCGATCGAGCGCGAAGGCGGACGACCTCGTCCGCGAGGGCGCGAAGCTCGGAGCCAATCCCCGCGACACGGCGGCGCGGGCCGACGTGCTGATTACCATCGTCAGCGATCCCCCCGCGCTCGAAGAGATCCTCTTCGGGCCCGGCGGAGCGATGGAAGGCCTTCGCCGCGGCAGCATATTCATCGATTCGAGCACGATTTCTCCCGATCTAGCACGCCGCGCAGCCGCCGCTTGCGCCGAACGCGGAGTGGATTTCCTCGACGCTCCCGTCACAGGCGGCACATGGGGAGCTGAAAAGGGTGAATTGGTTTTCATGATTGGCGGAAAGGCCGAAGTGCTCGAGCGCGCGCAGCCCGTGCTCGATGCGTTGGGAAAACGATTTTTTTTGCTCGGACCCAACGGCGCCGGGCAGACCGTGAAGCTAGCGATGAATTTGATCCTCGCGCTCGAAGTGGATGCGCTGGTGGAAGCGATCGCGCTCGTCGCCGCGGCCGGCGTGCAAGGAGAGAAACTGGTCGAAGTCCTGCAATCGAGCATGGGCCGCTCGGCCCTGCTCGATGTCAAGGCGCCCCTCATTTTGAAAAACGAATTTCCGGCCAGCTTCCCGCTTCGATTGATGCATAAGGATGTCCGCCTGGCTTTGGAGCTCGCGGGCCAAAGCGGAATCACGCTGCCCGCCGCGGCTGCCGCCTATGCCACCTACACGGCCGTGAAAGACGCATCCACCGACGACCCCGACTATGCGGCCGTCGCCCGCTTCTGGAAGAAGCCGTAATGTGCTCCGCTACAGTTTCGCTGCGGCAGGCAGGAAGCTGAGCGGCAAATCGCGCATGGAATGCAGCCCGGCCGGGGCCGCCAGAATCGCCGGAATTGCATTCACCGCCACGGCGGCAGTCGCAATATCCCCATGTGTGCCGCCCTGTATCACAAGCGCAAGGTTCGGCTCGCCCGTCAATTCGATGCTGTCGGCAGGCTCTTTTGCTCCGACGTACATCTTGAGTTCCATGAAAATGGACTCTTTGCCGCCCGCCGTGCCTCGCGCCACTTGATGCACGCCCGCCACTTGTCCCGCGGCCACTTCGAGGAATTCGGTCCGAATCGTTCGGTCGGCGATCACCGGCTCGATGGTTTCGGAAATATCGTCGAGCGCAAAGCCCAGGCCGTCGGCGACCATGGCCATCGACTCGGGCAAGCCGTGGTGCTTAATCACGCCGGCGGCGACTTGGTCTTTGAATTCTTCCGGCGTCATCCCGGCGCCGATCTTCTTTTGCAGGGGCAGCCGCCGCTGGGATGCGTCCACCACGCGCACCACCTTCACCCGGTCCACTCGTTTCGCGGCCGCGGCGAGCGTTAGGACAAGTTTATCCATGACGAAACCTGGATTCACGCCAGCCCCCACCAGCGCCACCCCTTCGTCCTTCGCGGCGGCATCGAGCTGGGCGGAAAGTTCCGGATGCTTATGAAAGGGATAAGCGAGTTCTTCGCATGTCGAGATCACGCAGCAGCCCGCGGCCAGGCACGCCATGAGTTCATTCATCACTCCCGCCAGATAGGAGGAAGTCGAGTGAATCACGACGTCCACCGGCTTCTCCAGCACGGCCGCCGGGTCGGCGGAAATGGCAATTCCCCACGGTGCGTCGGGCGCTCCCGCCACTTCTCCAAGGTCGCGCCCGATCTTCGCAGGGTCTTTGTCGATCGCACCCACGATTTCAAGGGCCGCTTTCTCCCGCATCAAGCGCACAATCGAAGAACCAATCGGGCCAACTCCGAACTGCACCACGCGAACTTTTTTCTTCACGGCGCCTTTTCCCTCCTCCGAAAGCTTCTAACTTAAAGCCTGGACGCAGTGATCGCAACCAGATTTGGAAGCAGAGCCATTTATTTTGCCGATGGTGTCCATCGCGGCTTCCACGGCGGATTCCTGGTGGGGAAAAGAATCCTCTGTGAGGGTGCGACGGAGTTGTGGAAACCTTGAAGTGGCGCTTACGCGAGTGACTCTACCGTCTTGAAACGATGAAGGCGCGCTCGCCCAGTGCGCGCGTGGAGCCTACAACCGGGATCGTGTGGCGCGGATGTAATCCCGCAGAGTCGACACGTTTGGGCCGTAAGCGCCCACTCGGCCCGCATCCACCGGCAAGCCGAGATATTCGGCTTGCTCGATGCTCAGGCCGGCATCGTCGAGTTCCGCCAGGCTGTAGCCTTCGGCCGGAGTAAGACGGTTCCGTCGAGACAGGTCCACCGGGCGCGGCGGACGATGCGTGTTCCATCGCTTTTTAACGATCAGGAAGAAATCATCCCAGTCTCGCCGGTTCCACATGTTGTCCCTCCCGCCCTTGCTGCCACCACGTTGGATGCAGCACGAAGACTTTCGGTAGCATCAATCTTCCGCTCCGTTTGTGAAATCCTGTGAAGCGTGGCAAATTCTAACCCTCGGCCCCTAGAAAGTCGCGCCCAAATCCTGTATGTATCCAGTGAGTTATCGCACTTTTCGCACAGCTGATCCGCTGGAGCCGTGTGTGTCGGCCGAGCGAACGGAAACTGAGAATTCGCGGCCGTCCTCGCTGCCTGCTACACTCGCCCGCGCGGCACTGCTATACTGCGGGAAAGGTTACTCAATCGTTTGAGTCGCAAGAAATTCACATGAATGCTCCCGTCATCGTTGTGCATTACCACGAACTGTGGCTCAAGGGCCGCAACCGCAGATTTTTCCTTGGAAAACTTTTCACCGCATTGCGCCAGAGCCTTCAGGGAATTGCCGTTCAAAGGATCGAGCAGCCCGGAGACCGCTTTCTCATCCGGCTTAAGCCGGACGCATCGCTCAAAGAGGCCGTCGCGCGCGTCGACCGGGTCCTCGGAGTTGCCTACTATGCCGTGGCGCGTCCCGTGGAGCGCAGCTTGGAGGCGCTGTGCCTCGCAGCCTGGGAAGAGGTTGGATCGTTGCGTTTTACATCGTTCGCCGTGCGCGCCAGGCGCAGCGACAAATCCTTTCCGCATCACACCATGGAAATTGAATCCGCGGTCGGCCGATACCTGCTCGACAAGCTTCGCGCGCAGGGGCGCGACGTGCGCGTGCAATTGAACGATCCCGAGCTCACGTGCCACATTGAGATCACGCCCGGGCCTGCCCTGGTCTATGCGCGAAAGATCCCGGGCCCTGGCGGCCTCCCGGCGAATACCGCGGGACGCATCGCCTGCCTGCTATCGGGCGGATACGATTCCGCCGTCGCCGCCTATCACATGATGAAGCGAGGCGCGCATCTCAGCTTTATTCACTTTTATGGGACGGGCGGCCAGCCGGGAGAATCTTCCCTGCACGTCGCCAGCGGCCTGGTCAGGCAGCTGGTGCCGTATCAATTTCGCGCCAAGCTTTATCGCGTCCCATTCGAGTCGATCCAGCGCGAAATCGTCCGCTACGCCCCGGAAAGTTATCGCATTTTGCTCTACCGAAGGACGATGCTGCGCATTGCGGAAGTGCTCGCCAGGCGTAATCACGCCCTGGCGCTCGTCACTGGCGACAGTCTGGGCCAAGTGGCTTCGCAAACGCTCCGCAACCTCGTGGCTGTCGACACGGTAGCGCGGATGTCGGTGTTTCGTCCGCTGATTGGCACGGACAAAATGGACATCCTCGCTACCGCGCGAAAAATCGGAACCTACGACATTTCTTCCGAGCCATTCCACGATTGCTGCCCTATTTTTTTGCCGCGGAATCCCGCGCTCTACGCCCGGCCCGATGAGCTCGACGCCGCCGAAGCCAAGCTCGATATTCCGGCTCTCATCGAGCAAGGCCTCCGAGGCACATCGATCGAGCGATTTAGCTATTCCGGCGGCGTCGTGGAAACCATCGAACCAACGTTACTCCTGCCCGCAGATAAACCGCGTCCCGCTCTGGCGTAGTTCTTCCCGTGGGCAAAATTCGTCGGAGCACACTTCCGGCTCGGGAAGCCGAATCTGCATCGGCCTCAACGCAACCTGGGAAAGTTCACAGTCAGGATTTATCGGTCGCGGCCGCCGTAACCGCCGCCCCGTCCCCCGCGTCCCCCACCGCCGCCGCCTCCGTGGCCGCCGCGTCCACCCCCACCACCGCCACCATGACCGCCACGTCCGCCGCCTCCGCCGCCGCCCTCTCGCTGCGGGCGTGCTTCGTTGACCACGAGCGCGCGGCCCAGAAAATCCTTCCCGTTCAATGCCGCGATTGCCTTCTCCGCTTCCGCATCATCCCGGATCTCGGCGAAACCAAAACCGCGCGGCTGGCCTGTAAAACGATCGCGAAGCAGCGTCAGAGAATCCGGCTGCACGCCCACTTCTGTAAACAACTCCTGCAACTGCTCTTCGGTAGCCTTGAACGGCAGATTGCCCACGTACAGTTTCTTCACGGTCGTGCTCCTTGTGCCCCAATCAACCGTAGGGGATGTAATGCGGAGGCTGAAGAAGCAGTATCTCGGCCGCAGGCAGCCGGCAAGTGCGCCGGCTGGTCCGGGCTGAAGCAAGCGCTCCAGCAACTCAGCAGCATCTTGCTGCAACTCACCCCGGCAGTCAACCATCGCCGGCCGCGCCTCGGGGAACCCCATACTTTAGGAAGAGCCGGTCGCTGGCTGGTTGAACCTTAAACAATGTAAAACAATGTCCTGGGTGGGGTCCTAGATAGAAATAGCGCGAAAGCGAGAGATGTATGGAGATCCCGTCCGCACAAATGGAGTCAGGTGCGGTAGCTCGCGTTGATGTGGATGTATTCCTTGGTTAAATCACAGGTCCACAGGCGCGCATGTCCCTCGCCCGCGTGGAGGTCCACAACGAGAGGCAGGTATTTCTCCAGCATCTTTTCATGAGTGGCGATTTCATCGAACGGGTGCTCCCGGCCTCCACGGCAAACCTCAATGCCAGCCAGCCAGATATCCACGCGTTCGAAATCGAATTTCACTCCGGAGCGCCCGGCGGCCGCTAGGATGCGCCCCCAGTTCGGGTCGGCGCCCGCAAACGCGGTCTTCACCAGAGGCGAGTTCGCAATCGTGCGCGCCACCTGATCCGCGGCCCGGTTCGAGGATGCGCCCCGCACCTCCACCTCAATCACCCGCTGCGCGCCTTCCCCATCCGCGACAATGGCGAGCGCCAGCGAATGGCACACATCCTCGAGTGCGGAGCGGAACGTTTTATAATCGCTGCTCGCGCTCCTCACGGACGGCCCGCCCGCCTGCCCGTTCGCCAGAAGCGCAACCGTATCGTTCGTCGATGTGTCGCCGTCGACGGTAATGGAATTGAACGTCGGGCCAACTGCCTCTCGCAGCGCGCGAGAGAGCACGGGCGGCGTTACGCTGGCATCGGTCGCGAGAAACGCGAACATGGTGGCCATGTTCGGATGGATCATTCCCGAGCCTTTTGCGCACGCGGCGATGCGCACCTGCCTTCCGCCCACTCGGAATTTAGCCGCCGCCCACTTTGGCACCGTATCCGTGGTCATGATGGCTCGCGCGAATTGCTCGAACGAAACGGCGTCCGATTTCCGCGACCGCACCAGTTCCGGCACAGCCAGCAAAATCTTGTCTACAAGCAGCGGTGCGCCGATCACTCCCGTGGAACACACCAGAATTTGCGTGGGATCGACATGGCCCAATTCCTGCGCAAGTCTGTTCGCCGTAGCCACCGAGGCCGCATAGCCCTCCGGGCCCGAGCAGCAGTTCGCATTTCCCGAGTTCACGATGATGCCCCGGATTTTGTGCCGGGATTTCTTCATGTGGGCGCGGCATAGCACCACCGGCGCGGCCACCACTTGGTTTGTCGTGAACACGGCGGCTGCCGAGGCCGGCACTTCGCTGAGCAGTATTCCGAGGTCGAGCTTCGATTTTTTCAGGCCGCAGTGCATCCCCGCAAATGCAAACCCGCGAGGCAGCTCAGAAGCGGTGAGAGGTTCTCTCATGGTTTTTCCTCGAGCTTCGCCAGGCGCGCCGTAAAATCTTTGAGAGCCGCGCGGACGGCGCTGGGTGCTGTCCCTCCCCGCACGGCGCGGCGTGCCAGCGCTGCATCGAGCGTCAGCACGGAAGCTACGTCGCGCCCGAAAGCGGGCGAAAATTCTTTCAGTCGCTCGACCGGCATCTCCCGGATCGATTTCCCTTCTTGCTCCGCCGCCCGCAGCACCTTTCCCACCGTTTCGTGCGCTTCGCGGAACGGGACGCCGCACGCCACCAGATAATCGGCCAGTTCCGTGGCAACCAGCGCCGGGTCCTGCGCCGCCTCGCGCAACCGCGCCTCGCGGAAACGGGTCGCGGCCAGTGCCGCCGCGGCGATTCGCGTCATGGAGAGAGCCTGATCGTTCGCCCCGAAAAGCGCCTCTTTGTCTTCTTGCAGGTCGCGTTGATAGCTCGACGGCAGGCCCTTGCAGGTCGTGAACAGTCCGAAGAGCCCTCCATAAATCCGGCCTGTCTTGCCGCGGATCAGTTCCCAGGCGTCCGGGTTTTTTTTCTGTGGCATCAGGCTGCTGCCCGTCGAATATTCGTCCGGCAGGTCGAGAAAGCCGAATTCAGGCGAGGCAAACAGGACCATGTCCTCGGAAAGCCGCGAAAGATGCATCGCCAGGGTTGCGAGCGCGAACAGATACTCCAGCGCGAAATCGCGGTCGCTCACCGCGTCCAGGCTGTTGCCCGTTATCCTCGAAAATCCCAGATCGCGCGCCAGCGCCTCGCGGTCGAGCGAAAAAGCGCAACCTGCCAGCGCCCCCGAACCAAGCGGGCAAGCGTCGGCGCGAGCCGCCGCGCCCGATAGCCGCTCCGCGTCCCTCTCGAAGGCTTCGCCGTGCGCCAGAAGCCAATGGGAGAGCAGCAGCGGTTGCGCATGCTGCATGTGAGTCGTTCCGGGCATGGGAACGCGAAGATTTCGCTCGGCCTGGGAGCCAATCGCGCGTAATAAGCACGCGACCGCTCGCCGCATCTCCCCCGCCGCGCTCCTCACGTACATCCGGAATTCCGTCGCCACCATTTCATTGCGGCTGCGGCCTGTGTGCAGCTTCGCGCCGAGCGAGCCGAGCTTTTCGATGAGCGCCGTTTCGGCGAAATGATGAACGTCCTCGGCCTTCGAGCCGTCGAGCCATGCCGCATCGGATTGCGCGCGGGCCTCGATTTCGTCGAGGGCGGCCACGATCTTCTCGCTCTCCTCGGGTGTGAGAATCCCGGCGGCGGCGATGGCGCGGGCCCACGCACGGTCCAACGCAAGTTCCTGCGGCAATAGCCTGCGATCGTATTGCCATGAACGCTCAAACTCGTAGAACGAGGCGTCCGGTGCGCGTTCGAACCGGCCGCCCCACATTTTATGGCCGGCAGGACCGTTCATCGCGCCTCGGTCTCGAGCGGCACGGTAATGGGCAGCGCGAACAGATTGATAAAGCCCTCGGCGTCTTTGGGATTGTAGCCAGTCATGCTGAAACTGGCGAGATTGGTGCGGTAGAGCGACCGCGGCGATACGCGCGACGCCACGCTCACGTTCCCTTTGAATAGCGTCAGTCCCACCGAACCCGTCACGCGGCGCTGCGAACTGGCGAAGAATGCATCCAGCGCCTCGCGCAGCGGTGTGAACCACATGCCGTAATAAACCATCTCGGCGTATCGCAGCGAAAGTATCTGTTGGTAATGCGCCGTCTCGCGATCCAGGCACAGCGATTCGAGCTCCCGGTGCGCCGTCACCAGCAGCGTCCCGCCCGGCGTTTCGTACGCCCCGCGCGATTTGATGCCCACGAGCCGGTTTTCCACCAGTTCCATGCGCCCCACGCCGTTCGCGGCGGCAATTTCATTCAGCTCTTCGAGCAGCCTCAGCGGCTTGAGCTTCTTGCCGTTCACCGCGACGGGAATGCCCTCCTCGAAGCCGATCTCAACCGTCGTCGATTGATCGGGCGCCTTGGTCGGCGATACAACCCATTGCCACATGGATTCCTCCGGCGCATTGGCGGGGTCTTCCAGCACTCCACCTTCATGGCTCAAATGCCAGATATTCCGGTCCCGGCTGTAGATGTTTTTCGTCGTCTGCTCCACGGGAACGTTGTGCGATCGCGCGTATGCGATGGCTTCCTCGCGCGATGCGATGCCCCACTCCCGCCACGGCGCGATGATCTGTAATTCGGGCGCGAGAGCCTTCGCCGCCAGCTCGAACCGCACTTGGTCGTTGCCCTTGCCGGTGCAGCCGTGCGCCAGCGCGTCGGCGCCGGTCTCCTTCGCCAGTTCCACTTGCCGCTTCGCCAGCAGCGGGCGCGCAAACGAGGTTCCCAGCAGATACTTGTGCTCGTAGACCGCGCCGGCGCGCAGCGTCGGCCAGATGTAACCCGTAATAAACTCCTCGCGCAGGTCTTCCACGTGCGCCGAGCTCGCCCCGGTGGCCAGCGCTTTCTTCCGCGCGGACTCCAGGTCTTCTCGCTGTCCCAAATCGCCGATCATGGCGATCACTTCGCAGCCGCCGTAATGTTCCTTGAGCCACGGGATGATGATGGAGGTATCGAGGCCTCCGGAATAGGCAAGCACAACTTTCTTCGGCAATTCAGTCTCCTTGGATTAGGTAAGTAGCGTGTGCAGGATTGCTTTCTGAACGTGCAGCCGGTTTTCGGCCTGATCGTAAACGATCGAGCGGGGCGAGTCGATCACCCCTTCGGTCACTTCCAGGCCCCGGTGCGCGGGCAGGCAATGCAAAAACACCGCGTCCGGCGCGGCCTGTGAGAAGAGAGCTTCATTCACTTGATATCCCGCGAAGGCGGCTTCGCGGGCGGCGGATTCCTGTTCCTGGCCCATGCTCGCCCACACATCGGTGTAGACCGCCTGCGCGCCGGCCACCGCCTCTTCGGGCGACCGCAGTATCTCGATTTTCCCGCGAGTTTCCCTCGCGACGCGCTTTGCTTCCGCAACGATCGCGCCGTCGGGTTCGTAACCGTCGGGAGTGGCGATGCGAAGGTGCGCTCCCGCCCGCGCTCCAACCGTGAGCAGCGAATGGCACATATTGTTGCCGTCGCCGACGTACGCCAGCTTCAGGCCTCGCAATCCGCCGAATCGCTCTTCCAGCGTAAAAAAGTCCGCGAGCGCCTGGCAGGGGTGAAACCGGTCCGAGAGCGCGTTGATGACGGGGATTTCCGCGTTCGCGGCGAGCTCTTCGAGCGACCGCTGAACGAACACGCGCGCGACGATCCCCTGCACCCACCGTTCGAGGTTCTTGGCCATGTCGCGGACGCATTCCCGCTGCCCGAGATGCGTCAGTGTATGGTCGAGAAATACCGCATTGCCGCCCAGGCTCGCGACGCCGACTTCGAACGTCACCCGCGTCCGCAGCGAGGGCTTTTCGAAAATGAGCGCCAGAAAACGCCCGGACAGCGAGGTTCGATAGCGGTCCGGATGGGCCTTGATGTCCGTCGCCAGATGGAAAAAGGACCGTAGCTGGCTCGGACTCCATTCCGTGCCGGTCAGCAGATCGTTCGATAACAAAAGGGGGGGGGTGGCCACGTCCATGTTTACCTCGCCGCAGCCAGCGCCAGTGGCTGCTTTCGTGTTTCGATTTTCGCGGCTCGCGCTGCGGGCCTTGCCGCGGCCTTCCGTGCTCGCGCCAGCACGTCTTCCAGTCTTTCCAGAAATTCCGCTACATCCTGCCTGCGAATAATGAAAGGCGGCAGCAGGCGTAAAATGTGGTCGTGCGTGCAATTGATCAGCATGCTGCGGCGCAGCGCTTCCTGCACGAACGGCGCGCCTTCCACCGCCAGGTCGATGCCAAGCATCAGCCCTTCGCCGCGCACCTCCCGAATGAAGTCGAATCGCGAAGCGAGTTTCTCCAGGCCGTCGCGCAGCTCGGCGCCGCGCGCGCGGACGTTCGCCAGCAAATCGTCCTCTTCCACGATCGTGAGGAACTCGAGCGCCGCGGCGCAAGCCAGCGGGCCGCCGCCAAACGTGGACCCATGCATTCCCGGCCTCAAAGCGGACGCGAATCGCTCGTTGGCGATGAAGGCGCCCAGCGGAAGCCCGCCCGCGAGCGACTTTGCCACGGTCACCACGTCCGGCAGCGATCCGAATTTCTGGTAGCGGAATTTTCGTCCCGTGCGCCCCAGGCCCGATTGAATTTCGTCGGCGATGAGCGCGGCATCGTGCTGCGTGGCAAGCGCGCGCGCTCTCTCCCAGAAATCCTCGTTCAGGGGAAAGATGCCGCCTTCCCCTTGAAGCGGTTCCACCACAATCGCGCACACCGATTCGTCGAATTTCGCTTCGAGATCCGCCACGTCGTTGAACCGCACGAATTCGACTCCGGGCACCAGCGGCGCGAACGGCTCGCGGTATTTCGCCGTATGCGTGATCGAAAGCGCGCCGAACGTGCGCCCATGGAAAGAATTTTCGAGCGCCAGGATGCGCGTCTTGCGGGAAGTGTCGGCGCCGCTCGCCTTCGCGTGCGCGTATGCGCGCGCCAGCTTCAGCGCCCCTTCCATGGCTTCCGAACCGCTATTCGCGAAAAACACCCGGCTCAGTCCCGACCATTCGGCAAGCTTACGAGCCAGCGGTCCCTGGTAAGGGTTGTGGAACAGGTTCGACACGTGCGTGGCGCGGCCAGCTTCGCGGCGCATCACCCGGACCATCCGCGGATGGGCGTATCCCAGCGCGTTCACCGCGATCCCAGCCAAAAAATCCAGATATTCGCGGCCCTGTGAATCGTACAAGCGGCATCCGCGGCCATGCGTAAACACCAGCGGCGGCCGCCGGTACGTATTCATCATGTAGCGCGCCGCCTCCGCCTGAATCCTTGCCGGAGACATTTGCTTTCGCGCCGTTATTTTCTTTTTCCTGGCTGTTTTCAACGCGCTGCTCCGTGCGCGGCTTTGACCCGCGCCCTGACGCGAATCACCGGCAGCACTCGCGTTCCCGGACACCGCGTCCCGCTCACCGCCGTAAGAAGAGCGCGCGGCTGCGTGCCCCCGACGATGCGTACTTCCGCAATGCCGCCCGCGAGAGCGCGCTTGGCGGCTTCCAGCTTCAGGATCATCCCGCCGGACACCTTGTTCTGCCGGATCAGATCTTCAATATCCGTTCCCTGCACCGCGCGCAGCACTTTCTTGCCGTCGAGCACGCCGGCCACGTCGGTCAGGAAAATCAACCGGTCGGCATGAACGAATTCCGCCGCTGCCGCCGCCATGTGGTCCGCGTTGATGTTGTAAAGCTGGCCGTCCGCGCCCAGCCCCATGCAGGACGCGACGGGAACCAGCCCGGCCCGCCACAGCGAGGTCAGAAAATCGACATTCACTTCCGTGAGGTAGCCGACAAAACCAAGCCCGCCCTCTTGTTCGTTGACCTGCATCGGCTCGGCGAGAAAGCACGCGGCGTCGCTGGCCCCGATGCCCACCGCCGGTTGCCCGGCCAGGGAGATCGCGCCGGATAGCTTCTTGTTCAGCAATCCCGCGAACACCATCACCGCGGCGTCGCGCGTTTCGTGGTCGGTCACGCGCAGCCCGTTGATGAAGCGGCTCGTGATTCCCATGCGCGTCAGCGTCGCGGTAAAAATTCTCCCGCCGCCGTGAACCACCAGGATTTCGTGTCCCGCTCGCGCGAGTTCCGCAATCTGCCGAGCGATGGCTTGCACGTTTTCGTCGCTCTCAAGGAGTGCTCCTGCAATTTTGACGACGAGTCTCATAGCAACCCCGCTGTTTCGGGATACCCGCGCATCCCGTTCAAATTTTGTACGGCCTGCCCCGCGGCACCCTTGCCCAGGTTGTCGAGGCATGAAACGATCACCAACCGCTCGCCCTCGGAATCCATCGCGAAGCCGATGTCGCAGAAATTCGTGCGCGCCACGTGCTGCAACTCCGGCAAGCTTCCCGCTGGCAGCACTCGTACCATCGCGCGCCCTCCATAGAACTGCCGGTAGAGCGTTTCGACGTCTTCCGCCTTGTGTAGCCCGTTGAGCCACACGTACAGCGTCGAAAGAATTCCGCGCTCAACCGGAAGCAGGTGCGTCGTAAACACGAAGTCTTTCGGGGCCAGCCCGAGATGCTCGGAAACTTCTGGCGTGTGGCGATGCGTGAACAGGTTGTAAGCGCGGAAATTCTCGTTGATCTCCACGAAGTGGGTCTCCCGCTTTGGCTCCTTGCCTGCCCCGCTCGCGCCCGATTTGCAGTCGCACACAATCCCTCGCCCGGCGTCGATCCAGCCCGATTCCACGAGGGGCC
>DATLST010000199.1:0-3948 GCA_035534055.1 Candidatus Acidiferrales bacterium | reverse complement strand
ATGGCGCCGCGCTCTTTCGCCCATTGCGCCGCCGCGTCGTCCACGCCGCTCATGCGCAGCGCTTCGATGTGCAGCGCCACATCAATGTCTTCCGAGGGAACCGTAAAAAAATATTGCGTCACGGTATCCTGCGTGTCCGCGTCGAAATTCCCGCCCATTGCCGCGGTGATTTCGGCGAGTTGGTCGGCGGAAAGGCCGGGGTTGCCGCGGAACATCATATGTTCCTGCGCGTGCGCCATGCCGGGGAAGCCGGCAGGGGCTTCATCCGAGCCAACTTTGTAGTTCATCACCGCCGTGGCCACGGGAGCCAGCGCGTCGCGCACAATGACCACGCGAAGGCCGTTCGGCAACGTCGCGCGCAGCACGTTGCTGGCTTCGGTCGTCTGTTCCACAGCGGCCCGCGAGCCGAGCGACGATCCCAGCAAGAAGAACAGCGCCACGAGCGTGGCGATCACCGCCGAAACAGTTTTTCGATTGCGCGACATTAAAGTTTCCTCCTGCGCGAGAGCCGGATGCGTCGGCTCCGCGAGCCGTTCCATCATAATCTATTCGCCCAGCGCCGCAAAAACGTATTACTGAGAACGAACTTTATGGCTCGGTTTCATCCCAGTCGCTTCAACAGATGGTCTCCGACGCGGAGCGCGTTCGCCATGATGGTCAGGCTGGGATTCACGGCTGCAATCGACACAAAGAAGCTCGCATCGACGACGTAGAGATTATCCAAATCGTGCGCCTTGCAGTTCAGATCCAGCGCCGAAGTTCTGGGATCGCGGCCGAACCGGACCGTTCCGGCCTGATGAGCGGTGCCGCCAATGGGAATGTTCTTGCCCAGATACAACGATCGGGACATCAAGCGATCGTGCAGATCCAAGTCCTTGAGCATGCTCTTGAGCTTCGCGGTCAACCGGTGATGTCCCTCCATATTGCTCTCCTCGACGCTCAGCGTGATCTCTCCCTTCCGGTTGACCGTAACGCGATTATTCGCATTGGGCAGATCTTCCGATTGCAGCCAGAAATCGATCGAATGCTCGGCCATGTAATCCAGGGCAAACTCCGGTTTCCAAACGGCCCAGTCCGGCGCTTCTCCCTTAAGCATTTCGCCATCGGTTTTTCCCAGCATCTGGATGCCACCGAGGGGGTATTCCCAATCGTCGGAGCGAAAGTAGAAGTCGTTCAGGCCGAGCGTTTTTTGGAACACGGTCGGATTAGGGCGTCTGGAAATAGCCATAAAGGCGGAGTTGTTGTGGCGCATGTAATGGCGTCCCACCACATCTGATTCATTCGCGAGCCCATTCGGGTGCTTGTCGTTCGGCGAGCGCAGCAGCAGAGCAGCGGAGTTGACCGCTCCGCAAGAAACCACCACGATGTCCGCCGAATACTCCTCCGATTGCCCGTCGCGCTCGACCAGGACCTTTGTAACCACACGGCCCGACGCGTCCGTTTCGAGGCGCTTGACGTACGCGTCCGTGAGAAGTTGGACATTCGAATGTTCCAGAGCCGGATCCACGCAAATAACTTGCGCATCCGCTTTGCCGTTGACCAGGCATGGAAATCCATCGAATGCCGCGCACCGCACGCAAGCGCTCGTGTGCAAGGCCTTGCCATCCTTTTCATCGAGCAGGATGCCGAGGGGCAACGGGAATGGGTGATGGCCGCACCGTCGCAAATCGTCGTAAAGCTCTTGAATGCGCGGCTCGTGGCTTACGGACGCGTAACGATAGGGAGCGCTTGCCGGACCTTCCGTGGGGTCGATTCCGTGTTCTCCGTGGACGTGATACAGATCTTCCGCCTTCGTGTAATACGGTTCGAAGTCCTCATAGCGGAGCGGCCACGCGGGTGAGATGCCGCCATAGTGCCGGACCTCCCCAAAATCCTCCTTGCGAAACCGCAGCAGCGCCGCGCCGTAAACCTTCGTATTCCCGCCGACGTAATACTGAATGCCTGGATGAAACGGCTTTCCGTCCTTGTCGTACCAGATCTCTTGCGCCCGGTACTTCGAGTCGATAAAGACGGCGCGCGAGTCCCAGTTGTCCTTCTCCCTCGGAAGGTATCCGCCCCGTTCCAAAAGCAAAATCCGCTTGCCGGAGGGAGCGAGATGGTAGGCGAGCGTGCCGCCACCGGCTCCCGTGCCGATGATGATGACGTCAAAATGATTTTCTTGCGGCATTGCTTGCTCTCCTAGGGAATTATGGGAGCGAGCGCGATACAGCTCAGGCCCAGAACAAAGAACAGAAACATAATCGCGAGCAAAACCTTGACTCGGCTTCCTGCGCCATGAAACTCCTTCCACACGAAAATGCCCCATATCGCGGAAATCATCGTATTGCCTTCGCCAAGAGAGAACGACGTGGCCGGTCCGATCATCGGCACGTAGGAAGCTACAAAGTTGGCAATTGTACCGGCGCCCCAAATCGCTCCGCCCAATACTCCCCACGCGTGCAGACTCAATCGTCCCTGGAAATAGTCCTTCATGCGCAGCTTCTCGCCGCTTACCGGCCGCCGCATCAATCCATAGTTCAAAGGGAAATTGGAGACAGCCGCCCCCAAGGCAAAGACGAAATACACAGTGTACGGCCCCAGATGGTGCGGGCCTGTTAATGCCTTGGCGACGAATGGATAGAAGAGGCCCACAGCAACGCCGCAGCCCAGACTCAACCCAATCCCTTTCCTGCTGGACTTCGCCCCACCGGAGAGGCCCCGATACGCCATTGCATCCAGCATTATGGCGATGCAAATCAGCCCGATTCCGCCAAACAGAAGAATGGGATTTCCTTTTGGCGCAATCGCGTAGTTGATGATGGCTCCAATCACCAGCGCCAGTCCTGCTCCGATCGGAAATGCCACCGCCATGCCCGCGACGGATATTGCGGCCACGAGAAGCAGGTTTCCCAGATTGAAAATGGCGCCTCCCAAGAAAGCTTCGATGAGGCTGCGAGGGCTTGCGGTGCCTAGGGTGCGAAAAAAACTGTCCGGCGAAGTGGGATTTCTATTTCCGAGTGTCAGTCCAAACAACACGGCGCAAAGCAGCAGACCCAATATGTAGTCCCAGTAGAAAAGTTCGAACCGCCACCGTTTGTCGATCTTCTGTGTATTCGCCCAACTGCCCCAGCAGAGCATGCTGAAGAGCATCAGAACAAGGGCAGTCAAGTAAGTATGTGGAATAAACAATCGTCACCTCGCCCGTGGCTGAACGAATCAGTCGCGTCGAGCAAGCAGGCTAGTTACAGAAACTCCGCTGCCGCTCGATTCATCTCGCGCGACGCGCAACGCGGGCTATTGTGACACGCCGGGTGGCGGAAATACTTATTTTGACGCGAAATATCGGAATAGCGGGATGACCGACGCGCGTATGCTGCTGAACAAACTCGCTGCTACGAGGTCTTGCCCTTGCAGCCCGGGTGCCCGCACGAACAATCGATGTCCGGCGTTTTTTCCATGGCTTCGCACTGGGTGCTGCAGTATTTCCCCGACGCTGTCGTGCACGAGCAAACGGGGTGCGCGCACTTCTGTGCTTTTTCGGGTGTCATTTCTTTTCTCCTAGTTTTGGATCACCAGCAACTGTTCCAAGCTGTGATCTTAAAGTACTGGGGAATGGCCTTCTGTCCCATAACGAACACATTCCAATTTGGGTCGGGCAGTGCCAAGCGCAATAGCGTGGAAGAGTGAATGGTTGCGGGGGTCGGATTTGAACCGACGACCTCCGGGTTATGAGCCAAGAGAACGATTCGCCCGTCTTTGCTTCTCAATGACTTAGATAGTCCTAGCTCTACGTATTTCACGGGTGTTCTTTGGTGTTCTGTTCCCCGTTTGTTCCCCATTTGCAGAGGAAACCGGCCAGACGTTCGATGGCTTGCGCTCCGTGGAACTAGACGAGCGCGACCTCGCGGTCGAAATTGGGCTTCTTCTCCGCGTGGAGCTTTAGGGCAATGCCGCAGACTGCGGCGATGC
>DATLST010000198.1:0-11130 GCA_035534055.1 Candidatus Acidiferrales bacterium | reverse complement strand
GACGACGCATCGCGATGGAGTTGAGCCACAGAACCTTGTTTTCTTGCGCCAGTACCAGCATGACTTGGTTGTTGCTAGTTGGATCCTCGCTCCAGTCCTTGGCGAAGCAGATTATGTTCTGGCCCTTCATGCGGTCATGCGCTCTTCAATCACCCTGACTCGCTCGGACGGGCTCCGATTCCGGTCGGAACGCTCAGTCGCGACTAGCCAATGCGATAACGTTGTCGGCTTTCCTGCCTCAGTGTAACAAACTCCGCGGGGCCAAACTTCT
Source organism: Candidatus Acidiferrales bacterium (assembly GCA_035534055.1). Classification (GTDB taxonomy): domain Bacteria; phylum Acidobacteriota; class Terriglobia; order Acidiferrales; family UBA7541; genus Palsa-295. The sequence goes on along the minus strand of DATLST010000198.1, from coordinate 10,859 downwards.
CAAAACCCACTTTCTAGCCGAATACCCAGTAACATGACTTCACCCCGCGCAAACGACCGTTGACTCAACAGGTCCGCGTTGCGTAACGTGCCCTAGGCTTAAGATCGGCGGCTTTCAAGCAAGTCTGGGACAATTTCCACTACGCGACTGTGTGGCGGGTGACGGCCGTTAAGTTTGCAGTCGAGTTGTCGTGGAGGAATCTCTAAGGAACAGAGTCGCAGGATGAAGCGTTGATGGCAATGGGGAGTGGCATTTCATGGGTATCGCACTAAAGATTAAACGTGCCGAGACTCCGTTCTACGCCGGCCTGAAACGGCTCGCGCGGTCCCTCATTAATTTCGATTTGCCGTTTTGGCGCCCCTGGGGCATGTTTCTGCGCGGAATTTACGTCTTCAGGAAATTCATCATTGGTGGTTTCCGCAGGCTGATAGCCATCGCGTACTATGGCCCGATTTTCAAAAGCTACTGCGCTTCCTGCGGCAGGAATCTCTGTCTTGAGTTGGTGCCAACCATCAGCGGTCCCGTCCAGATCTTCGTAGGTGACCACGTGTATATTTCGGGAACTCTGGGAATCGCAAGGGGACATGTATTCGATAAGCCTGAGCTCCGGATCGGGGACCGAAATGATTGGCGAGATATTCGAGGTGAAAACGGCAAATTCATTGGAAAGTGAAAGGCCTGATCCAAAACAGTTTGAGCTCGATGCTCGGGGGGGCGAAGCCTGAACGATCGTCTACAGCGAAGATTCGGGGCACCTCGACAGCCGGCGCGCAACGTTCTCGGAAAACTGCAAGACTGGAGGCTGTCACTTAGCTATCTTCGGGATCGCGAATTTAGTGTACTTGGCGCGACGCTTTTCGAGATTGGCACGGGTTGGTACCCAACTCTGCCGATTTGTTTCAGCTTCGCCGGAGCCAAACGAATCATCACATGCGATATCGTTAGGCACATCGATGCCGATCTGACGTTCCGAATGATCACGGCCTTGAAATCCCACTGGGATTTGATGGCCGAAGCTGCAGCGCCTCTGTGGACGAAGTTCACTACAGATATCTTGAATTGCTTCAAGCTACAGACATAGATGCCTTACTGAGATGTGCTCGCGTGGAATATTGCGAACCGGCAGACGCCGGCGCAGCAAAATTGGCACCCGACAGCATCGACTTGGTTTACTCGAATGGTGTGATGGAGCATATGCCCAAAGACTCGATCCGGGATCTTATGTGCGAGAGCAGGCGAATTCTGCGACCTGGCGGTTTGGCTCTTCATAATGTTCCCTGTAATGACCACTATGCTCACATAGATTCCCAAATTTCCTTTGTGAACTGCGTGCGATACAGCGAATCGCAATGGCGCAAGTGGAACAATTTGTTGCAATACCAGAATCGACTGCGCGCCCCGGCGTTTCTAGATTTGGCGACGCAAGCTGGTTTTGCAATTATCCTGAAACGCATATGTGTCCGACCAGGTACACGCGAGGCCCTAGCCAATTGCCAGGTAGCGCCTCAGTTTCGACGGTTCTCGATGGAAGATCTGGCCATCACCACGGTCGATTTCATCGCAAGAAAGCCTGTGAGTGAAAATGCGCTGCATTGAGCACACGCGCAGGGCAAGCAGGTGGTCGGAGCTCTGCCCTATGAACAACCGGCGGCCAATCGCATTACGATCTTTTCGACGCGAGCGCAAGACCGGGATCCCCAAGGTATTTAGCGTGAGTTAGCCTTGAAACCGAGACAAATCAATGGCATTCTCAGCCGAATAAAATCAATGCGATCGGGCCGGCAAGTTTCCTGCCTCATTCTTCGATGAACGGCAAAACTATAACCAGGAATTCGTTTTGGTACGGGATCGAAACGTTGACTGGTCTCTTTCTGACCATCTTCACTTCGATCGTTATCGCGCGCTCAATCGGCCCAGAAAAGCTCGGGTACTTCCTTTATCTTGTTTGGATTGCTGGAACCGCCCAGACATTGGGTGGTCTTGGAATTCCGGCCGCCACTCGGAAATACATGAGTGAATATTTTGGACGAGACCAAATCGGAATTGCCAAAGCAGTTTTCTATCGGACCTTGCGGTTGCAGACGTTGATGGCAGCCGCCGTCTCTTTGGCTGGCCTGCTGGCAATTTGGTTCTTTGCAGAACGGCAGTATCGCGTCATTGGCCTCTTCTTGGTCGGGGGCCTTTTCCCCTCCATGGTGAATTCGATCGCCGCAGGCGCGAATACAGCTCTAGAAGATCTCAGGGCCAACGTCCCCGCCTCTGTGGTTTCGACCTGCATTTTTGTCGCGGCAACATTTTCGAGTATCTATTTCGGATGGGGTCTGCTTGGCATAGCCATCGGCATTTTCACCATGCGGACCACGGAGCTCCTGGTCAGAATCATACCGTTGATCCAACGCTTCAGCCAGCATCCCGCCGAACCGCTTGATCGTACGCTGAGCAGGCGCATGTTCTTTTTCTCCGGGCAGAGTTTGATCCTGCTGCTGCTTGGATTGATCGTGTGGGATCGTTCCGAAATGGTTTTTCTAAAACACTTCTGCGCCGATATCCGGCAGGTTGCTTTCTATTCGGCGGCCTTCAACATGACTGAGAGACTCCTTGTTTTCTCGCAGGTGTTTGGGACAGCCACCGGGGCTACGATGATGGTGCAATACGGACGCGATTCCAGGCGCGTCCGGGGGTTGGCCGAGACCTCCGCGCGTTACTTGGCGTTGATTTCTTTTCCGGTGCACTTGGGGCTCGCCGCAATTGCCGTTCCCCTCGTGTGGCTCACATACGGCAGTAAATATTCGGGGGCGGTTCCGGCACTTGTAATAGCGGCATGCCTCGGCATTCCAAAGGCCTTCTTCATTCCTGTTCAAGCGATACTGTCAAGTTGGGAACGCCAGGATCTGATCATCCGCTGGGGATTGGTTTCGGCAGCCCTTAATCTGACGCTTGATTTCGCGCTCATTCCAAAATATGGCGCCGTTGGGGCAGCCCTGGCTAACGGAGCGGCGCAAACGTTTTTCTCCTTCGCTCTCTGGGTAGCCGCCGCACGTCTTCTCGAGATTCGATTCCCGATCTTGCCCATTGCAAAAACCGCCGTAGTTGCCGCCGTCATGGCAGTCGCAGTCCACTTCACGATCTCGCGGCTTCCCGCGCTCTTCGGGCTGCCATTAGCGATCGCCCTAGGTGTGGCCGTCTACCTGGCTCTGATTCGCATCACTCGAGTTCTCAGTCCAGACGATCATGAACGGATGCTTAACATCAAGAATCACCTGCCGTCGGGCGCCCGTTCGCTCTTTGAAGCCGGCGTGAATTGGCTGATCGCATTTCCCGCTTCGGGCAGCTACGTGCCGTAAGAGAGTCATGTCGGGCATATCGAAGGTTGATACGCAGCGATGAATATCGTGCAAGTGGTCCGATCTCTCGAGCTGGGTGGGTTGGAGCGGGTCGCTCTGGATTTAGCGATCGCCCAAAAAGGGGCTGGGCATTGCGTGAGCATTTATTCCGTCTATAAGCATGAACCGGCTCTCCTTGACGAGGCCGAGCGAGCTGGGCTGCGTGTCGTTCAGTTCAATAAACAGACCGGCTTCTCAAGCCGGACACTCTGGAGCATGGCCCGGCACCTTCGGCGTGACCAAGTTTCTATTCTGCACACGCACAACGAGCTAGTTCACACTTATGGCGTTATCGCGGGCCGGCTCGCAGGCGTTCCATGCATTGTCAACACGATCCACGGGACGAAGGGCGGTAAAGATTCGCGTCTCAATCGCTACCGGGCTTTGTTGCCGTGGACCGACGCGGTTGTAACGGTATCGGACGAGACTGCAGCCCAATTTGCGGCCGAGCGAACCCGCTACCGTGACCGGTTTTATGTCATCCGCAATGGAATCCCGGTGAACAGGTTTGCGGCGTTTTCGGCGCAACCCGGATCCCAATGGCCCCGAATCCGCCTCGGAACTGTAGCCCGCCTCGCGGATGTCAAGGATCAGGCCACCCTAATTCAAGCATTCCACATAGTTCAAAAGATCAATCCCCAGGTGGAACTGCACATCTTAGGTGACGGACCACTCAGGCCAGTTCTCGAATCATTGTCGAAACGGCTAGAACTTAATCGCAGCATTACCTTCCACGGGGCAAGCCCGAAGGTCGCCGAGTTCTTGAGTAAGTTGGATGTCTTTATATTGTCGTCGATCAGCGAGGGACTACCAATTGCGGTTCTGGAGGCGATGTCCGCAGGCCTGCCCATCGTGTCGACGCGGGTGGGGGGAATTTGCGAAGTTGCCACCGAGCATGAGGTCGCTGAGTACTGTATGCCGAGTGACCCAGAGGCTTTGGCGCATGCCATCAAGTCCGTATTAGAACCCGAACGAATGAAGGTCATGGGACAAACCGGACAAGCTATCGCTCAACGTTCATTCACGATTCAGGCGATGTCGAAAAGCTATGACTCCCTTTATCGTACGCTGCTTTCCGAGAAATCCTCATATTTCACCTCGTTATTTCCTCGTTGGAATTTAGCGCGCGGCCGGCGACGTCGCCAACCTATCAGGCCAAAGCATTGAACGAGAGCTGAAAGGGCCAATCTGTTTCTCATCCACGGGGCCTGCACTTCTAAGACGTCCTCACCCTGTCCAAACCCGCATAAATACAGATGACGATTAGCATGCAAGGGGCCGTTTGGTGGAGTTCGAATTGGGATTCTGGCGTAATATTATGGGGATGACGTACATATAATTGACGGCTGTATGATCGCCGACAATGTTGACGATACGATCGAGCCGAAATTGTCCACCGAGAAGATATGCGGCAACCACTAGGCCGGGTGACTATTGATCTCGAATGAACGCATTGGAAACGAGAAGTGATGCGCCAAACTCTCGCATTGTCGAATGAGCTGCTCCCTCGCGTACTCCGCCGGTGCAGGCGATTGGTGCGGAATTTTGGAATACCAGCTCCACGTGTCCTGACAGTGCCTCTGCTCACCGTTTTCCTAACGCTGCGCTCCACTTACTATTTCATTATCAGAGTCTTTTTGTGTGAACCCTTCTTCAAGGCGTACTGCACCAGGTACGGTCGAGGCTTGCATACCGACGTTTTCTTTCACTGGATACAGGGCCGAGGTCAATTGATCATAGGAGACAATGTTCTGATAGACGGGAAGTGCAGTTTTACCTTTGCGGCTCGCTTTTCCGCCCAGCCAACACTAATCATCGGTGATAACACCGGAATCGGTAACGGATGTATTTTCGCGATCGGAAAGAAGATTGCGATTGGACGGCACTGCAGAATTGGTGGGAATGTGTCGATCTTTGACTCTCCTGGGCATCCAGCAGATCCCATTGCGCGAATCGCTGGCTCTCCTGGGGCGAACGACGAGGTTAAACCAGTCGTAATTGAAGATAACGTTTGGATCGGCCAAAAAGCCATCATCATGCCAGGTGTCACGATCGGGCAGGGCAGCATAGTGGCAGCTGGTGCTGTGGTGATGGTGAACGTGCCGCCGAATACGATGGTTGCGGGTAATCCAGCGCGGCAATTGCGAAAGCTCACTGTAGAATGAACCCGTTGAGTTCGGGGCGCTACGTTCTAGTCACGGGCCTGTCATGAATTTCGTGTGTTCTGAGCCGGAGGTTTAATGATTGACCTGAAACCGATCGCCGAACACGACGGCGAATTGGGCCTTGGGTGCACTCCATTCGCGTGCCGGCATTTTCCATTTTTTGGTGATCTCGCGCAATTGTAGCCAGATTAATTTCGTCGCCGCCTCATCGCTCGGAAAATGGCCGCGCGCCCGGACCGAGCGACGCAGTGTGCTGTTCAGGCTCTCGATGGCATTCGTGGTGTAAATCATTTTTCTGACTTCCTGGGGATAGGCAAAGAACGGAATGACGTGCGTCCAATGGCGGCGCCAGGTGGCCCCGATGGCGGCCAATTCCTGACCCCAGGGCCCGTCCTCGAATTCTTTGAGCGCCACGGCCGCCGCATCGGCGTCCTCGGCCCGGTAGATGTTTTTGAGCTCCTTTGCGACCGGTTTGCGGTCCTTCCAGGAGGAAAAATCCAGGGAATTGCGAATCGGGTGCACAATGCAGGTCTGAATCTGCGTCTCGGCAAATACCGCGTTGATCGCCCCCGGAAATCCCTTCAAACCATCGACGATGGCGATCAAAATGTCGTTCACCCCGCGGTTCTTGATCTCCGTCATCACCCGCAGCCAGAATTTTGCCCCCTCGGTTTGCTCGATCCAAATACCGAGTACGTCTTTTCGCCCCTCCGGCGTCACGCCGATCGCCAGGTACACCGCTTTGTTGCGCACGGTGCCTTCATCGCGCATCTTGACCCGCGGGGCATCGAAGAACACCAGCGCGTACATAGGATCCAGTGGCCGGCTCTGCCAGCGACCGAGTTCCTCGAGCACCGCGTCCGTTACGGTCGAGATCAGCTGCAGGGAGGCCTCAATGCCGCACAGATCGCGTAAATGTCCCTGAATATCCCGCACACTGATGCCGCGCGCGTACATCGAGACGATTTTCTCGTCAAACCCGGGAAACCGGCGTTGGTATTTGGCGATCAGCTGCGGCTCAAAGGTGCCGTGCCGATCCCGCGGAATTGACACCTGCAGCGCTTCGCTATCGGTCAGCACCGTCTTCTGCGAGTACCCATTGCGGTGATTATTGGGATTTTCACCCGCAGAAACCTCATCCTGCTTCGATTCTGTCAGGTGTTGGTCCATCTCTGCGTTCAAAATCCGATCCGCTAAGGCCTTCTTCAGCTCGCCCATCAAGCCAGCCGATGAAAATACTTGCTTCGGATCCTGACCCTTCAATAACTCGTCAATCGTCTCTTTCTTGATCGCCATACTTCTCTCCTTTCCTAAAGTATGGCTCAGACACACAGAATTTCAGATACCCCCCCCCGACGCACGTCAAACAGCCGCGAGCGTCTGTGACCGCACTACCTTTGCCCCAAACCCTATTGCAATCGAGGCAGCAAACTCAGCCGGCCTAATGGAACTGAGAAGGCCGCTTGCCTCTATCAAAAGACATCCAGATAGAGACATGAAAGCGACTCTGGTGGGAGGGCACCGCTCCACACCGTCAGATACATATGCATGAGCCTCCGTGATTGACGAAAGCCCGCCCCGCGCACGGTCGCAGTTTCCGCATAACCCATCAGCGGCGCCACCGCGATTTGAGCTCCGGCAGCCGCACCTTGTGCCAGCAGATCCTGCAGTAGCGCAAGCCGCTCTTGGGTTTCCAAGTCGCCCCAAAGAAGATCCTCGACCAACAGAACTTTCGTCGGCGTCTTGTCGATAACCTTCGCGACGTAACCCGTTACAACTCCGGATCGCGAGCCCTCCTCATGTACGGCGCACAGGGCCCCGGCACGCCGCAGACATTGCCATTCAGCTTCCTCTCTTGACCACACGCGGATCAGCGGCACCGACTCTGGTACCTGCGCCACTGCCCTTAGGAATAGAGCCACAACTCCTGGCTTTGCTGCCGTCTTCCCCACCGAAGTGGGCCGCAGCAGTCGCGCCACGTACTTTGGGCTAAACACCCTGTAAACTTTGGCGTGCACCCTCTTTCCACAAGCCACAACTATCGCGTTGGTGACTGCTCCATCAATGCAAAAATTCACCGCTCCGTCGTATCCGCTGTCTCTCGCTCGCCGGAGAATCTCCATCCACACCTGGGAACCATACCCTCTCTCCTTGAATCTCGCAGATGTGGTCCAAAACGTGATGCACGCCAAACGCTGCTTGCGGCCTGCCAGACGAACGGTACGCGGAAACCCAGCCACAAAAGCCGCTGGCCAGCCATCAATGTAAATGGTGGGTGCAAGATCGAAGGATGTTCCCGGATACGCAAATGCTGATCGCAGAAACGGCTCGTCATAAAGAAGGGACTGATCGGTGTTCTGGCTCCACGAATCTTTCATGCTGGCGGCAAGAGATCCGAAATCGCCGCGAAATGATTCCGGAGTGTATTGCCTAGCCATCCGTACCTCCTTAGCCCTCCTCGATTTCGCCGCTTTCTAGCCGTATCTTGAGCGCGATCCGGTCTATCTTGCCATTGGCGTTCAGCGGCATGTCGTCCATCAGAATAATTCTACTCGGTACCATGTAGTCCGAAAGCGACGCCTTGCACGCGTTCTTCAGCTCTGCTGTGTCAACACCAGCGCCGTTCACAAATGCTACAATACCCTTCGCCGTGCCATCGCTAACAGGCCAGCCAATCGCCACGGCTTGCACCACGCCCGTGCCTTTTTGCAACACCTCTTCGATTTCACCCAATTCCACGCGAAAACCCATCACTTTGATCTGGTTGTCGGTTCGCCCCAGGCAGACGTACTCGCCGTTGGGCAGTTGCCGAGCTTGGTCGCCAGTTCGATAGAAGATTTCATCCGGCAGCCCGGCGGCGGGGATCTTTACAAAGCGCTCGGCACTTCTGTCTGGGTCTCTCCAATAGCCGAGACAGGCCTGCGCGCCACAGATGCACAGCTCGCCGGCTTTGCCCTCGGAAAGAAGGCGCAGATCTTCGTCCACCAGCACGGCCGTTAGACCTGGATAAGGCTTCCCGATCGCCACCATATCATTCACACACAGCGCAGGAGAGGTCTTCGGATCCCAGCGATGTACCGTGCAGGAGATCGTCAACTCTGTCGGTCCGTATAAATTCTCTACAATCGAATTCGGCGCCGCCGCCAGCCACGCTTCCGCGCTCGCTCTTGGCAATGGCTCGCCGCAGAACAAGCTCCAGCGGAGGGTCGGGAGCGTGCCCGGCTCAAGCAGATTCCGCTTCCGCATTTGTGCAGGAACAGACGGCACGGAGAACCAGACGGTAAGCTCATTCTTGTTGATAAACTTGCTTGGCGCTAGCAGATCGACCGGTGACATGGCATAGACGCACGCGCCTGCCTCCCATGCCACGAAGAGATCGAACACGGAAAGATCAAAGGTCTGATCAAAGGTCTGCGAGAAACGATCTTCGGGCTGGATTTTGTAGCGGTTCATAGCCCAGTTTATAAACGCGCGAACGTTCGAATGCGCAATTGGGACGCCTTTGGGCGTGCCAGTAGTACCCGACGTAAACAGCAGATACGCGACACGCGCCGGCGGAAGCGAAGGCAAACGCCCGTCTAGTGGCCGGACGGAGGCCAATTCCTTAGCGCTTTCGGTGTCCGGCAGCCAGATGGGCGGGATGTTCTCCAACCCATTCAATACGGCCGCAAGATTAGTGGAAGCGAGCTTATCCACGAAGATAGCGTCCAGCTCTGCATGGTTAATCATGGCCCGCGTGCGATCTGCCGGAAAGCGTGGATTTAGCGGGACGAATGCCGCTCCGCTGTAGAGTGCAGCCAGCGCCGCAGTGTAGGAAACCACGCTGCGCGAACCGAACACGCCGATGCGCTCCGCGGGACGTCCTAGACGCCCGACAGTTGCGCCTGCCCAACGCCGGGCGGTTTCGTCCAGCTCTCCGTAACTATGTGCACGGTCCTTCACCACGAGTGCCGGCGCATTCGGCCGCGTGGCCACCTGCTTCAGAAATCCCGCGCGAAGCGAATCATCCTGGAGCGACATGGAATCAACCGTTCAATCCATGCATCATCCCGGCAAGACGTTCCAGCGATTTAGCCTCAATGAACTCTTCATCCGGCACGTTGACCCCGTAGCGCTCTTCCAGAGTCACCAAAAGTTCCATCGCCTTCATCGACGACATGCCGAGGTCTCTATAAAAGTCTGCCTTCTCGTCGAAGTCCTCCGGCAGCGAAGCCAGCTCGATCAGCAGTTGGCGGAGCTCGCTTTTCAACGTCTCCAAATCATTCCTCCCATTGATTTCCGGTTTGTGAAGGGATATGACCGAGCAACACCAACAACGAATTCAATTCGTCGATATCCGAACGGATTGAAATGGAGCCTGGTTGTCGAACCAATTAGTTTATTCAATTCTGAACCAGATCATGGCGAGCGTGTTCGTCGCCTTTTGAAAGCTGAACTGTCTTCCCGCCAAGGAACAGCCAGAAAATCTCGCCTTGTGCAACGCCGCGTCGTAACGGTGCAACAAGTCTCGTTATAACCTCCAAAGGAGCATTTGTCCCACATTTCAATAATTTTCAGGGCCACAACTCATCCACTTGACGATATCATATAGCGGCTGGGTGGTCATTCTCGCGCCATCGATGTTCTCTCGGAATTGTTTGAGTCTGGAATTTGCCCTCGGCATTTCGTCCGAGCCTGACGCAATGTGGTGTTTCCCCTTTGCTCCTGAACGAACTGGTTTTAATCAGTGGCTGAGTCCATGAGGATCGCATTCTGGCTATCCGTTTCCGTGGTTGTGTATGCCTACGTGGGTTACCCGATCGCATTGCTTTTCCTCCGTATCTTCATCCATCGAAGCGTCCGCAAAAGCCCCATCGAGCCCTACGTTACCCTGGTGGTTCCCGCCTACAACGAAAGCAGAGTGATTGAGGCGAAGATTCGCAACGCTGCATCTCTAGATTATCCGGTGAATAAGCTCGAAGTGCTGATTGCCTCCGATGGCTCGTCGGACGACACGGTCGAAGTCGCACGACGCTTATCTGATGGAAGGCGAATCCGCGTGCTGGCGTTCCCGCAAAACCGCGGCAAGATTTCGGTGCTGAACGACGCTGTCCGGGAGGCAAGAGGAGAGATCATCGTCTTCTCCGACGCCTCAGCAATACTAAAGTCAGATTCGATTCGCCAACTCGTAGCCAATTTCGCCGATCCGAAAGTCGGCGCCGTAAGCGGGATTTATCGCATTCGACATGCGTCTGAGGCTCGTTTGGGATCCCAAGAGGAGATTTATTGGCGATACGAGACGTTTTTGAAAATCCAGGAATCCAGTCTCGCG
>DATLST010000197.1:0-4560 GCA_035534055.1 Candidatus Acidiferrales bacterium | reverse complement strand
ACCGCAATCGGCAGCCCCTCGCTTATGGACGACAATACAAACACGTCCAAGCCACTCAAAAACTCGGCGACGTTCGAGCTCGCGCCGTGAAAGGTAATGCTGCAATCCAGCTCTAACTGTTTCGACAATAATTCTAGATTTCTCCTGAGCGGCCCGTCGCCCAGAATGTGCAGTTCCGCGTGCGTATTCGACTGATGAAGTATGCGGAACGCGCGAATGAGGGTCGCCTGATCCTTCACATCCGCCAAGCGTCCTACGGTTCCGAAGCGGACTCGCGGCCATTGGGATCCGGGTTGCGCCGAATGCGCCGCATACCTGTTCACCGGGATCCCATTGCGGATGACATGAAACCGGTCACGGTAGCGGATTCGTTCGGCCGCAAATTGGGCTGCGGTCTCGTCCGATACTGTTACAACCGCGTCGGTCCACGGCAACAAAGCCCGGTAGTTTCGATCGAGACGCGAATCCTTACCGGCCTTCGTCCCGTGGATCGTGTTGACAATGCACGGAACGCCTGCGAGCCGGCCCGCGATAACGCCATAAGTGTGAACCAGCTCGTTGTGCGTGTGCAGAATAGACACTTGGTCACGCCGAAGCTGCCGGGCCATGCTCCAGAGCGTCCGGCTCGAGAAGCCGGTCTGTTTATTGAACTGAACGACACGCAGCCCAGCTCGCTCAGCCTCGTCAAGGAGAGCCGGTTCATGCTTATAGACGGAATAAATGGTCACGCGATGCCCGGCCCCTTTTTGGGCGATCGCCAAATCCAGAGCGACCCGCTCCAACCCACCCAGCTCGAGAGAGCGGACCACTTGGACGATATTCATCGCTGCGCATCACCCTTCGATAAGCCCGACATGACACTCTTATGGCACGTAGCTGCCCGAAGCGGGAAATGCGATCAGCCAATTCACGCCGGCTTCAAAGAGCGAACGAGCGCCTGACGGCAGATGATTCTTGATATTGAGCATCCGTTCCCGATCGGCTGGATTGAGAACTCGCGCGATGCGAATCAGAGCCAGGTACACGGCGACGCCCAAGACGATCGCCAATGGCACTCCCAGGAACGCGGGGAGCCGCGAGATCGTGAAGTGGACTGCGACTGCCATGACAGTGGCGACAATGGCGGTTTTTGCAACGGGTAATATTGGGAATCGAATCTCGAGCAGACGGGCAGCGGCTACCCAGAGAGCGAAGGAGAAAAACGTTTGCGTCGCTCCATTAGCCAAGGCTGCCCCAACGGCGCCATATTTTGGAATGAGCGCGAAATCAAGCGTCAGATTAAGGGCTGCCGAAACCAATCCCCAGCGGATGATCAGATCCTGGCGTTCCCAACTCGACAGGACCGCTTGGACGGGAATGAAGAAGGCCTTTGGAATGCCGAGGCATGCCGCCACTACAAGCGCCGGAACAGCCCCCGAATATTTGCTGCCGTACGTGAGCCACACGAGGGGAACGGCAATTGCGGCGAGCCCCAAATGCACCGGAAAAGCAATCAACGCCAAGTAACGCGACGACGTCTCGGCCAACCCCCGGACGCGACTGGAATCGCGTCCGTATTGCACCATCATCGTAGCCCTGGTGGCTGTCCCAAACACCTGCGAGAAAACGAGGAGTCTCTCAGTCATGTTGAAGGCCACCGAGTAGAAGGCAACCTGCCGGATATCGGCGCAGAAGTGTTTTAGAAAAACCATTTCCGAACGATCCCATACGATCAATCCAAGCAGCAGCAGGATCAAGCTCTGCCCGGAGAATAGAAACATTCGCTTGCTGAGCGTCCGATCGAGCGGTTCGGCGGAATGCTGCCTGAAGCGTTTAATCAGCGGTAGGAAGCGGACCACAAGCTCGGCAGCCCTCATCGTGAAAAGGCCGATGGATATGCCGAGCAGGCCCCATCCGAAGTAGAGGCTCGAAAATACTGCTGTGACGAAAATGCCGGTTGAGACTAAGGAGGCGGGAACGTTAGCCCTGAGATCCTCAAGCGCAGTATTCGCACCCGCGGCAATTGAGTTCACCATCGAGGGGAAAATACTTGCGATCATGAAGAGCCCCATCACGCGATACTGCCGTTCCGCAAAGTACCAAACTGCGACCAGGCCGGCGACGGAGATCACCGCCGCGATGAGAGTCTGCAGCCGCAGCGTCCGGTAAAAGACCGTTTTCGCGACCCCGATTTGACCCCGTCCAAAATACTCACTCATGTACTTCCGAGTGGCGGCTGGAATTCCAAGACTACCCAATGTCTGCGCCACTCCAGCAATCCACACAAGGTAAAGAAAGTACCCTAGTTTTTCCGGACCAATCGCGCGCGCAATAGCGATCGAAGTAAAGACCGTCAGAAACAGATTGACAAAGGTTTCAACCCCGTACCAAAAGGAGTTCCTGGTGATGGTTTTGCTGTTCATCGAATGGTTGGCAAAGAGACTAATCGCGCGTCACACGATTCCACAATCGGGATTTTGGCGAGCATACCGCCAAAGGTACTTTCCATACTTTAGAGAGAGGGGAAGATTGCGCCAAATCCGATCCCAATAGGCTCTCCAGGGTCCTAGCCGAATGAATAGCCAATAGGTTTTAGGCAGATAGATCCAATAGCCATGCAATGAACGAATCGTGAATCGCTCTGAATGGAGATCGCGTAATTCCGAAACTACAAAGCGATGGTAGTAAGAGCCGGCCTCCTCCGCTTCTTGCGGAATCTGTCTGCGCCGATACCGAAAGCTGTAATACAATGCGGTCAGGATCAATCGTCCGTTCGGTCTCAGAACCCTGGCCAACTCGTTCGGAAGATCGGAGCGAAGAGGCGGAGCCGGCAGGTGTGACAGCACTTGACAGCACAGAGCAATATCGAAAACGTGATCCTGGACCGGCATTCGAGTGACGTCGCCCTTGACAAGTCCCGTTACGCAAGCGGGCTTTTGGAAACGAACGAGCCCCTCCCACGAGAAATCGACGCCCAGGAAGCAATCTGCGTTCTTGACAATAGGGCTGAACTTGCCGACACCGCAGCCGGCGTCCAATACGGAGAGGCCGCGACAATTGCCGAGCGCAGCTCTCACCGCGTCGAATTCTGGAGCATGCCAGGCATCCATGCAGCCGGATCCCGCGCGGTACCCGTTGTCGCGGACATTCATCTCAGATTCTTGCAGCGCACAGAGCTCATTTTGCTTCGCGCTCAGAAAGCGCGGAATCCCCGCCTCGATCGGATATGAGCCACCGCAGACGCGGCAATGCAATTGTCCTTCGATCCCATCGCGTTCCGCAGGCGCAGCCTGCAAAGCGAGCTGGCCATGGTCGTTAGGGCAACACAAACGACCCAATAGGGCGCTATCCATCAGTTCGCGTCTCGCTCGAGGATACGCGCTGGATTGCCCACTGCTATCGACAGCGGCGGAACGTCTTTTGTCACCACCGCGCCCGCGCCGACGATAGCTCCTTCGCCAATCGTGACCCCCTTGAGGATGTAGGCGTCTCGTCCGATCCAGGCATTTCGGCAGATTCGAACGCTCTTGATGTCTTGAGCAGAGGGAGGCAAGCCTCGAGCGCGAAGATTCGGATCGAGCGGGTGCATATCGCTGTCGGTGATGTAGCACCCTTGAGCGAGCATGGCGCCGTCTTCCACGATAATCTGCCGACTGACAACCAACGACACCCGGTGACCCAGGAAAACTTGGTCCCCGATCCGGAGCTCAGGTTTATCGAATACATGCCCGCTTGCGATCCCCAGCGCTCCCGAAATATACACGTGGTCGCCCACGAAGATCTGAACGGGACCGCTGATAGATGGCACCAACTCAAGATAGAGATTCCTGCCGCAGGAAGCGCAGTAGCTTTTGAAAATTGGGCCATAGTACGCGATGGCTATCAGCCTGCGGAAACCACCAATGATGAATTTCGTGGAGACGTAAATTCCACGCAGAAACATGCCCCAAGGGCGCCAAAACGGCAGATCGAAATGAATGAGGGACCGCGCGAGCCGTTTCAGGCCGGCGTAGAACGGAGTCTCGGCACGTTTAATCTTTAGCGCGATACCCATGAATTGCCACTCCCCATTGCCATCAACGCTTCATCCTGCGACTCTGTTCCTCAGAGGTTCCTCCACGACAACTCGACTGCAAACTTAACGGCCGTCACCCGCTACGCAGTCGCGTAGTGGAAATTGTCCCAGACTTGCTTGAAAGCCGCCGATCTTAAGCATAGGGCACGTTACGCAACGCGGACCTGTTGAGTCAACGGTCGTTTGGGCGGGGTGGAGTCATGTTACTGGGTATCCGGCTAGAAAGTGGGTTTTGAGAAGTTTGGCCCCGCGGAGTTTGTTACACTGAGGCAGGAAACCCGACAACGTTATCGCATTGGCTAGTCGCGACTGAGCGTTCCGACCGGGATCGGAGCCCGTCCGAGCGAGTCAGGGTGATTGAAGAACGCATGACCGCATGAAGGGCCAGAACATAATCTGCTTCGCCAAGGACTGGAGCGAGGATCCAACTAGCAACAACCAAGTCATGCTGGTACTGGCGCAAGAAAACAAGGTTCTGTGGCTCAACTCCATCGCGATGCGTCGTC
>DATLST010000196.1:0-10040 GCA_035534055.1 Candidatus Acidiferrales bacterium | reverse complement strand
CGTTCGTCCCAATGTAGTTGTGAACAAGATTCCGGTTCCTGATGTGGTGCGGACGGCAAAACTCGACCCGGTCAAGGTGGAAACGCAGAAGCTAGCGGACCATGTCTGGCTGCTGGGTGGAGGGCCCATGAACAGCGTGCTCGTCGAGTTCAAGGACTTCGTTGCGGTCGTCGAAGCGCCGCAGAACGAAGCGCGGTCACTGGCGGTCATCGGAGAAGTTCATAAACTCGTTCCGGGTAAAATGATTCGGTACGTGGTCAATACAAATCACCACATGGCTTATGCCGGTGGTCTCCGCACGTATTTCTCGCAGGGCACCACGGTCGTGACCCACGAGTCGAACAAAGACTATTATGTCGGAATCCTGTTCAGCCCGTTTCCGAGAACGTTGGCCCCGGATCGGATGTCCATTTATAACCCGATGTACATGATCAGCCGCCGGCCTCCTCCGATTCAGACGGTGGGCGGCACGACCATGATGGGGGGGACGGTCATCAGCGATGGCGAGCGGCAGATGCAGATCTGGCATGTGCAGGACATGGCGTACGAAGTGGGAGAGACCTACCTCAATATCCCCGGTCCATCGTTGGCCAAAGGTAATCACTCTGCCGACATGTTGATGGTCTATCTCCCGAAAGAGAAGATCCTGATAAACGCGGATCTCTATGTACCACCAGAACCGGGTGTAAAACCAACTCCTCCAACTGCTGGCATGCGAACGTTGTATCTAAATATGAAGAAGCTGAAGCTCGATGTTGCATGGCATGTCTCGATCGTGGGGCGGCGGGTCGGGTCAAACGACGAGTTCGTCAACCTCGTCGGTAACGGTCAATAGAAGAATTTCCTTGCCAGGAAGCGCAGTTTCGTGCGCTCTCCTTCCGCGACATCTTCTAGCTTAACGCGAGCGCAGCTTTCACCCGCTGGGGCGTGAGAGGTGCCTGCCGCACGCGCGCGCCAGTGGCGTCGAAAATCGCGTTGGCAATGGCCGCCGCCGTGGGTCGGCTGGATGGTTCCCCCACTCCGCTCGACGGCAATTCCGGATGGTTCAGCAGCACGATGTCCACCTGTTCCGGAACGTCCGAAGCCCGCACGATGGGATACGTGAGCCAATCCACGCTGGTGACGTTGTTGCGGTCGAACTTCACTTCTTCCTTCACGGTGCGGCTCAGCGATTGCACCAGGTTCGCCATGATCGTGGCCCGCACCGCCTCCGGGTTCACGATCAGCCCGCAATCGTGTACGCACACGAAGCGCTTCACGCGCACCGCTCCCGTTTGCCGATTCACTTCCACTTCCGCCACCGTAGCCACGTAAGTTCCATTGCGCGTGCCGAGCGCGATCCCGCGCCCGGTGGCCACATCTCCCGAGCCCGCTGCTTTATTCGGAGACGGTCGCGCGTCCCAGCCCGCTTTCTCCGCGGCCGCCTTCAGTGCGGCGATCGGCCTCGGGTTTTCGAGATGCTTGATCCGGAACTCGATGGGATCCATGCCGGCTGTCGCGGCCACTTCGTCCATGAATGACTCGGTCGCAAACGCCGTCGCCGGACCTTCCGGGTCGCGCAAATGAGTCGTGCGCAGCGGCGAGGCGCTGTCGTAAAATGCCGGCACCACGTGAGCCATCGCATGCAGGTTCGCAAACACGTAGGGCGCGGATTCCGCTCCCCATTGCGCGAATTCGTCCACGCCGGTGGTGTTGGGAATCCCGGCCAGCTGGGCGCCCAGGTAATTTCCCGCGCTGTCCGGGCGGTACATCACGTCGCCGCCTGAAAACGCGCGCGAGGTGAACTGCATGGCCACCGCGTCGCCGTGCCCATCCAGTCCGGCAGCCAAGTCGTACACCACGGCCGGGCCCTTGGGTCCCCACGAAGTCATGTCCTCGCGCATCCACTGCACGCGGACCGGCTTGCCCACGGCCTGCGACAGCAGCACGGCATCCGCGGCCGCATCCTCGAATCCCGGCCGCCCGTAGGAACCCGCGTCTTCCACCCAGATCACGCGCACCTGATCCCGATCCACGTGCAGCAGTTCGGCAAAGCCTTTTTGCAAAGCGTGCGGCTTTTGCGAGCCGCACCATACCGTGGTTACGCCGTCTACATGCACATCCGCCACGGCGCATCCCGGCCCCATCGTGGCATGCGACTGAAATGGAAATTCATAGCTCGCCTGCACCCGCTTCGCCGCGCTCGCGAGCGCCGCTTCGGTGTCTCCCCGCTTCAGCGTCTCTTTGCTGGCTTTCGGCGCGACTGACCGCATGTGCCGGTACAGGTCCTTCTGCTCCGGAAATGCCTGCTTCGGAGCCGACCACGTTACCTTCACCGCCTTCGCCGCGCGAATGGCGGCCCACTCATTGTCCGCCACTACTCCCACAAAATTGCCCTTCACTACCGTCTTCACGTAACCGGGCACTTGTTTCGCGGAATCCTCATTCACGCTCACGAATTTCGCGCCCACGCCCGACGGCCGCACGACTCTCCCGTGCAGCATTCCCGGAACGCGCACGTCGGTAATGTACTGCCACTGCCCGAAAATCTTGGGCGCCATGTCCACGCGCGGAAAGGATTTTCCGACAATCGTATAGGTCGATGGATCTTTCGGCTTGCCCGCTCCTGCCACGTTGAGAGAAAAACCTTCGCCGGTCACGTTCAACGCATCGTTCAGGTCCGTTCCGCCCGCCAGTTCTCCGTACGAGACTTTCTTCGAATCGTCGCCCTTCACGCTGACGATTCCGTCCTTCACTTGCAACTGCTCGGCGGGCGCGCCGAGCCGCCGCGACGCAAGCTGCACCAGCAGATACCGCGCATTCGCCGCGGCGTTCCGCAGCGGCTTCGACCCCAGCATGATCGACGTGCTTCCTCCCACTCCGCCCTGATCGGCCGTCGTCGCCGTGTCGCCCATCACGATTTCCACCTGCGCCGGTGAAATGTCCAGTTCCTCCGCCACAATCTGGCTGAAGGCCGTCTCCACGCCCATTCCAATCTCCGGCATTCCGGTGAACACCCGAACCGCTCCGTCTTTTTCGATTTTCAGCCACGCATCCAGCCGGTTGGGAGAAGGGGTCGTCACGGTGGTCGGCGCGATCGCGCCCAGAATCTGCGGAGCCACCGCGGAGTTCACCAGGCTGAACCCGATCAGCAGGCCTCCGCTCTCTTTCACAAATTCTCTTCTCGTCAGGGTTTTCTTCGCCATGGCTTATGCAACCCCCTTCATCGCTTCCGCCGCGCGCCGCACCGCGGCAAAGATGCGCACATGGCTGCCGCACCGGCAGATCAGGCTCTCGAACGCGCTCCTCATCTCCTCGTCGCTCGGGTTGGGATTCTTGTCCAGCAGCGCTTTCGCATTCAGCACCCAGCCGTTCAGGCAATATCCGCACTGGAAGGTTTGCTCTTCGATGAACGCCTTTTGCACCGGATGCGGATTTTCGGGAGTTCCCAGTCCCTCGAGAGTGACCACCTCTTTGCCCGTGGCGCTCGAAACCGGCATCCGGCACGACTTGATCGCGCGCCCGTCCAGCAGCACCGTGCAGGCGCCGCACTGGCTCAGTCCGCAGCCGAATCGGGGATTATTGAGAGCGAGATTATCGCGAAGAACGTAGAGGAGAGGGCAGTCCGGATCCACATCGACCATATGCATCTGCCCGTTTACTTTCAACGTTGCTTGGCTCATGGCCACCTCACTCCGGCATTATACATCCGGAATTCGCGTTTGATTCCGCCGGCTTCTGTCGTTCTTCGCTCGGGCTTCGCTCGAACCGACCCTGAAAAATTTCAACCGCCTCGGCGCTGCCGGGCACTTTTTGCGCGGAGATTAAACCGACTAACGGTAATATCGTGCGGCTTGCTAGGCTACGCCTTTCGAGATTCATCGTCTGGAGCAATATGAATTTGTCGGCGCAATCCACACGGATCACGGCCGCGGCGCGCCTCGATCGCCTGCCCATCACCGCCTTTCACCGCCGAATCATGTGGATTTTGGGCATCGTTTTCTTTTTTGAGCTGGGAGACATCAACACTTTCGCCTTTGCCGCTCCCGCCGTCATGTTGTCCTGGCATCTTTCCATTTCGACGATCAGCCACATCGTCTCCGCCACGTTCATCGGCATGTTTCTGGGGGCCACCACGGGCGGCTGGTTTGCCGACCGCGTGGGCCGAAAGCGCGCGCTCATCCTCACCACGCTTTGGTACTCCGGGTTCTCGCTCCTCAATGCGTTTGTCGGCGGGCCCGCGGGCCTTTTCACCACCCGGCTTCTCACCGGCGTGGGACTTTCCGCCATGACCGTGGTCGGCATCACCTACGTCAGCGAGATTTTCCCGGCCGCGCTGCGTGGCGCTTATCAAGGCTGGATTATGACCATTGGGCTTTTTGGCATTCCCATGACCGCCTATGTCGCGCGTTTCACGATCCCCCTTGCACCCTGGGGCTGGCGGCTCGTATTCGTGTGGGGAGCGCTCGGCCTTCTCGTCTTATTGCTCGCGAACCGTCTGGAGGAATCGCCGCGCTGGTACGAAAATCGCGGGCTGCTGGCCGAGGCGGACGCTGCCCTTGCGCGAATCGAAGCCGACGCGCAAGCGGAATTCGGCGATCTGCCGCCCGTGCTGCCCATGCCGCACGTGAGCCTGGAGCCTCTGCGTCGCGGCGGCTACCGCGACCTCTTCGCACCGTCTTATCTGCCTCGCACGGTCATGCTCGTGGCCGTGTGGGTCTGCCAGACGCTCGGCTTCTACGGCTTTACGGCCTGGGTTCCCACGCTGCTCGTCGCCCACGGTTTTTCGCTCGTGCATTCGCTGGCGTGGTCGTCGGCCATGACGATTGGCGCGGTCCCCGGCGCTCTCATCGCCGCGCTCATCTCCGATCGTTGGGAGCGCAAGTGGTGGATCGCCATCGTTTCTCTCCTGATTGCTTTCTGCGGCCTGATGTATGGGCTCACCTTCCGCATCGCGGCCATCGTGATCTTTGGCTTTCTCGTGGCCATGTTTTTGCAAACGTTCGCGCCGCTGCTCTATGCCTATACGCCGGAGTGTTATCCCACGCGGATTCGCAGCTCGGGTTCCGGCCTGGGATACGGCATCGGACGCCTCTCGAATGTTTTCGGGCCGCTTATTGTCGCTTTCTTGTTTGATCGGGATGGCTATAAAAGTGTGTTCGTTTATGTGGCTGCCATGTGGCTGCTGGTGGCCGTCATCGTCGCGGCCTTCGGCCCGTCGACGAAAGGGAGAGCACTTGCTTAGCTTGTGCTGTGTCATGCCTCAAACGGAGCGCGCGTGAACGAATATGACGTGATCGTGGTCGGCGGCGGGAATGCCGCTTTATGCGCCGCCATTGCCGCTCGCCATCTCGTGCCGCGCGTGCTGGTGCTCGAGCGTGCCCCGGAGCACATGCGCGGCGGCAATACCCGTCACACACGGAATCTCCGCTGCGCCCATGCGGCCGCCGATCAATATTTCTCCGGCCCGTATCCTGAGGAAGAGCTTCTTGACGATCTCATTGGCGTCACCGGCGGCCCCGCCAATCTCGACTTGGCAAAATTTGTGATTCGCCAATCGAGCAAGCTTCCGCAATGGATGAGTGAACACGGAGCCAACTGGCAGCAGCCGCTGGCAGGCACGCTCAGCCTGGGACGCACCAATCGCTGGTTCCTCGGCGGCGGCAAGGCGCTCCTGAATTCATACTATCGAACGGCCTCTCGGATGGGCGTCCTCTTCCGCTACGACGCCCTGGTCGAAGACCTCCTCATCGAGAACGACCGTTTTGAAGCGGTCGCCGTGAAAAAGGGGGAGTCTCAGGAGAAGTCTCAGGAAAAGTCCCAGGAGAAGTCCCAGGAACTGATCCGTGCTCGCGCCGTGGTGGTCGCCACCGGCGGATATGAAGCCAACCTTGCCTGGCTCAAGCGGCACTGGGGAGACGCCGCCGATAATTTCATCGTGCGCGGCACGCCTTACAATGATGGCCTGCTGCTCGCCGCGTTGCTGGCACAATCGGCCCAGCCCATCGGCGATCCCCGCGGATTCCATGCCATCGCCGTCGACGCTCGCGCTCCCAAGTTCGATGGCGGCATCGTCACCCGGCTGGATGCCATTCCCTTCGGAATCGTCGTCAACAAGCTCGGCCGGCGCTTTTACGATGAAGGAGAAGAAATCTGGCCCAAGCGCTATGCCATCTGGGGAGGATTGATCGCCGCGCAGCCGGACCAGCTCGCCTACTGTATTGTCGATGCCAAGACGATCGATCGCTTCCTGCCGCCCGTGTTCAAGCCATATCAGGCGGATTCATTCGCGGGGTTGGCCGCCGCCATGAGTCTCGATCCCAGGTTTTTTCAAGACACCCTCGAACAATATAATCGCGCCGCCGCCGGAAACACCGAGCTGCGCATGGATGGCAAGGATGGCAACGCCGCTCGCGGGCTCGCCCCGCCGAAAAGTAACTGGGCCATTCCCATCGACCGGCCTCCTTTTTACGGCCTTCCGTTGCGGCCTGGCATTACATTCACTTACATGGGCGTCGCGGTGGATGAGGCGAGCCGCGTCCTCGCTCGCAACGGCCGGCCTTTTCCCAATGTCTACGCGGCGGGAGAAATTATGTCCGGTAACATTTTGACGAAAGGCTACCTCGCGGGTTTCGGCATGACGATCGGTTCCGTATTCGGCGAACTCGCCGGAAGGATGGCAGCCACGCATGCCCGAGCTTGATCTATTCGCGGAAGCCAACCGGCAGCTTGTCATCTGTAACGCCTGCCGTTATTGCGAGGGCTTCTGTCCGGTTTTCCGCGCCATCGAGACGCGGCGCGATTTCGACAAGGGCGACGTCTTTTATCTCGCGAATTTGTGCCACGATTGCCGCTCCTGCTATTACGCCTGCATGTTCACCCCGCCGCACGAGTTCGCCGTGAATATTCCGCAAATCCTGTCGGAGGCGCGGGTCGAAAGCTACCGGCACTGGAGCTGGCCCCGCTTCCTCGCCCATTCCTTCACGAATCGCCTCGCTGGTTTTTTCTTGGGAGGCTTTGTGGCCGCGCTCGTGGTGCTCGTGTCGTTCCTGCTGATCGCCCCAGGGCGTCTGTTCGCCCGCCACGCCGGGCCCGGCGCGTTCTATGAAATTGTTCCTTACCTCGCCATGGTGCTTCCGGCGCTGGCCCTGTTTTTCTATGGCCTCGCTGTCTGGTTGCGCGGCAGCGCGCGCTCCTGGGTCGAAACCGGCGGCGCGTCTCATCGACCGGTTTCTCTCCGGGTTCTCGCGCAGGCCATCGGTTCTGCGCTGGGATTGCGTTATCTGCGAGGCGGTGGCCCCGGCTGTGCGTATCCCGAAGAGCGTCCTTCTTCGGTGCGCCGCATCTATCATTCCTTTGTGTTCTGGGGTTTTCTCGCCGATTTCGTGTCCACCACTCTGGCTTTCATCGATCAGGATGTCCGGCATCTCCTGCCGCCTTATCCGCCAACGAGCGCTCCCGTAATTTTTGGCAGCGTGGGTGGCGTGGCGCTCATCGTCGGAACGGCCGGATTGATCTGGTGCAAATGGAGAAGCGACCGCGCTCCCGCCACCGCGAGTGCGTACAGCATGGACTACACTTTCCTGGTCGTCCTCGGCCTCACCGCCCTCACCGGCATGCTCACACTTCTCTTCCGCGCCACGCCCGCGCTCGGCGCCTTGCTTGTTCTGCACCTGGCGTCGATCGCGGCCCTCTTCATCACCGCGCCGTACGGCAAGTTCGTGCACTTTTTGTACCGGTCTCTCGCTCTGGTTCGCTACCACGCCGAGCAGATTCAGCCGCCTCACGCATAGGAACCGAAATCGCACGCGAGTCGCACGTGTCGTCCGCGATTCGCTTCCTCTTGATCTTTCGCACTTCACTACAGGGGCCATAACTTCTGCCGGTTGCATCAGACCTTCGATACCCTGCGCGCTGGAAGTGCGATGCGGATCATATTTTGTGTCTGTGAAAATCAAGCCGAGAACTAAGTTGAAATTCTTTGGGTATAATGGTACGGTCGCAACTGCCGGGAGTGCGTCCCGATTCCCTGCACGTTGAGACTACGGTCTCACCCGGCGTCTGCAATTATTTAAAAGTCTTCTTTGGGAATAAGACAATCCCGAAGCCTTCAACTTGATCAGTTTTAGGAGCCTTCCGCAAGGAAGGCTCCAGTGCTGCGTACCATCGCCCATCGCCTTTTTCGTATTTCCTCCATACAGCCCCTGCTACCATGTCTGCCAGTTGCACACCCACGCTGAGATTGGACGGTTGGAAGAACAGGCTCTCAACTAGATTCGGGTACTTGGAAGTGAACTCTCCGCCCGAGTACAACAGTCTTTCATGCGCACCACGAAACCGCTTGTCGTCTTTAGCACCCCTGTGATCGGCCACCACGATACCAGTTTCCGTTCTTCCAACAGTTCGGGAAAGATCTTGCAAGTAGTATTGAAACCGCTCTGACAGCGGCTTATAGGTGAAGTGATAAAGATCGTGCCTATCCGCTATCGAAGGCATCTCATATGCCGCCTCAATGCATGCAACACAGGCCATACTCTTAATTGATTTTACGGAGCAAATAATGTCGTACATCTCTGTTCGAATCTCATTCTTCTCTTCCTGAGACATTTTTAGCATGGGATTATCTTTATCGTCGTTGTTTGGCGCGAAGTACCGCCACTTGAGTTCACCTCTCAGTTTTCGTCTCAGCTTCATTCCCATCATGGCATCACGCACGCGATGCCATACTTGCTCGGGAATAACCACCCCGCCAATTACAAAATATTTGTCTTTTCCTTTTCCGGGACCTGGAGGTGTGCCTGACTCGTCGATAAAGAAAACGTGCATACGGGCAGATGATAACCCTTAGGGGCGTCCACGGGCCATACGGACGACAAAGGAATTCACTGAAACCCGCGTGGTGGCCGCGATTACCCCCTGGAGTTTTCCCGTGTCCATTCCTGGGGAAGGTGGCTAACTGGGACGCTTGCTGTCCGTATGCGTCCTTTCGATTTCCTCGCGCACGAGAATCGCCTCCGCGACTTGCTTCATCGACTTGTGGCTTTTCCGGCTGTGCGCCTGCAGCGTGAGAGACGCCTCTTCCTCGCTCATTTGCAAATCGCGCTGCAATATTTCCATGGCAGCCGCCACCAGTTTGCGGGCCTCCGAGAGTTCCGAAAGCTTGGAAGACTCCGCCTCCAGCCACGCCATCCGATCTCGGGCCCACCAGAAATCCAATCGTTGAGATCAAGTGAACTTCCCGCTGGCTATGCTCGTGGGACTGCCGGTGTTGCACATTGATCGCCCCAACCAGCTTGTCGCGGCACACACCGGGACGGACAAAAGCGCCTCATAACGGTCCTCCGGCAACTCGGTGAACGATTGAAAGCGCGCATCCTGGAACGCATTGCTCGCAATCGCCACCGGCTTTTTGTGCTCAGCCACCCAACCCGTGACTCCTTGCCCCATGCGCAGCTTCAGCCGGCCTACCGCTTCCGCGTGTGGATTCTTCGAGGCCCGCAGCACCAGGTTGTCTCCGTCGAGGACGTATAGGAAGCAGGAATCGCACAGTACGATGGCCGAAACGAACTCAACTACCCTCGAGAGAACCTTGTGGAGCGGATCGGCGGCGGCTATGCGCTCGCCAATCTCGTATAAAAACTCGATGTCTTGATGTTCGCTGTGTTCGGTATATGCGTCCATGTTTCAATGTAGGAGGCTCCCCCGCGCACATGTAAATTAAAATTCGGATTCAGTGTCATCGAAAATTGAAATAATGCCGGCGGGTTGCCATGCAAACTTCAACACCTTCTCGACCTGCGCTAACCTGTCGTGCTTCAGTGGGTTCTAAGAGGTTCGCTCAGGCGTAGCGGAACAGCGCCTTGAAGCCGTAATCCATGTGTTGTTGGATGTGGCAGTGAAAGAAAGTCAGTCCGGGCTGATCCGCGACTAAATCCACGGCCGCGCGCCCGTAGAGCGGCACTACTACCGTATCTTTGATAATCCCCCCCGTCGGTTTGCCGCCAATCTCGGCCAACTCGAATTGGTGCCGGTGCAGGTGCAGCGGATGCGAATCGTCGGTG
>DATLST010000195.1:0-4618 GCA_035534055.1 Candidatus Acidiferrales bacterium | reverse complement strand
CGGAAAGGGCAAGCATGCATGGTTGCCGGCGGGTTCAAACGCAAGAGCAAGTGCGGCGACTCTCGTTTTCTTATTGGCACAGCAAGTTTCGCCTTGAAACGTCTCAGCATGACTCGACGGAGGCATGTTTGCGGTGAAGGGTATTCTCAAGCTCTCGTACAAGCTGCTGGTGAACGATAAAGCGAAGTTTTTGGCTTTGCTTGTCGGGATCGCATTCGCGGTCTTTCTGATGATGTTTATCACGTCGATGTTTTATGGCGTACTGGCTCACTCGTCGGCCACGGTGATTAACGTCGGCGCTCCGGTCTGGGTGATGGACCCGTCCGTCGAGACTCCTGCGAACACCATCGGCATGCCGGACCATGTTCTCGACGCCGTTCGAAGCATGCCGGAGGTGAAGTATGCTGTCCCGCTCTATTCGGGAGCCGCCCTGGTTAAATTGCCGGATGGAACTTACCAATCTGCGATGGTGATAGGCTTGGATGATTCGAGCCTGGTTGGAAGGCCGGAGCTTATCGAAGGGAACATAGACAATATCTATGCTGAAAACGGGTTTATTGCGGTCGATGACGTCGACTTCCCTAAGCTCGGAAATCCTCACATCGGCTCGGAACTTGAGCTGAATGACCACCGTTGCGTAATTGTTGGCATCGCAAAAGTCTCAACATCCACGCTGTTCGGACTTCCAACTTTGTACACAACCTATCAAAGGGCCATCCAGTACATTCCCAATCCGCGCTACACCATCTCCTATGTTCTGGTTCAGCCGAAAAGTCCGCATGATATCGATGAAATCAAGCGACAGGTGCACGCACTGGGCTATGTGGCACTGACGAAGAACGAGTTTATCAGGCGGACTGTAAGTTATTACGTCTATCACACGGGCGTTGGGATGAACATGCTGATCATGACGGTGATTAGCTTCATCGTCGGCCTCTCGATCTCCGGCCAAACATTCTACACATTCATTTTGGAAAACCTCGAAAGATTTGGAGCGCTGAAAGCCATCGGCACCAAAGGACGGGATCTGATCGCAATGATTCTCTTCCAGGCCGCCTTTACGTCGTTGGCGGGTTACGGGCTGGGTATCGGTTTGTGCACAGCGTTGATTGGATTCGCCAAGCTCAAGATACCTGAGTATTTCGGGATGATCACGTACGTAAATCTTATTCTTCCTTTCGTGATGGTCCTGATCATCACAGTGGTATCCAGCTACTTTGGAGTCCGCAGGGTACTTCGGATCGAGCCTTTTGAAATTTTTCGGGGATAAGATGCCCGACGTAGCGATCAAAGCAACGGGAGTTGTCAAATGGTTCGGCGAGGAAGCGAAGACGGTTGCGCTTAATGGAGTCGTTCTTGAGGCCTATTTTGGCGAGATGCTTTATGTAATAGGCCCGTCCGGGTGTGGGAAAACAACGTTGCTGAGCGTGCTTTCTGGAATCCTTCGGCCGAACTCAGGAAATGTCCTCGTTGAGGGAGCGGAAATCTGGAGTTTTGACGCCGATCATCTTGCTGAATTTCGGCTGAACAAAATCGGTTTTGTCTTCCAGGACTTTCACTTGTTTCCCCGGCTTACCAGTGCGGAGAACGTGGCGATTCCCATGATTTTGAAGAGGAAATCCTGGGATGAGGCCATGAGCGAAGCGGTCAAGTATCTGCATTTCGTGGGCCTTGGTGATCGGGCAGAACTTCACCCCACAAGACTCAGCGGAGGGGAGCAGCAACGTGTGGCCATTGCACGCGCCATGGTTAGCCAACCTGACGTCCTCATTATGGACGAGCCTACGGCTTCTCTGGATGGCGAAACAGGGCGCACGATTGTGAATTTTGTCCACACAAATCTCCTCAGCGAAAAGCGCTGCATCGTCATTGTTACGCATGACAGCCGAATTTATGAATTTGCTGACCGGATTTTGTACATGGAGGACGGCCGGATAATCGGCATGGAGCAAAACGACCATGCGACATAAGCTTCTCTTTGCTCTCTCCGCTCTAGGTCTCCTGGCTGGATGCATTGCAGCTTATATGTTCAGCCTCCAAAGGCCGGCCCTGCCGCCTGTGTTCAGTCCCTCTACCAATCCCTTCACGCACGGTATCTACGCGGACGGCATTGTGGAAAGCGAACAAGCTAGTGGGAAGAACATCAATATTTACCCGGAAGTCGCTGGAACTGTTAAGCGGATCTTTATTGAAGAAGGCCAGACTATCCGGAAAGGAATACCTCTTCTACTTGTCGAGGACTCCGTTCAACGTGCAATCGCCAGTCAGCGGCTCTCAGAGGCCCAGGCCGCCCAGACTCTTCTCGAACAATTGAAAGCTGAACCGCGAAAGGAAAACCTTGATGTTGCCGAAGCTCAAGTGAAGGCGGGGCAGGCGAACCTCAAGACTTGTCAGGACGCACTTGAGAAGCAGAAGGCGTCCTATGACATTAATCCGAAATCAGTCAGCAAAGACGCTTTCGACAGCGCGATCAACGCCGTTGCCGTAGCCGAAGCCAACCTTCAAGTGGCACAAAGGCAATATGACCTTGCGAAGGCTGGAGCGTGGATTTACGACATCAGAAACCAGGAGCGGCAGTATAATGCTTTGCGCAACTCCTATCTCTCGTCACAAGCACTGCTTTCTAAGTACACCCTGCGTGCCCCCAGCGACGGTGTTGTTCTTTCGATCAACACGGCCATCGGCAGTTATATCTCTCCTCAGGGGACGTACGACGCGTATACACAAGGATCAGCTCCGGTGTTGGTCCTGGGAACTCCCCAGATTTCTTTCCATGTTCGTTGCTTTGTTGACGAAATTCTGGTGCCGCGACTTCCGCCCCCCTCAAAGATCAAAGCTCAGATGTCAATCCGTGGCTCGAATGTCCGCGCTCAGCTCGACTATGTGAGAACACAACCCTATGTGTCGCCGAAGATCGAACTCTCCAACCATAGGATGGAGCGTGTTGACGTGCGCGTGTTACCGATCATTTTCAAGGTTCAAAAGCCCAAGGACATCAATCTCTATCCCGGTGAGCTCGTCGATGTGTATATTGGTGAGTAAAGAAAACCAGCCTTATTGGATCCCTGCTCAAGCGTCCGTCTCTCAGCGCGACATGATTTTGGAGCCGACCTCTAAGAAAGCGGAAGTTGGCGAAACCGTTAAAGTGGTTCTGGCGCATTTCGGTGCAGGAGCTCTCGCAGCTTTTACCATGTTTCTGACAGCTTGTCATGCTACTCCAAAGTATGTCAGGCCCCAGATAAATGTCCCGGCTGCCTACAAAGAACTTCGGTCTCCAGGCTCGCAGGGTCCAGCCGCATGGAAGAAATCGGATCCAAAGGATGAAGCGATTCGTGGACGTTGGTGGGAGGTATTCGACGATGCACAGCTCAACGAACTGGAAGAGAAGGTTGATATCTTAAACCAGAACATCGCTGCAGCTGCGGCAAACTATCTTGCTGCGCGAGCAGCAAGCCGCGAAGCCCGCGCGCATTATTACCCGACCGTGGCTGGAAGCCCCGAAATCACAAATTCGCGGCCATCGCCCGGCCAGTTCGGAGGTTTGCGAGCGACAGGCTTATCCAACACCGCGTTGAGTGTTGCACCTTACACAAACTATTCGCTTCCAGCAATGGCATCCTGGGAACCGGACCTTTGGAGCCGTGTGCGCCTGGCAGTTCGGACGAATTATCTTGCAGCCCAGCTAAGTGCTTCTGATCTCGAGAACGTCCGTCTTGTCACACACGCCGAACTTGCGGCAACCTACTACGAGTTGCGCGGGCAGGATGCCCTCAAGAAGTTGCTTGATTCCACGGTGACCAATTACCGCGAAGCTCTTGGCCTGGTTCAGGCGCAATACCAGGCGGGGATTTCAAATGATGAAGCCGTAGCCTCGGCTGAAACCCAACTTAGGATCGCAGAAGCGCAAGAGACGAACATCGGCATCCTGCGCGCCCAATACGAGCATGCCATTGCGCTGCTCACCGGTCAGCCCGCTTCGGAATTCTCGCTTGCCTCCCAACCTCTAAAAGCAAGCCCGCCCCAGACTCCATTGGGGCTTCCTTCGGATCTGCTGGAACGCCGGCCCGATGTGGCGGCAGCCGAACGCGCTGTGGCCCAGTCCAATGCTCAGGTCGGGCTCGCCAAGACGGCCTTTTTCCCTCGCCTGTTGCTGGGCGCTACGGGTGGATTCGGCAATCCGTCGATTGCAGACTGGTTTACGTGGCCCGCCCGCTTCTGGTCTGTTGGCCCGGCGTTGACGCATACAGTCTTTGACGCCGGATCGCGCCGGGCGATCGTCGAGCAGGCTCGTGCCTCCCATGACCAGACAGTTGCGCACTACCGGCAGACTGTACTTACAGCGTTCCAGCAAGTTGAGGACAATCTCGCGTCTCTAAGAATTCTCTCTCTAGCCATTCAGCGACAGGACACTGCGGTTCAGTCTGCGGAGAGAAATCTGGAAGCGGCCATGACGCGTTACAAAGCGGGACTCGACCCTTATCTCAACGTCATTAATGCTCAGACCTTGTTGCTGAACACCCAGCAAGCGGCGGTCACTTTTCGCGTGCAACAGATGGTGGCAAGTGTCCGGCTGATCGAAGCTTTGGGAGGCGGTTGGGATACTTCGCAGATTCCGTCA
>DATLST010000194.1:0-10968 GCA_035534055.1 Candidatus Acidiferrales bacterium | reverse complement strand
CGGTCCAGCGCTTCTCGGATCATCAACTCCGTCTTGGTATCGACGCTGGAAGTCGCCTCGTCGAGGATCAGGAACTTGGGGTTATGTGCCAGCGCGCGAGCGAAACTGACAAGTTGCCGCTGGCCGACCGAAAGCGTCGAACCCCTCTCGGTTACGGGCGTTTCCACGCCCTGCGGCATGGAGGTGAGGAATGACCCGAGTCCGACCTCCTTGAGCGCCTGTTCGGTCGTTGCGCGGTCGATGGTTTCGGTGCCCAGCTTTACATTGGATTCGATCGTGCCGGTGAACAGGAACGGATCCTGCAGTACGATTCCAAATAGCCGCCGCAGGTCCTGCAAATCCATTTCGCGGATGTCGACCCCGTCCAGCAAAATTTGCCCGCGCTGGATATCGTAGAAGCGCAGCAAAAGCTGAATAATGGTGGTCTTGCCGGCGCCTGTGTGGCCGACGATCGCCAGTGTTTGGCCCGGTTCCACCCGGAAGGACACGTCCCGCAAAACCCAGTCTTCGTCTTTAGGTGTCGCCCCTCTGTTGTAGGCGAACCACACATCGCGAAATTCAATTTCACCGCGCGTTGTGTCAAGAGCGTGCGTGTGCGCGGGCGAAAGAATCGTCGCGGGCTCATCGAGCAGCCCGAAGATGCGCTCCGAGGCCGCCATGGCGGTCTGCAAAATGTTGAACTTTTCGCTTAAGTCCTGGATCGGCCGGAAGAATCGCTGTGCGTACATCATGAAGGAGAACAGAAGGCCGATTTCCAGTGTCCCGGTGATCACTTGCAGGCCGCCCACCCAATAGAGCAGTGCAATGCCGGCCATGCTTAGAAACTCGACGGCGGGGAAGAAGAAAGAGAACGCATCGATCGCGTCTTTATATGCCTCCATATGCACGCGGTTCAATTCGGAAAATTGCTTCAGCGACTTTTGCTCGCGATTGAAGAGCTGCACCACTGCCATTCCGCTGATGCTTTCTTGCAGGAACGCGTTGATTCTCGCGATGGCGGTGCGAATCCGGCGATTGGCGTCGCGCACGTAATTGCGGAAGAAGTATGTCACCAGAATCATGAAGGGCAGGGGCGAAAGCGTCGCCAGCGCCAACCGGGGGCTCAGATAAAAAAGCCAGCCCGCCAGCCCTATCAGCAGTACGAAATCGTTGAGCATCGCCGCAACGCCGGAGGCGAAGAGGTCGTTCAAGGCGTCCACGTCGGTGGTGGCGCGCGTCACGAGCCGACCCACGGGGCTGCGGTCGAAGAAGCTCATCGGCACGCGTTGCAAGTGCTCGAAAATCTCTTTGCGCAAATCGTACATCGTTTCCTGGCCTACCCACTGCATGATGCGCACCTGCGCGTATTGCAGGCCAAAACTAGCCAGGAGCGATCCGAGAAAAACCGCGACGACCCAGAGCAAGCCCAGGACGGCTTTGTGCCTTGCAAGCGTATGCGCAAAGCCCGGAACGATGTACCAATCGATGCCTAAGCCGAAGAGGTATGGGCCGACGAGCTCCATCGCCGCCACTCCGAGGGTCATCGAAAGGGCGAGCCACACCCACCCGCGATACGGCCGCAGATATTTCAGCAGCCGCCGCGTGAGGTGCGAATCGTAGATCTTGCCGAGTTTTTCCTCTTCGCGAAAATCGCTCATTCTCGTGCCAGCTCTTCTTCCAGCAGTTGCTTTTGATTCAAATCCGCGTAATAGCCGCGTTGGGCGAGCAATTCCTCGTGGCTGCCGCACTCGATCACGCGGCCCTCGCGCATCACGATAATCTGGTCGGCGCCTTTGACCGTGGAAATGCGGTGCGAAATAAGGATCGTTGTCCGCTGGCGCATCACGTCACGCAAGCGGCGAAGAATTCGTTCTTCGGTGTCCGTGTCCACGCTCGAGAGGGCATCGTCGAGAATCAGGATTCTTGGCTGGCGGAGAATCGCGCGCGCCAGGGACGTCCGCTGCTTCTGCCCCCCCGAAAGAGTGACGCCGCGCTCGCCGACCATCGTTTCAAAACGGTGGGGAAAAGCTTGAATTTCACCCGAAATGCTTGCGATCTCGGCCGCTTCCAGAATCGGTTCCTCGTCGACGTCATTCACTCCAAACGCGATATTCTCCCGCAGCGTCTCGCTAAATAGGAATGTGTCCTGGGGCACATATCCGATCGACCGCCGCAGTTCTTCAAGCGGGTATTCCCGAATGGAGCGTCCGTCGATCAATAATGTGCCCGGCGGCGCTTCCCAGAGCCTTGCAATGAGGGCCGCAAGCGTCGATTTTCCACTTCCCGTGGGGCCGATGATGGCAAGCGTCGAGCCGGCTGGAATGTGCAGGTTCACATCGTTCAGCACGGGCCCGCCGCTCGGCCCGTTGCCCATCGTCGGATAAGAAAAGGTCGTATGCCGAAATTCGATTTCTCCGCGAATGGCCGATTCGGCGTGGGCAGCGGTCTTCCCATCGCCGTTGGTCCTGGTGTGGACTGGCTTTTGCGTAGCTCCCACGTCTTGGATATTCGGCTGCGCGGTCAGCAAATACCGCAAGCGGCCCATGGACGCCGCGCCTCGCTGAAAGATGTTCGTCACCCAGCCGATCGCGATCATCGGAAAAATCAGCTGAATGAGGAACGCGTAAAAAGCCGAAAAAGTGCCGAGGGAAACGCGGTGATCGACCACTTCAATGCCGCCCACTCCCAGCAAGATCACGACGGTCAGGCCTATCAGGGCCGAAAGGGCGGGGAAGAACAGGCTCCAGGAGCCGATCAGCTTGATATTTTCGTTCACATACTCCCGATTGGCGGCGTCGAACGCGGCAATCTCCGGCTTTTCCTGCACGTAGGCGCGAATCACGCGGACGCCCGTCAGGTTCTCCTGCGCGCGCGTTGAAAGCACGCCCAGCGCGGCCTGAATTCGCTCGGAAAGGCGATGAATAATCTGTCCGAAATAGCGGACGGCGAGGGCCACAAACGGCACGGGAATCAGCACCCAGAACGTAAGCGCGGGCGAAAGCTTGAACATGAAGAAAATGGCCAGCACCATGGTGGCGATCGTGGTGGCCGTGTACATGATGCCGGGCCCAAGTACCATGCGTACGGCGTTCAAATCATTCGTGGTGCGGGACATCAAATCGCCGGTGCGATTGCGCACATAGAACTCAGGATCGAGCTTCACCAGCTTCGCCATCAGATCGTTCCGAAGATCGAATTCAATCTCGCGCGAAATGCCGATGAGGATCCATCGCGTCCAAAAAGACAAGACGCCCTTCACCACCATGACTCCCACCAGAATCAGGCAATAAAGACCCAGCGCATGTCGGCTGAACGGGGCGTAAAAGGAGAAAAGGGGCTGCAAAAGAGCGCGCGACGTGCCCGACAGCGTTGAAAGGGCTTGGGGCGAGCCTTTCAGACAGTCCATGATCGCGCCGATGATTAGCTGCGGCAGTGAACCGACCAGCCCCATCAGCGTCAGCATCAGAAGCCCGAGCGAGACCATTCCCTTGTAATGTGCGACGTAGGGAATGAGATGCTTCAGGTGGTACCAGCCGGAGGGTTGGCGTTCCCGTTTGCGTGAGGCCACGGCGGGTTGTGCAATAGCGCTCATGCGGTCGGCGCTTCCATCATAATCGCGCCGATTCGCTCGGCGTTCTTCTGGCGGAAACAATATGTGTTTTTTGGCACTTTGACTCGGCCCAGCCGGCCCCACGGAATCGATTTTAGCTCTTCAACGATGCTCGCGAAAGAATTCACTCATCGATTTTCCATAGCCGCTAAACGAGGCTCGGCACAATCCTCGCGGGCTGAAGGTCAGTGGGCGGCCAGGATTTCTTCAAGGCGCGCTTCGAAATTTTCCTCACCCTCGGACCATAACCGGGCACGCTCGACCGGGAGCGTTTTCTCTATGCGGCGCACCCAATCCAGAAGCTTGCGGATATTCTCCCGCGTTTTCTCATGATACTTCTGCAGGTTCTCGGGCCAGGCCATCGCTTCGAGGAATCTCGCTTCCTCGGGACTTTCGGCGGCAGCCCGCTCCTTCTGGCGGATGCCGAGCAGGCCCGCGTGGCCCGTGAAGAGATGCTCGAAGCCGAAATTCACTTCGAGATGGCCGTACTCCCGGCAGAGCCCGCCGTCGTAATCCGTGCCGTGACAGAAGATCTCCAGCCTTTCAGGTTCCATCTTCCATCGCCCACCGGCATCCAATTTCCAAAGATCCCAATAGCAATGCACCTCATAGCACGAGTCGCTGTGTAGGTAATCTTGGGCCAGTACGACAATGCTCGGGGCATCGACCGGCATCGTGCGAAAGTCCTGCTCCAGCATAGGGGCTTCCGATCCGTCCACCGCGCGAATGGTCAGGTGCGTGAATCCGGGCTTCGTCGTCGAAAAGGGAACGATTGCGAGAAAGGCGCCGAAGCGGTCGAGCATGCGCTCTTCGGGAAAGTCCTTGCACCAAATGCTTAGGAAAGACTGATTCGACATGGAAACATTATACCGGCAGAGGCGTCCGGCGCGAAAATCGGCGGGGAGCCGCGGAAATTGACAAACGAGGTGGATGTCCGTTATCTGTTCTTCGGATATTCGTCTCTTTCTTCGAAACTGAGATCGACGGAGATTCCGAGAAGGCTTTGTTTCAGCGTATCGCCCATTCCGGCGAGCACTTGGGAGCAGGTGTCTCGCAAACGTTTCTCGGCGGCCTTGGCGAGGTTGTCGAGGACAGCCTGTGAATTTTGCCCCAGGGTGGCCGCGGAGGCGACCAGCCAGGAATTCGTGGCGTTTTCGAGCCGGGTTTTGTATAGCTCGATCGACTCTTCGGACGATTTCTTGATCTGGTCCATCCAGATACGTTTCTCTTCCTCGCGCTTGGATTCCAGGATTTCGAGCAGCGGAATAAGCTGCGACTGCAGGTACGTGCCTGCCTGCTCGGCCCCCTGTGTCATTTTCTCATCCAGCTTCTCCTGGAACTCGGCGAGCCAGCCTTCGCGGTTCTGCTCCATCTCCGCGCGCTCTGTTTTCAAGGCTGCTTGGGAGGCTTCCTGGAATCGATGGAGAGATTCATTCGTCAGTTGGCGGATGCGATCGGTGAAGGCCGCTGCGGCGATTTCAGCGCTCTCCTTGAGTTTTCCACGCTCGAGCTCGGCCACATCCTTGGTGGCTTCTTCCATCTCCGCCTTGGCGTGCTCTACATAGGTACGGCGGTAATGATCGAGTTCGGCAGCCACCAGGCTGGAAATTTCGCTCGCGCGATCGCGCAGAGCGGAGGCGGACTGCTCCACCGTCTTTTCGAGAGCGGATTGCATCGTCGTCTGGGCCTTCTTTTGATACCACTCGGAGGCCTTCAGCAGCGCGTCGTATGTCGCATGTTCTGTCTCATTGCTCTTCTGTTTAAGTTCTTCTTCCGCTTTCGAAAGAGCTGCGCGGCAGGATTGCTCGAGCTCGGCCGGGTATTTTGACGTTTCCTGCCGCAATCGCTCGAGAGACTCTTCGACCGTTTGCTGCGAGAGTTGCTCCACCTGCTCTCGGATCGCGTTTTGCATCTGAGTCATGTGCTCGGATGCCTGCTGAACTTGCTGACGAATGCTGTTCTGGAGATGAGCGGCCTGCCGCTCCGCGTCCGAGATTTGTGAGATAGCCTTTTGCACAGCCTCGCTGGAAGCGGCATGAATCTGTTCGAGAATGCCGTTCTTTGCTTGGGCTGCCTGCTCGGAAGCCTCGCGGATGCTGTTGTGGAGTTGGGCGACGGACTGCTCGGCCTTTGCAAGTTCGGAAAGCGTCTGCTGGACCGCTACTTCGGACGCTTGCTGAATCCGATCGCGAACCGCGCTCTGGGCGTGCTCCAATTGTTCGGATGCCTGCTGAACTTGCTGGCGAATGCTGTCCTGGAGATGAGCGGCCTGTTGCCCCGCATCCGAGATTTGCGAGATAGCTTTTTGCACAGCCTCGCTGGAGGCAGTATGAATCTGTTCGAAAATGCCGTTCTTTGCTTGGGCTGCCTGCTCGGAAGCCTCGCGGATGCTGTTGTGGAGTTGGGCGACGGACTGCTCGGCCTTTGCAAGTTCGGAAAGCGTCTGCTGGACCGCTGTTCCGGACGCTTGCTGAATCCGGTCCCGAACGGTGCTCTGTATCTGTTCCAGTTGCTCGGACGACTGCTGTAAACTCTGGCTGACACTATCCCGGATATCCGTGGCCCGCTGGCTCGCGTTCGCCAGCTCACCTACGGTTTTCTGCGCTTCTTCCATCTGCGACGAGAGTTTCTGTGCAAGCTCCCCCGATAAGCGTTCCATCAGCTTCTGGGCCGAATCCTGGAGGACTGGCTCGATGGCTTGCGCGCGCTCCGCGATGATCTCGTCCGCTCTTTCGTTAATTTTCTGGCATTGTGCATCAACCAGACTGTCTAATTGCTGGCGAGCCTGTTCCAGCGCCGATCCGGCCGTTTCTTCGATGTCTGCCTTGGTTTGTTCCGCTTGCGCCCGTTCCTGTGCGATTTCTGCCCCGAGCGATTGGACGGAGGATTGCGCCTCTGAAATCACTTCGTGGAGCGTGGTGCGAAGGCCGGCGGTGTGCTCGGCAATGTCGCGTTCGACGCTGCTCACTGCTTGTTGCGAAGCCTGATGCAGAGCCTCGCCAAGGTTCTGCGCCGATCCTGCCAACATTGTTTCCAATTCCTCGCGCCAGCGGCGTTTGGCTGCCTCCACCTCCGCTTGTGATTGCTCGACGACCTGGCTGTGGACGCTGTGCGCCGTTTCGTCGATGTTCCGTTTCCACTCGTCGAGCTGTTTCTGCGCAGCCTCCGGGGAAGAAAGGATTTGAAGCGATGGGGAAGTCGCCTCGCGCTCCGCGATCGCGCGCTCGACCGCCTGTTCGACTGTTTCCTTCAAGTTATGCGAAGCTGCCTGCTGGGCCGCTTCTCTCGCTGCCTGTTCCGCCGCATGATGGATGGTTTGTTGCGCCGCCTGATGGATCTTGGCGTCGAGTTGGGCCGCGGCGGCTTCGGTTTCTTTCCGAGCTCCTTCGACGATCTCGGCCGTGCGGGCGGCCGCCTGATGTACAACCTTCTTGACCTCCGCCTCGGATACGCGCTCCATCGAAGCCCGGATGGCGTGTTCGATTTTTTCGTGGAGCTGTGCATCTAGCTGCTGCCGCACAACCGTCATTTCTTCGTTGACGGCCGCCTGCGCGCTTCTTCGAACCGTCTTATCCAGTGTTTCTTTCGCTTCGGCGACCACTTTTGCCATCTGGCGAGCGACAGCCAATTGCGCTTCCTGAGACTGCGCAGGCGAAGGCATTACGTGGATCTTACTATCGCCTGTGGGCGTCGTTGGCGTAGCGGATGACGGCGGGACTGCCGGGGCATGTGTCTCCGTTGTTGCCACAGTCGGAGTTGAATTTGCCGAGGGCGTTGCTGGCCTTGTAACCGGCGGACTCGGATTCCTTATCGATGAGAACGCAGTTGGCAGCACTGCTTCCTCCGTCGATTTCGGAGGCGCCGGTCGGGGAATCGGTGCTGCGTGCTGCGCCGTCGAGGGATTGATCTCCAGGGTTGCTTGCGTCTCTGGCGGAGCGGAAGTCGCCGATTCCTGGTCTTCGGGATGGGGAAACCAATCTTCCGGCGGGAAAGAGATGCCCCACACATTTCCGGCTTCCTCAAACTCCAATCCAATTTGAAACAGTTCGCGAACCGTTCGCGGCCGCTGAACCCAAACCACGTGTCCAGTCACAAGCCGAGCCGGGAGCGAAGACTCTTGCCGGGGAATTTCCAGCGTGACGCTCGAATTCTTTGGAACGTAATGCTTGGATTGGTACTTGCAGCCGTGGCAGTTGATTGTCACGGTCGTGGTCCGCTCCTTGAAGGGCTGACCGAGCGCGTCCACTCCCGAGACGGTGACCGGTATCGCCTGCACGATGCGTGTACTGCGGCGCTTTTGCGTGCCGGGATCGCTTGATGGCAAGGACTCGCTCACAAAAAATCCTCCGAAAGGATTGATCCCCCAAGCCTAGCATTGCGCGAATGCAGGGTCGAGCACGATAGAAGGCTTGTGCGAAAGGGTAACTTCAAATTTGTCCAGATGGTTATCCATCCTGATTCCGTGGCAAAAATGAGCATTTTTGGCATCGTTTGGGCCCTTAAATTAAGCTAAAAAGCCAAAAAATGACGGATTTGGCTATATGATTGAGCCATGCGCACAATTACTCTCGAAGAACACTTCTCAACCCCTGAAGTTCTGAAGGCCACAACCAAGGACGCCGGCGCGGTGCCTGAATTCATGAAACTTCTCCAAGCGAGGCTGCTCGATTTGGGACAGGGGCGGATCGCCGACATGGACGCCTCCGGAATCGATGTGCAGGTGCTATCGCTGGCTGCGAGCGGCTTGGACAAACTGGAACCGGCTACCGCAACCGCGCTCGCGCGCGACACAAACGACACGCTTGCCGCAGCGGTAAAAGCGCACCCGGACCGCTTTGCCGCTTTTGGCACCCTGGCTTTGCTGGAGCCGGAAAAGGCCGCCGCGGAATTTGAGCGGTGCATCCGCCAACTGGGATTCAAGGGCATTATGCTCAATGGAACCACGAACGGCTTGTTTCTCGACCATCCATCCTTCACGCCGCTGTTTGAATCGGCACAGCATCTCGATGTTCCCATCTATCTGCATCCGGCGCCTCCACCCCAGCCGGTGCAAGAGGCATACTACCGAGGGCTTCCGGGGAACCTTGGATTTTTCCTGTCCACCGCTGCCTGGGGATGGCACGTGGAAACCGGAATGCATTGCCTGCGCCTGATCGTTTCCGGGCTTTTTGACCGGTTTCCAAAGCTGAAGATCATCATCGGGCACATGGGCGAGGATCTGCCTTACTCGATCGTTCGCGCCGAGGATGTCTTCGCGCGGGGCGCAAAGCACCTTCAACGACGGATCGCCGAGTATTTTCAGGAGCACTTCCATATCACCACGAGCGGATACTTCACGTTACCTCCGTACCTGTGCGCTTTGCAGGTTGTGGGAGCCGATCGAATCCTGTTTTCCGTGGATTATCCATTCAGTGCGAACGCGGCGGGACGCGAATTTCTGAAAATCTTACCGGCGAGCAGAGAGGATCTTGAGAAGATCGCCCACCGGAATGCGGAATGCCTGCTAAAGCTCTAGGTCATTCTTCAATGAATTGCCGGTGGTGGACTACTTTAACTCAAAGGTTCCCTGGACTCCTGAGCTGCCATTGTTGCAAATCATCCGCGAGATCCCAATGAGTGGGTTTCCTTTGTGGAAGCAGGATCGGGCGACAATAGCGGCGTGACCAGGTTAAGCCTGTTCGGGTTGGTTGCCGTTACCGCCATGCTAGTGTGTTACGCGTTCGAGCATCGCAGTCATTGGTTTATCTTGGCGTTTGCCGGCGCCTGCGTCCTTGGATCGATTTACGGTTTTCTGCAAGGCGCGTGGCCCTTTGGCTTGGTAGAGGCAATCTGGGCACTCATCGCGGTTCGCCGATGGAGAGCATCCAACTAGACCGCTGCCGAATTGCCGCGCTTCTGGGAGCCGGAACTGAACTCAGCTACAATGAAACCTGTAACGCCACCCCTATGAGTTCCCCTTAAGCCCGGAGACATCAAACGCGATGCGAATACGCCGCGCTACTGCCTGGAAATGGGCCATTTCCATCGGCATTTTGTTGGTAGTCTTCGCAATCATAGCGATCCATGCGCTCACGCCAACGCTTCAGCGAATTGCACGCAACCGGGCGGAGCTATATTTGCGGACCCATTTCCAGGGTAGCGTGCAATTCGACGACTTCCACGTTGCATTCTATCCGCGCATCCATGTGGTCATCACCGGACTGGTGATCCGGCACGAGGGAAGAACGGACATCGCACCACTGGTGGAAGTCCGGTCTTTAACGGTCAACGCAAGGTTGTGGGGTTTATTGAGCCGCCATCCAGAGATCGCGAGCATCGATCTGGACGGACTACAAATTCATACGCCGCCGCGAAAGTCTGGCGGACCGCCGATGATTCACGCTACTCAACAAAACCTGGCCCAAAAGTACCCCGTTGTCGTCGAGAAGATTACCGCCAAGGAAGCGCTGATCGTTATTCTGCGCCGCGACACAAAGCCTCCGCATGAATTCGAGATCCATCAGTTGGAACTGCACGATTTTGATTTCACTAATGCCGCCGCGTTCCACGCCTTGCTCACGAATCCGATACCCCGGGGCGAAATCCATTGCGACGGCCAGTTCGGCCCCTGGCTGGCTGACGATCCCAGCGAGACGCCGGTAACGGGCCGCTACATATTCTGGAACGCGGACATGGGCACCCTGAAGGGCCTCAAGGGCACCCTCTCTTCCAAAGGCCAGTTCTCCGGGCCGCTCGACTACCTCAATGTCCAGGGCGAGACCGACATCCCGAATTTTGCCTTGCGTACGAGCGACCATCCGATGGCGCTGCACACGGATTTCTCAGCCATCGTGGACGGGACGAACGGGGACACGTATCTAAACAGCGTCACCGCGAAGTTCCTGAATAGCACGCTTGTGACGAAGGGAAAGGTGGTGGACGAATACCCGGAAGTGAAGGGCCGAACAATCGTCATGGACACCGTTTCGCAAGGGGCCCGCATCGAAGATTTGCTCCTGCTTGCCGTGAAGGCGAATCCGCCGGTGATGACCGGCGCCGCCAAGCTGAAGGCGAACATCCTGATACCCGAGGGAAACGCGGACCTGCTGGAACGCTTGAAAATCGAAGCTCAATTCTCCGTCGATAACGCGCACTTTACAAGCGGTTCGGTGCAGGGAAAGATCAATTCGCTCAGCCGCCGAGGTCTGGGAAAACCGCAGGAAACAGACCTGACCGCCGTATCCCAGTTGAAGGGCAGATTTAGGGAACTTCTGAATAAGTGCTCCATGTTTTGCGTGTAACGGATAAGGTGTGGGGAGCAGTGGGAGGATAGTGGCAATCATGAAGCAGAGGACACTGGCGATGGCGAACGGATTCGAGCGCTACAGCAAAAAGACGAG
>DATLST010000193.1:0-3618 GCA_035534055.1 Candidatus Acidiferrales bacterium | reverse complement strand
CGATGAGTCGAAGCGCGACACTATTTATTTGATTCGCAGCCGCCAAGTGGCCTTGCAAGCTCGCCACAAACATCTGCGCGGCCAGGGGCGCGAATTCGAAAGCCTGCGCGAATATCGGGAGGGCGACGAATGGAGGAACGTCTGCTGGACCGCTGCCGCGCGCCGGGGCAAATTGATCACGAAAACGCACGAATTCGAGCGGAGCCAGACTGTCTGGCTTGTTTTGGACACTGGCCGATTGTTGCGCGCCCGCGTTCGCGGGCTGACGAAGCTCGACTACGCGGTTGGCGCGGCGCTCTCGCTGGCTCAGGTGGCATTGCACTCGGGCGATCGCGTCGCGCTGTTAGCTTACGGACGCCGCGTGCAACAGCGGCTGCCCGCCGGCCGCGGTTCCGCTCATGTGCGCTCGCTGATCGAGGGCCTCGCTCAAGTTCACTGCGAAGAATTCGAAGCTGATCACTCGCGCGCCGCGGAAGCCCTCCTTTCTGTACAGAAACGCCGCAGCCTGGTCGTTTGGTTCACCGATATTGCCGAGACGGCAACGACGCCCGACGTTATCGAAAGCGTTTCGCGGCTCGCGCGCCGACATCTTGTCCTCTTGGCCGTCATCGGCCAGCCGGAACTCCGCCTTCTTCTTCAGTCGCGTCCGGAAACTGAGTCCGAAATGTATCACTACGTAGCTGCTCAGGAGATTGTGCATCGCCGCGGCATTCTTCTGCGCATGCTGCGCCAGCAAGGCGCGCTGACCTTGGAAATCGAGCCGGAAAAATTGTCCGCCGCGGTCGTGAACCAATACCTGCTCACAAAAGAGCGAGGCATGCTATGACCGCGTGGTCAGAGCTCGACCGCCGCTCCGCTCTGTGCGCCTTGCGCCTTCGCCGTTTTCGTCGAGAGATACAGGACCAGCAGCGTTCCCAAGGCAGCAGCCAGCAGGAATTTGACGGGCACTGGCAAGTTCGACGGCGAAACGAATCCTTCGACCAAGCCCGCAATCAGCAGCATGGGAATCGCGCCCAGCACGAGTCTCACGCTGCGCGCTCCGGCCTTCGCGAGAGATGCGCGCCGCGGAAGCCTTCCCGGGAACAACAGGCCCCGCGCGATGCCCAGCCCCGCGCCGCCCGCAATGAAAATCGCGGGAAGCTCGAGCACGCCATGCGCCGCCACAAAGCTCCAAAGCTGCAAGCTCATGCCTGCGCTCCAGCACGCTTCACCCACCACCCCGAGCAGCAAACCGTTCAACACCATCATCCACACCGTTC
The DNA here is from genome assembly GCA_035534055.1 of Candidatus Acidiferrales bacterium. GTDB lineage: Bacteria > Acidobacteriota > Terriglobia > Acidiferrales > UBA7541 > Palsa-295. The sequence continues at coordinate 2,359 of DATLST010000193.1, read as the reverse complement.
CAACGCCCGCCGTAATTCCCAGCGCGAAAGTCGTAAATGCCACGGTAAGGTTGTTGGTAAGAATCGCGCTGGACGCCAGCGGCTTCACCGTGACAATCGATTGCGTCCACATCTGATGATGTTCGATCGTATCGATCATGTGCCCGCCCAGCAGATATCTCGGAAATGCCGGGTCGGCCAGGGCAACCAGAAACGCCGCCACTCCCGCGGCGAGGAAAATTATGAACGCAGTCAGCGTGTCGGGCAGAGTTTCGCGAAAGATCGCAGGATATATATCCTTGTAAAACGTCCAGATTCCTTTGGGTTTTGCGCGCCGGCCCCTGTAGATCCGGTTGTGGGCGCGGCCCATTAATTGGTTAAGATAAATCGCGAGTTGCGTGCTGGTAAGATCTTCGCGAACCGCGGAAAGGTCGGAGGCGGTCTGCCGGTATAATAGAGCCAACTCCTGAATCTCACTGGGCGTCAGCGCGGAGACGCCCCGGCGCGCGCTTGCGCTCACCAGATGCTCGAGCCGAGCCCAATGCGCACGCCGCTTTTCAAGCCACCGAGTGGAGATCACTGATGTCCTCTGCCGATAAGCTTACCATCGAGACGCCGGAACAAACTTCTCTGGATTTCGCACTTGCGGGAGTAGGCAGCAGGTTCCTGGCCATGGCTGCGGATATGGGGATTCAGTTCGCGATAGCTTTTATCATTTTTATGATCGTCGCATTTCTGGGTCCGGGCTTTCGCAAAGTCACCGTACTTGGCTCGCAGTGGATGATCGCCGGAGTGGTTTTCATCGTATTCCTGCTGAACTCCGGATATTTTGCGTTTTTCGAAGCCATCTGGAACGGCCAGACGCCCGGCAAACGTTACGCCCAGATCCGCGTCATGAAAGATGACGGCCGGCCGATCAGCGTTTACGATTCCATCGCGCGAAACTTGCTGCGGATCGTCGACGAATTGCCGGGCATCTATGCGATTGGCGTAATCAGCATTCTCTGCAGCAAACAAAACAAGCGTTTGGGCGACTACGTGGCCGGCACCGTTGTGGTTCACGAAAATACGATTCAGGAAGCCCGCCCTTTCCTCGAAATACAATCCGACGCCTTAGGCCAGACGTACGACACTTCCCGGATCACATTGGATGAACTGCACCTCATCGAAACTTTCCTCCATCGGCGCGATAGTTTTGAGCCTGTGCTTCGCACCTCCATGGCCGCACAGATCGCGGGACGCATCGGCGAAAAAGTGAATGCTCGCGTCATGGGATGGCCGCGAACCGAAAAATTCCTGGAAGCAGTCTACGAGCAATACCGCTCCACCGGACGCTTCCGTTCTTCGTAGCTGCCTTGCGACTCGGTGCGACTGCGCCGATGGGATCTTTTTGGAACACTCTCATTTATGTCCGACTCGCAGATGGGCACCGGAGCTTTGGCATTTGAATAGACTGCGATCCGGAATTGCAGCAACGCTTTTCGGCAGTCGATGGCGAACGGCAGGGATCGCTCAGTACGGTTTGCTATCGCCTAAATCGATGGCTTCCTCAGTGCTAGATTGCTCGGACGCCGAGTGGCCTCCTGCGATGCTTTGTAAATGCCGAAGGCACGCTGCCACGCCGCCCAGAGGTCTGTCTCGTTCTTTCGCCGGATGAATCGCAGGAAATTCACGCCCCAGATGAGGTTCCAGGAGTGACTGAAATTGAGGGTCGTGAATGGAGCGCCGATGGTCGCGGTCCACCCGGATTTGGTGATGCGTGCTGCGGAGGTCCAAACCCCATCCCAGCCGGTATCCGCTTGTTGTCCTTCTTCTGTAATGGTTCCGTCAAGCTGGGTTCCCAACGGATTGATCTGAAAAATGTAACCATTCCGAGGGTCATCGGTGGGGTCGATCGAGCGTGCAGAGTTCCTGTCGAGGGTTATGAGCCAGTGGCCCGGCGAACGCCGTGTGGCGCGTATAGAGAGGCGCTTGGAGAATAAGAATGAATTCGGCGACCGCGCCTGCCTGCCGTCTGCCTAATCGCGAAAAAATTGGGTCCAACTTGGGTCCAAATACTGCCAAACTAGGTCCAAAACCGTGTACCATGACGCAGAACAAAGCTAGACGGGCCAACAAGATAGATTTTTTGCAACTGCCTTGGGCGCAGGAGGTCTGGAGTTCGAATCTCCACGCCCCGACCACTAACTCCTGATTTTTCAATTCACTCTTGCTGATGCCGGTTGCCCCGAAGCCTGAACTTGGGTCGCTCCCGCCCAAACCGGCGTTACTCGTTCCCGCCCAAATTCGGTCTTCGGTCTTTCGCACTTCCTTGCGGCCTCGTGACTTAATATTCAGGGTTGAGTGAACGCGAAGCAGGTTTTTCAGGGTGAACACTGCG
>DATLST010000192.1:0-10155 GCA_035534055.1 Candidatus Acidiferrales bacterium | reverse complement strand
CAGCAGACCGATGGGACCGCGTTGGGTATTCACGAGCCGCGAGAGTACGACGTGGATCAGAAATGCCGCTACTCCAAGGAAAATCGTGGGAATGAAGATGCCCGTGATTCGATCTTGCACAATCTCGTCCGAAAGAAATCGATTGGAAAGCTGATCGTAGCGCCCGTAAGCGCCGAGCCCGCCGTATGGGTCCAACAATGTATCGAGTCGCGCAATTACATCGGCCTCGCTGGCGCCGGGAGCCAAAGAAAGGGTGACGTCATTGAAAGCCCCGTCCATATTGAAAGGGGGCCCGAGCGCATCGCGACTCATCCACATCACACCAAAACGACGGTTATCCGGAAATATCTCCGAGCCGCGAATTTCATAGACATACTCGGGCGAAATGGCGGTGCCCACGATCTGGAGTCGTTCCCAGCGTCCATTGATGACCGCGCCAATCGTATCTCCGACATTCAGCTTATTGGCCTTCCCAAACGATTCACTAATGATCACCCCGTCGCGCCGGCTCGGGTCGAGATAGCTTCCACTTCGGATGCACAGGCTATTCAGCATTGGCGTTTCGCGCGCCGGAATCGAAATGAGTCTGCCCAGCGCTGGCTCTTCGAGTCCGGGAACGTCCAGGGTCACTTCGACTACCACTCGGGTCTGCACCGAAGAAACGCCCGGGATAGCGGCGATGGTTGCCGCGAGAGAATCGGGAGCGCGTTTCAGATGAGCGAAAATGTCCGCGAAGCGGTAACGTGTGTAGTAATCCTGCTGGGCGCTCCGAATGGATTCATATGTGCCGCGCATGGTCACATAGGTGGCGATACCGCACGCGGCAACGAGAGCGACTGTAACGAGTTGGCCACGCATGTGCCAAAGATCGCGGAAGAGCTTTTTGTTGAGGGCGGTCATGTTTGCCTACCAAGTCAATTCGGACGGCGCCACTTTCGTTTCATTTCTGTGTATGTCGATGATCGCGCCACTGCTGATCCGAATCACGCGGTCTGCCATCGTGGCGATAGCAACGTTGTGAGTAATCACGACTGTGATGGTCTTAAGTTGGCGGTTCACTCGTTCGAGAACTTCCAGCACGAGCTTCCCAGTGGGGTAGTCCAATGCTCCAGTTGGTTCATCGCAGAGAAGCACTTCGGGGCGTTTGGCCACCGCGCGCGCGATGGCCACCCGTTGTTGTTCGCCGCCCGACATCTGAGCGGGAAAGTGATGCAGCCTGTGTTCCAGACCGACCAAATGGAGGCACTCTTCCGCACTGAGCGGGTTCTCTGCGATTTCAGTAACAAGCGTAGTGTTCTCAAGAGCCGTCAGACTCGGAATCAGATTGTAAAATTGGAATACGAATCCCACATGCTCGCGACGGTATCGCGTGAGCTCATGCTCGCTGGCAGCCGTGAGGTCATGATCTAAATAGAGGACCTCACCGGAGGTTGGGAGATCGAGGCCTCCTAGGATATTTAACAAGGTCGATTTACCACTGCCGGAGGGCCCGAGCAGGACGACAAACTCTCCAGGAAACAATTCCAAGTCGACACCTCGGAGCGCATGCACTTCCGTGTCACCCATACGGTAGACCTTGGTGACGCCCCGGACGTGAAATACGGCATCACCTGCTACTCGTTTCAGAGCCGGAGCCCGCCACTCACCGCTCGAGATGCGGCCATTTTTCGACACGTTCTGTCTCTCCCAAACGCTATCGGTTCTAATCGCGCAAGGTCTTGAAGAAAGCCACCCAATCTCACGGTCACCTTCAGCTGTCTTGCCACAGCATAGACCTTTGAGTTCATAAACTTCCACTGCTGGATGAAAGGGACCGCCTTCCAGGCGATAAGAGCGAAGCGGGTGAGAGAGAGCGCTTCCAGCTCAAGGTGCCTCAAGCTGGAGTTGCTGAACGCGAAATCCGACAGCCTCTGCAGAGTTGCTGACCTTCGCAGTTGCGGAACGGAATTATCGTACGACAGGGCACGCCTTGGCCCCGAGGCTTATAGGAAAAGGACGCTAGATATCGTGGTTTTGCAGATCGATGCTCGCGTACGATAAGCGAAAGCCAACGTCAGTGCGACTCGGTCTCTTAGAGTAAACTCCGCCTGTCGTCTCGACGAGCTAGCTGCCAGGTTCGAACTTCTCCAGTGTTAGTCTCACGCTGCTGAGCAGATGACCGTTCAAGAAAGTCTCAGTCGAGTGATCTACAAAGCCGGTGCCCGAGGCGAACCATCGAATTTCGCGAGTCGTGACGGTTGCCTGCCCCTGATGAAGCACCAGATCCGTCTCAACGGCAACGGCGGAGTACGATCCCGCGGGCACTGCCACGCGGTCCGGTCCGAGCACCCGGGCACGGATGACCGCGGGTGCATCGACCGATTTCCAAATCCACGATTCACCTCTTTGCAGGGATGTATTCAGAACCTGCTGCGGAGGAGTCATGACGACTTCGCTGCCCTCGTCGGCCTGCGCGGTCTTGCCGAGGAAAAGACCCTGAGGAACCACGCGATACCATTCGGTCATCCAAAGTTGCTCATTACGACGTGACTCGATGCGAACATAATTGGCGTCTCCGATTCTGTCTACGCCGCGAACCTCGGAAATCACCGTCGCATCCAAAACATTCCCCTTCGCGAGGGCGGCGTCGGGACCACGGAAGCGGACGCCAGGTGCATTTTTCTGATGAAGGTGGTAAGTCCAACGCGTTCCCATCCGAAGTGGGAAAACCAAACCTTGCGCCAGCGAGGAGGAAGCCAACATCGGAAATACCGCCAGCACCGCGACGAGCAAGCTCACCAGCGGCGCGGCGGCTTGGAAAGTAAGCGCCCGCTCCGCTGGCGGAGTTTTTCTTGCCGGGAATCTGGAGTGCATATTGACCCTCACACAAACTGCACCGCCTATTGCGCGGCAATGCGAGAGACTATGCTGTCGATGGGCTGAAATCCCACCGGCGTAAGCTTGATATGCAAACCAAGCGTAAGTCTTGCGCCGCCCGGGGGCAGAGCGTCCACACGACTGCCAATCTTGAAGGTGCGTGCGAGTTGTGCGGCAGTAAGAGCGAGGACCTTCACAGTAATGAATTGACCAGTAGACGCCATCCGGACGGTCACTTCGCTGGTTTTTCTATTGACCGCCGACACGGCACAACACGGGACAGCTCTCAGTCCATCGGGAGGCAGAGCCCTCAACCCATCAGTGGGTTGGGCCATGATCGCGCAGCAGGCTCTCCTCCCGTCGATCGAGACTTGCTTCCGGCTGAAATTGGCATAGACGCCCTCGCCAACCTTGAGAGACTTGAGGAGTCTCGCGTCACTCACCTTAAAAGTGAAAGTGCGGCCCGTGGCGTTTTCTCTAGCAGAGACTTCGCCGGTTCTTGCGTTGATGCCAGTGATATTGCAGCAAGGGTCAGCAGCCCTCGCTGCCGGCACCCAAGCGGCGGTCGAAAGAAGCAAGAATGTCAGGACAGCCATCGCTCGGCCTGCGAATGTCCATTCTCGATTCATAGTGTTTCCTCCCTTGGCTTTCGCCGTGAATCCATTTGATTTGTCGTGCAACCCAATCCCTGCCTCATTCGGGCGGCGTCGTGTCTTGGGTGAAATCTGCGGGCTGGTTTTCCACGTCGTAAGCTCCCGGATCTTGGAAACCAGTCGTGGCGGTTTGCTGCGCTGATGTGATCGCCGACGATAACTGTTGCAGCGACAGCGAAGCCGCCTGAAGGCTGGGCGCATGCTTCAGACTTTTGAACGAGGCGCTCAGTTGTTGTGTCTGGCTAAAGAGATTTGTAACGACCTGCATGCCAGCAAACACCAGGTTTAGAGGGCGAAACTGTGATGTCGTCAAGGGAACGGCCTGATTGAAATTCGTCAAGTCGCTCTGCAGGTTTTGCAGGGCAGGGCCGCAGCATTCCTGTAAAGGAGCCGAAGCGGGGGAAGTGTCCACATCTTGTGTGAAGTCGCCGCCGGGGGCTGCAGAAGCACTGAGCGACCCGTTTGATGAGGGTAGTGACTGCGTCGCCGAAGTGCCTGCATTCTGAGCGAAACCACCGCTCGAATCGGGAGCTGCCGCGCCCCCCGAAGTGCGTGGGATCAGCACCTGCAAGGCTTCGATGTCCCGCTGGACGCGGCCTGCCGCGGCGGTTAACCGGGAAGTATCGAATCCGGGCATAAGCGGCGCAGGAAGTATCCCTTTGGCGGTGTAATCCACCCGCACCACGCGATATCGATAAACCATCCCGTGTTCGCCCACAACATAAGCGCGGTCACGACGCGGCAGGCTGGCGCCGTAAACGTCTTCAGGAAAGTGAAAGTCGCTCGAGCCCCATCGCTTTCCGCCATTGGAAGTGAAGGCCATACTCCTTCTGTCGCAGAGCCAGCCAACTTCTGGATCAGCGAAAAGCAGGCGGCCGTATTCCCCGACCGGCGTTGGCACTCCATGCCAGGTACGCCCGCCATCCGAGGTGGCGTCCAACTTGCGGTGGGTGACGCGCATGAAGCCTCTGCTCTGGTCCGTGAAGAAAACGGCGGTGGCCTCCGAGTCGTCCGTTGACGTGTAAATGATCTTCCAGCTCCCGCCGCCATCTTCGGTTTTAGCCACAACCACGAAGCCATCGCCTCCACCGGCCGCGTAGCCAACTCGCGGGGACACGAAATTGACATCATCGAGACGGCAGCCACTGTTTTGTGTCAGACCGTTGACTATGAGCCGGACCGCGCACTCCCAGACCGACCTCCAGTGACGTCCGCCGTCAAGCGTGAGATAGAGACCGGTTGCACTGGTGGAGTAACCCGTAAGGGCCACACCGCGGTTCGGTGAACTAAATTGATAGGCAATCAGTGGGTCTGGTGGAAGAGAACCTGCTTCTTCCCAGTTCTGGCCGTCTGTTGTGCGCAACAGTTTGTCTTTTTGCACAACCCAGCCGTGACGTTTATCGAGGAAGTAAATTTTTTCAAATCCGGCAAATTGGCCCGAATCCGGATCACCAAGCTGCAAATCCCAATGTTCCCCGCCGTCGTTGGTGTGGATCAATACGCCGCCCGAGCCCGATCCATTCGGGCGTCCGCTGTAACCTCCCGCCCAACCCACCTTTTCGCTGACGAAGAAGACATTTGTAAGGAAAATATCGTCAGGATAGTTGACGGGCTCCCAAATGCCCTTGTACTCGGAACGTGTCTGCGCAGTCGAAGTGGCAGAGGTGGACGTCGGACCCGTCCGCAGGGGCCTTGGCAGAACGTGGCGCTGGGCGAACGAAGAAGCAGTTAGGAAAGTTAGCGCAAGAACAAGGCAAGGCGTAAATTTCCAGAGAATCGCCTGGTCATTATGAGCGCACCATGCTGGGCCTCCCAATGGATTCGCTTCCGTTCCGGACAAATCCCGAAACCATGGGCTTCCGGAGTTGACCAATAACGCGTAAAACAGGTGCGATTCGGCTCAAGAAAAATAAAAAATATCAAAGGTTTCTAGAGCAAGTGAACGGCTTGAATACGCTGTGAGAGGTTAATTGAAGCAAATAAAGCGCTTACAGACGATCAGTCCCAAGAAAAATGCTCAGGAGAAGCCTGCTGTTGCTCGACTTCTGGCGGCCGCAGCTTTTCTGGCAACCAGAGCGATGCCCATCTGGCGAGCCTCTCGCTCCACTGTCATAAGGCGAGCCCGCCCGGCGGCGTTGTAGCCGTTTTTCAATTGAATTTCACCTAAGACAAGCGACGCTTCCAGACTTTTCAGCACAAAGCCGCGCCTTTTTGCGTCCGAGAGAGCCGCACGGGCGGTGGCCATGGCCTCCAACCGATGATTGCCTGCGGCGAGAACCTTCGCCTGAATCACGTCAAGGCCCAACCGTCTTCTTTCGTCTCTGCTCGCTTCGGAAAGCGAGATGGCATCCGAAATGGTCTGCGCTGCGTCTTTAATCTTTCCCTGCTCAAAGAGCGCCTTGGCTAGCAGGCCCTGCGCCGAAACCTCGCCTCCCGTCTCTTTCTCTGCCACAAACGTCTGGAGCGCCTCGCGGACGAGCGGCTCTGCATCGGCTGGCTTGCCCAAATCGCAATCGAGTTCGGCGATTGCCAGTCGCGCCGCGGCGGCGTCACCTGCCTCCTTGAGCTCCTGATGGATGGCCAGTGCCTCGTGAAAATCTTTCGAGGCTGAAACCAAATCTCCTTTTAGCTGAAGCGCCTTCCCGAGCGAAAACAAAAACTCGGAATAATAATGACGCTGTCCTATCTGCCGCTGTGTGGTCAAAGCTTGTTGGTACGTTCCGATAGCTTCCACCAGTTTTCCCTGTTCAACCAATACTTCCCCAATACGGTCTAGGGCAATCGCAGCAGAACTCTTATCTCCGATTTCATTTGCGATTTTCAAAACTTCTTCGTACTTCTGGAGGGACTCTTTCAGTTGACCCATTCGAAGCAGGAGATTTCCCAAATTGCCCGCATCGACGGTCATCATGTTCTTGTCGCCGGCTTCCTGTGCGGCCAGAAACGATTCGTCGTACATTTTCCGCGCAGATAGAATATCTCCCTGGTGGGCTAGTACGAGCGCCAGATTGCCCAGCGCCACGGCCGTACTCCCCTGGTCGCCTGTCTCGCGGAAAATGCTAAGCTCCTCCTCATAAAGCTTTCGGGCAGTGGAGAAGTCGCCCTGATTCAATGGAACCTCCGCCATTGCATGTAGCGTGCGCCCCACCCCGTCCCGGTCTCCGACTTCGAGGAAAATCTTTTTGGCTTCGTCGCATGCGGAAATAGCTGCGCCGTTGTGCCCCAGATTAGCCAACGCTCGGCATTCTGTAGCTCGTGCACGGGCCACCAGCAGCCGTGCCCCCTCTTGCTGTGCCAAGTTTGCTGCTCGTTCCGCAGCATCCCGGCGAAGCTGATTGTCGGACAGAGATGCGGCGGCCTCCGCCCGGGCCAAATCTATGCGAGGATCCTCGGTCGCCCCTAGGCTGGAGCCTGCCAATGTATTCAAGGTTGCGAGTGCCTCCTTGGCATTGCCCTCCATGCGCTGAACGTCGGCCAGATGAAGGGAGTATCCGATTTCGTCGGGGAAGAATCGGTGTAGGGTCTGATAAGTCTCCTTGGCCTTTGGCCAGTTCTTAGTTGCTACATAATAGCCGCCCTCGATAAACAGGTGATTTTCCGGGGAGAGTCGGTCCGCATTGTGCAGTGCTTTCTCCGCTTCCTCGCGCGCTCTTGCGTCGTAGCCAAGCACCGTCCAGGCACGCGAGAGTGCAGAATGAGCGAGCGCGAAGGACGGCTCAGCGGCAACGGCTCGGGTCAACGAATCTCTGGCACCCAAGGCGTCGAATTGCCTCAGTTTTTGCAGTCCCAGAGAGTACCATCTCATTGCTTCTGCATTTTTCGGCACCGCAGCCTCAAAGCTTGCGGTCTCCGCATCGGAAATCCGCCCCAATCCCAGTGTTGTTCGCAAATCGTTGCCCGAACGCGAGACGATCTGCAGTAAGTCTTCCTCGGTGCCGGTTTCAGAGATAGCTGCTACCGTTTCCCCAGTAAGCGAGTCCTGCAAGCGAAGATCCAACCGTACTCCGCCGTGTGTGATCTTCCCGGCATCGAAATACGCCCCCGAGAGCACAAAGTCACTGCCCAGATTTTTTCGAAAATGCTGCAGCGTATCTGGCGCCGGCGCGACCGGATCCGAAAGACCGAGGTCCATCTCGGTTCGGGCCACAGTCTCGGCGGGAATGATGCGGAGGGATTCGCCCGCGGCGAGGTCCGTTCCCAACATCTCTGAAAAGGCCGTAGACAGCCATGCCTTATCGTGTCGCCCGATCAGATTTTTGAAACCCAGAATCGCTACGGAGGGGCGTGGGCGCACGAAAGTTGGAACGGGCGGCTTCGCAGGCCCATTGTGTCTCAACGCTCCATGCCCCAGCCAGAATGCCGCACTGGCTGCAAGCACCACAGCAGCCGAAGCAGCCACCAGAGCCTCATGATGTCGGCGAACAAATTTTTGCCCGCGATAAATAATTGTCGGGCGTCTTGCTGTTACGGGCCTCCCTGAGAGGTGGCGTTCGATGTCCTTGGAAAGCTCATCCACAGAGGCGTAGCGTTCGAGAGCGTCCTTCCGCAGGGCCATCAGTACAATGTTGTCGAGATCTCCCTGCAAGGATCGGCGAAGACCCTCTAAGTTTGTCTTCCGAACCCTGAAGATTTCATGCACGGTATCACCGGAACGGTCTCTCCCCTCAAGTCGCACCTGTTCCCCGGTCTCGCTGACTACCGTACTTGGTTTTGTAGGTTCTTCCTTGCAGACATTCCGCTCGATGTCTTCCCAGGAAGAGAGCTCCGAACGATAAGGTCGGTGCCCACTGAGAAGTTCATAGAGCAGAACTCCCAAAGAGTACACGTCCGTGGCACTGGTCACGGGTTTGCCGCGGATCTGTTCCGGGCTGGCATATTCCGGTGTCATGGGGCGCCAATGCGCCACGGTGGTCACCGTGGCCGTGGCGTTGTCTTGTGAGAACAGCTTGGAGATGCCAAAGTCTAGCAACCTTGGCTCACCGTCTTTTGTGATCAGAATATTGCGCGGCTTCAGATCACGGTGGATGATCTTGTGTTGATGCGCGTAGTGGACAGCGGAGCACACCGAGCGAAACAACTTCAGGCGATCGCGAATCGATAGTTGTTCGACATCGCAGTACTGGTCGATGGGGATGCCATCCACAAATTCCATGACCAGATAAGGCCAGCCTTCTTTCGTTGTTCCGCCATCCAATAGGCGAATTATATGGGGATGGTCCAGTGCTGCCAGTGTTTGTCTTTCTCTTCGGAATCTGCGGATGATTTCGTCACTGTGGACGCCGGGCTTTATCATCTTGATGGCAACACACTTCTGATACTCCTGGTCTGCGCGCTCCGCGAGATAAACTATTGCCATTCCTCCGTGGCCCGCCTCGCTGAGGATGCGATACGGCCCGACCCGTCTGCCGATCATTTCGCTGGTGGAAAACGCGAGAAATCCGAGTGCGGGCGAATGTTCCAAGAGGCTGTCCGCTTCTTCATAGTTTCCAACCAGGGACTCCACCTCTTCGCGCAGCTTTTCGTCCTCCCCGCAAGCTTGCCGGATGTACTCGTGCCGTTCCGAAACTCCGCGCTCGAGCGCGGAGGCTACAATTTCTTTCACGACTTCCCAATTTTCATGCATCATGCACGGGCGTCCTCATGACTGCGCATATCCCGCGCCAGCCATGCCTTCGCTACATTCCAATTACGCTTCACTGTAGCGGGTGAAGTCCCCAGAACGCTGGCGGTTTCCTCAATGCTCAGTCCTCCGAAAAAGCGCAGCTCCACGACCCGCGCCTGCTGCGGGTCGAACTCTGACAATCGGTTTAACGCGTCGTCCACCGCCACGACTTCCGCCGCCTTTCCTCCGGCGATAAAGGAGGCCTCCTCGAGAAAGATCTTGCCGATGCATCCTCCACGCTTGGCCGCGCGGTGGCTCCGGCTGTAATCAACGAGAATGCGTCGCATCATACTTGCGGCAAGCCGAACGAATTGCTCCCTGTTCTGCCAGCGGGCTTCTTTCTGTCCGACCAAGCGGAGATAAGCTTCATGTACTAAAGCCGTTGCTTGAAGTGTGTGGTTGCCGCGTTCCCCTCGTAAGTAGTGGAAAGCGAGCCGCTTTAGCTCGGAATACACTAGCGGCATCAGATCCCGCAGAGCATCCTCGTTCCCGCCAATAAGCTCCGCTAGAAGCCGTGTTACATCCTTCGGTTCCGATCTGGCGTCCATGACCTGCTCCTGGAGAGCCTGCCGCTGGAACGGACCTGGAAGTATTCTTCCGTGCGGGGCCCGTCCGATCTAGCCCTTGATTGTACTCGAAAGGCGATTGCACTTTTATCTCTTGCCGTACCAAACTCAGGCGCGGTCGTAGGGAAGACTACCCACATCGTACCTCCTCAGTCATGTGTCTCGCATTTATACCACGACACACCTGCTCAGAAAGCAGGTGCATCGATTTGGGCGCATCCTGATTAAAATCAATGCAGGAATTCCCTCGTCAACAACGTATCGTCCGCGACGACATTGCCTAGCCTGCTTAATTCATGAGGGCTGAGATTTTGGCTGGGGAGACAGTTGGTCGGGAGAGATTGGGCGATAAGAGGGGTGAGCAGGGCGAGAGTTTGCGAGCTAAGAGCGTACGGGTGACGAACTGAGAGGTTTTGGG
>DATLST010000191.1:0-4182 GCA_035534055.1 Candidatus Acidiferrales bacterium | reverse complement strand
GAGCTGACGGCCATTGATGGACGGCGATGCTTCGGCCGCGTGCACCGGCCCGAGCATTCGGAGCATGCCTTCGATGCGACGAGTATGGTGCCGCGCGACAACCAGCCCGGAAAGACAGACGAGTCCCGCCATGAAGCCCAGGAACGCAGCAACACAATCACGGCGCGTGATTCGGCGACTCGAAGTTGGCATCGGCGTGCTCCTTGACCCGGGCATTGTAATACCAATCGGTTGGGGCCGCGCCGAAACTCTTGGGCCGTACCAGATGGCGAGATCGAGTCGACGGCAGTCGAGACGGTGGCTGCTCAAATTGTCAAAGAGCGATTCGGCGCCTCGTCAAGACGGCCTTCGCGTGACACTGCATGCGTTGGAGTGAAGGAAAAAATCCGGTCCGCCGGGGCTCCGTAATCGTGTCAATTAGAACGTGTCGCCATGTTGTGTTTTCATCGAGTTACAGCCATTTCTAATCGTCATATGTCGATTAGAATTTGGCGCGGGAGACCGCTGTTTCTGCAAACGGACAAGGAGTTAAACGAAAAGCGACCAACAGAAACACGGTGGCTATGGAAATCCGGCAGCTGTGGTAGCGTGTTCCCCTGACGGGTCCGTCCAGCACGATCGCCTCGGCCAAAAGAAGGGCAGACTTGAAGGTGGGAGTACAATCGCGACCCGTGGCCAACTCGGGGCAAAATACGCGCATTGCATCCATCGACGGCTTGCGCGCCGTCTCGGTGACGTTCGTAATCCTCGGGCATTTGGTTGGCACCCAAGGTTTTCCTCGCGGGCTTTATCCTTTGGGCTGGTTTGCCGAATTTGGTGTACGCATCTTCTTCGTAATCTCGGGATTTTTGATCACCACGTTGCTGCTTAAAGAACTTGAGCTGACGCGCTCAATATCATTGAAACGGTTCTATTTCCGCCGCATATTCCGCATATTCCCGGCGTCTTACGCTTACATAGCGGCTATCGCTGCCTTAGAGTTAGCGCATATTGTTTACCTGAAATCGGCGGACTTGCTCCATGCGGCGACCTATACAGTGAATTACCACTCGGTGCGCGCCTGGTATCTGGGCCACCTGTGGTCTCTATCCGTGGAGGAGCAATTTTACCTTCTGTGGCCTTTGGCCCTCAAGATTTCGGGGCGACGAAGGGGAATGGCCGTAGCTCTGGCGGTTTGCGTTGCTTGTCCGTTCATTCGGATGGCAGAGTTTGCTCTTTTGCCCGCGGCGCGCCCGGGGGTCGGCGAACGTTTTGAGACGCTGGCTGACATTATCGCGATCGGCTGCCTCTTGGCGGGCGCGAGGGACTGGTTATCCACCCAAAAGTGGTACATGAGATTGTTGTCTTCTAGACTGTTTTTTTTAGTTCCGATTTTCACTCTGAGCTTGAACTTGCCGATGCGCCTGAGATACGAATATAGCGTGGCCGAGACTCTGAAGAACATCGGGATCGCTCTCTGCATCGACTGGTGCGTTCGATTTAGGTCTCATCCGGTGGGCAGGTTCTTAAGCTGGAGTCCCGTCGCGTTCTTCGGAGTGCTAAGCTATTCGCTATATTTGTGGCAGCAACCATTCTTGAATCGGTACGGTTCGTCGATTCTCACGCATTTCCCCTTGAATTGTCTACTCGCGCTGGCCGCGGCGCTCGCTTCTTACTACTTTGTCGAAAAACCGTTCCTGCGGGCGAAGACACATTTTGAGTCCCCGCGCGTAAAGAGTGCGGCTGCAGGTGATCTTCGGGCTGCAGCCGATTTAGACGCTGCCACAAACAGCTCAAGCTCTGAGTCCTGACTCGATTGCGTGTCTGTCGCGTCAATGGCGAAGGCGCACAGCTAGGTAAACAAGAATAATCAGCAGAACCTCGACGGCTAGCGTCACGGAAATCCAGCGCTTGTGGTCGCGTCGCTCGGCGGCGAATGGTTCAAGGCCGACCGCAGCCGTGGCCAGTCCGAGAACCAGGTATATCGGCGTGTCGAAGGTGCGCGACAGGAACCAGCCGGTCGCCATAAACGTAACCAGCGCCAAGCGCAGTATGACCAACGAGCTGTCCGGCGCAATGGGTTCGTCGATCGATTCAGCGACGAGTTCCGCAGCCGGCCCGGCCTCGAGATCGAATTCGAGACCGGAGGCTGGGGCGACCTCGGCAACCGGGACCGATTCCGCGGGGAACGGAAGCACGCCGGTCGGAGCGTTCGTGCGTTCGTATTCCGTGTTTGCGAAGAACGATTGCTCTTCCCTCCGCGCTACTTCCACAAGGCCGGGCTCCGCCGGCGGCACGCCGGCGGCGTAACTGAGGGCGCGATCTTCGAATGCTCCCGCTCGATCGGCGTCAAAGGAAGAGTGCGAGGCTGTTTGCGGCTCATCGTCTTCAGACTTCAAATCCGACGTATCATGGCTGGCATCACCGGCCGCGGCAGGCACTTCCCGGAGGGCGATCAGGCGATTGAGGTCCATTGTGCTGGTGACGAGCAGAGCGACCCAAATCGTGGCGCCGATGATTCCGAGCTCGGCGAGGGGCAGGATGAATGAGTTGTGGGCAGTCTGGCCGGCCAAATCAACGAAATTTCCGAACCCGACACCGAATATAGGGGCGCTCTTGAACAGCTCCAGGCCGCTGGCCCAGAGTGAGAGGCGGTCCGCGCCCGCCGATGCGGAGATGTCGCGGCCGCCGGTGAAGTCGAGCGCCATCATGACGACACCGAGCATGGCGGCCAAAACCAGCGAGGGGGCTTTGCCGAAGCGCTTGTATCCCGCCATCAGCACGAGCACGGCGAGGCCGATCAATGCGCCGCGCGAGTGGGTGAGATAGACGGCCCACAGCAACACCGCCGCAGGCACAAGAACAAAGACGAAGTTGGAAATGGCTCGCCCCCGGCGCCAGGCAAAGAAAAGAAGCGCAAGGGCAATGATGAGCATTTGAGAAAAGTCGTTGGGATCGTGCAGGAAGCCAACGCCACGGAGGCGAAGAATCTGCTCGACGGCCTGATCGGATTCGAAATGCATTTTCAGTACGAAGGTGTCGCCGAGAAAGCCGACGTAGTAGCCGCAGAATGCCTCGGCGACCAGACCGAGACACGCGGCGACGGAAGCCAGCGCAACGATCTCGAGCCTGCGAGCCGTCGTGACATTGGCCACGATGAAGAAATACACGGCCGCGCTGGGCAGAAAGGAGAGCCACGCCTTGAGCGCTCCGCCCAGCCAATGATTGGCGAGTTGCGAGAGCCCAACCGCGCCGATGAAGGCGAGCAAGAGATACGTCTGGATGGAGGATTTCAAGGAAGAGCGCGATAAGACATTGGGCAGGGAGAATAAAGCCGTGACCACGGCCAAATATACGAGCGCGTGATAGGCGGCCCAGTCGGGACCAAACTGCTCCGGCGAGATGATCGTGAGGACGATATAGACGATGGTGAATACGAATCCCATGGTCAGCTTATGGATTGAGCGATGAAGATGATCCTCATCGTCGGCGCAATGCTGTCATTTGGGCGTATCGAGTTCCGCTCGGAAGGCGGCAAACGACGTCCTTAGAGCTTCGGCGGTCGGAACCATTTGTTGCCAGCCAATCGAATGCAGCTTGGAATTATCGAACCTGTTTCCTGCCCAGAGGCTCGCCACCTTATATGGAGTGAGAACCGCGGGCAACTGGCCCTTCGAATATCGATGATAACCGACGAGCGCCCTGGAAAGCAGACGAGTCGCGAAGTAAGGCAATGGAACTGACCGAATCTTCCTCACGTGCTTGGTGTAGGCGCGCAAGTATTCGCGACAGGTGGGCGGGTCATCATCAAGCACATTGTAGATCTGACCCGCTGCGCGCTCGTGGATTCCCGCCGTCACCACGGCCTCCGCGCAGTTTTTAACGTAGGTCAAGGGAAGCAAATTGCCGCCACCGAGATATAGCTGGCGGCCTCCAATCATCAAGCCTACACGGCTGGAAAAATGTCCACCGCCAGGTCCGTAAATGACACCGGGGCGTAAAACGACGAGTTCAAAGCCATTTCGCCGCTGATACTCCCAGAACAGCTGTTCCTGGCGCAGCTTACTGTGGGAGTAATCATCGCGCCATTCGGGATGGGATTCGAGCGCCGTCTGCTCGTCCACCATCGCCTTACGGCCGAGCGCGGCCACGCCATATACTCCGAATGAACTCACAAGGACGATTCGCATCGGCTTGCGATCG
>DATLST010000190.1:0-5990 GCA_035534055.1 Candidatus Acidiferrales bacterium | reverse complement strand
CGCGTCCACAGGCACGTTGGGCTGCACATCGGTCAATTGAAAAGTGGACTGCCCATCCACCCAGGTTACTTGCCAGTGAAACGGCATCATGACGCCGGCAACCGAGCGGTAATCAGAATATTCAATGTGCGTGGGAGTGCTGCCGACCGGGGTGTTGGTGTAGCGCACCTGGCGTACCAGCAGGCCGGATTCTTTGTCGAAATATAACTTGATGCGAGCGCCGCCAGAGGTAGTGCCCTCGACGACAAGGGCTGGGTGACCGTCGAGCGAAGCGGGCGGGAAGCCGACGCGCCAGTTAGTCAACCCTTGCTTGAGTTCGCCCGGAAAAAACAGGAGCGCGTCCACCTTGGCACCCTCCAGATCGCCGCCTAGCAATGGGAGAACCGGCACCGGTGTGAGCGTTGACGGCATCGCGACCCAACCTTCGCGGCCGTCATAGGTTGTGGTGCTGATCCCGTATGTCAAATGAACGATGGTGGCGCGCTCGTTCGGCGCTTTGGCAAAAACTTCTACCGGAACCTTTTCCAAATCGGAGTCGTACCCCAGATAAGTCCCCTTGGCGGAAAAGCTGGTGAGCTTCGCCAGTTGCTGCGACCCGCCGAGCGCCTGGATATACTTGTCCAGAATTTGATCCGCGGAAGGGATCTGCGAAGCGCTCGGTAGAATCTGCACTTCGTCCGGATCCTCCGGAGGCGGAGGCCCGTACTGCTGCGTGAGACTGGGGACGACCTCCGGGCTCTCAGCACCACGATGGCAGGTGTAACAGGTCACCCTGCGCTCTCCCCCAAAGTCGGCTTTATTGATGGCGTCCATCATCACGATCATGCGGCGTGCCGTCTCTTTGAGCGGGGTGTCGACAGCGTACTTCTGCCAGTCGCTGGCACTCTGAGTCACGTGACAATCCGTGCAGTTCAAGCCTGTGGACGCAGAAAAAAAGCCCATTGCCTCCATGAATTCCTTGACCGGAATCCCCCGGAGCACTTGGACGTTCTTGAAGACATCTTCCGCCATGAGAGGTTTCTGCGCCGTCGCGGCCTGAGGCGTCTGGCCGTGAGCCAACGAAATGCACAACAGACACGCAATCATCGTTTCGATGGCACAACGAACCGCTCGCCTCATTCCTAACTTCATGTCGCCTCTCTTTCGCGCTTCTCGCGAACAGTGCGGGACCGCCCTGCAAGCGGGGCTTGTCGGGAAATGCGGATTCTCCTCGGGCGAGCCACCAGCCGGGTATGTCGATTGGGTCTCCGTCTTGGCGTACCCCAACGGGGCGGAATTGTACTCCTGGCTGCCACTTCACGCAATGCTTGCCTCCACTTTGGAAGAGCCTAGGCACATCGTATCCCCCTGGCTGGATTGAAATGCTTGAGTCCGAAGCGGCGCGGGGAGATGGTTTTGCTGTTGGGCGGGAGGGGAACATGATCGCCGCCGTGGTTGCCGGGAAAGTGGGAATCCCGCTCCGTGGGCGGGATTCCCAAGCTCGTTGGAAAAGTGGTTTGTACTTTTCCAGGGAGCGTCTTTTCCGCAACCTTCTTCCCTTGGCAAGCATTGCGCCTACAATGCGCGGGCCATGTTTGCCGCTCGCTACTTCGCTTTGATCCGTGAGATGAAAGACAACGCCTACAACCATCGTCTGCGTCTGGTCGAAACTAACGGTGCGATTAAATGGGGGCGGCGGATTGGCGGCGTCAAACTGCTTGTGTAAATGATTCGAGGGTGCGGATTTCCCAGTCTTCGTTGAATCGGCTGAAAATCGCGTAGTCTGATCCGGTCGAATCTCTCGCCGTTGGTGAGCGCGGCCATCCACCGTGCCCGTCGAAGCCCATGCCTTCGCCGCGGATGTGATAAGCGGTTGTGATAAGATGTCGCCGCGATGCGCCGCGCTTCCATCATTCTCGTTGTACTTGCGTTGCTCGCGACTCCCCTGGCATTAGTGGCTCACGGCATGGCCTGCGGCGTCTCGCAGCGCGATGGCGGAGCCTATTGTGCATGGCAAGGCTCGCATTCATCGCAGAGAACCAGGCCCATGTGCGGCCGCCATGATGCTGCCGGAGAGTTCCCTCAGTGCTGTCACTGCATGATGTCCCCGCACTCCGCACCGGACTTCGGTGTGATCGCTCCGATGGCGCCGACGCACATCTCGTTGATCGCTACCTTGGTGGCTCCCGGCAGTGCAAAGCACCTCGTGAACGTTTTGTCGCAGCCTTTCGTCTTTGGTGTTTTCTCTGCGCCGTTTGAACCTCCTCGCGCCTAGCCCCATTCCAGCACGGTAAAATCCGATTTAGGAATGGAGACTTTCCTTGAGGAAGTGTCTTGCCTCGTTGTTTGCAGGGTTGTTGCTGGCATTAAGCCCGCTGGCGCGCGCCACGATTTTCGGTAGCGTTCGAGGGGTTGTGCACGACCCGCAGCATCGTCCAATTGTGGGCGCGAGCGTCACCCTTCAGTCCGCCACCTCCGCCTTTTCGCTCAAGGCGCAATCCGATCAAAACGGTGAATTCACCTTCAACCCGGTTCCCCTGGGCGATTTTGTGCTCACCGCCCGGCACCCCGGCTTCGACAGCCTCAGCCAGAACGTCACCGTCGTTTCCGAGTCTTCGTCCGTTCTCCATATTCAACTGGCGATCGCCGCTCTGGCCCAGACAACCACCGTTTCCGCGCAGGCCGCCGTGGCCAACGTCGATTCCTCCACTCCCACCACCCTTGTCGATCGCGCGGACATCGCGCGGACACCTGGCGCCAACCGCACGAACAGCCTGCAAATGATCACCGACTACGTCCCCGGCGCCTACGTGACCCACGACCAGCTGCATATTCGCGGTGGACATCAAGTAAGCTGGTTGATCGACGGTGTGCCGATCCCCAATACGAACATCGCGAGCAATCTGGGCCCGCAAATCGATCCCAAGGACATCGATTACCTTGAAGTCCAACGCGGCAGTTACGATGCGGCCTATGGCGATCGTACTTACGGCGTTTTCGACGTCGTCCCTCGGACCGGCTTCGAGCGCAACAACGAAGGAGAACTCGTCACCAGCCTTGGAAATTGGTATCAGACCAACGACCAAATTAACTTTGGCAGCCACACGGACCGCTTCGCGTATTTTGTCGGCGTGAACGCCAACCGCAGCGACCTCGGCCTCCAGACCCCGGTCGGGCGGGTCTTTCACGATGCGGAAAATGGCTACGGAGGGTTCGGCTCTTTTATCTTCAACGTCAATTCCAAGAACCAACTGCGGTTGGTCGCTTCTCTGCGCCGCGACTACTATCAGATCCCCTACGATCCCAATCCGAACGATCGGCCCGCGAGCAGCGGCCTTCGCGATGGGCAGCACGAAGCGGACGCCATCGTCGATTTTTCCTGGGTCCGCACCTTCAATCCCAATATCGTCCTCACCGTTTCTCCTTTCTATCATTACAACAGCGCCAACTACGATGGCGCCCCCAACGATTTCCCCACCAGCACCACCGACGATCGCGGCTCAAACTACGGCGGCGCTCAGGCTACCCTCAGCCTGCATTTCGCGAAGAACGATGCGCAGGTGGGTTTCTACGGATTCGGCCAGCACGACAATCAATTGTTCGGGCTTCTTTCCAACGACGGCAGCAATCCCAATTTTCAGGATCGCGAAACAGCCACCGGCGGCCTCGTGTCGTTCTTCGCCGACGATAAGCTCAAGGTGACCTCCTGGCTCACTTTGATGGGCGGCGTTCGGCAGACGCACTTCTCCGGCGCATTGTCGGAGGACGCCACCAGCCCGCGCGTCGGCGCCGCTCTGCAAATCCCGCATCTGCGCTGGGTCTTCCGCGCTTTTTATGGCCACTATTATCAGGCGCCTCCCCTGCTCACCGCTTCGGGACCCTTGCTTCAATTCGTCACCAGCCAGAGTCTGGGGTTCATTCCCTTGCACGGCGAGCGCGATGAGGAGCACCAGTTTGGCGTCACCATTCCCGTTCGCGGCTGGGCTCTGGACGCCGACACCTTTCAGACTCGCGCCAGGAACTTTTTCGATCACAACAACGTCGGCGATTCCGATATTTTCTTCCCGCTTACCATCGACGGCGCCCTGATTCGCGGCTGGGAATTGACCCTTCGTTCTCCCCGCCTCTGGAATCGCGGCCAGTTTCATCTCGCCTACTCCAATCAAATCGCGGAGGGCCGCGGAGCCATCACCGGAGGGCTCACCGATTTCTCGCCTCCTTCCGGCTATTTCCCGCTCGATCACGACCAGCGCAACACGCTCAACGTTGGATTCAACGCGAGCCTGCCCTGGCAGGCCTACGCATCGACCAATGTCTACTACGGCTCGGGCTTCACCAACGGTGCGTACGATCCTCCGCTGGTCCCCAATCTTTACCTTCCCGGCCATGCGACTTTCGATCTTTCGCTGGGAAAGGACTTTGGCGAGCGATATTCTATCTCCGTCACTGCGCTCAACATCGCGAACAGGCATCTGTTGACGGACAATAGCCTCACGTTTGGCGGTTTCCATTACAACGATCCGCGCGAAATCTACGTCGAATTTCGCTATAGGTTTCACTACTAGCCGGAGACCGGCACTTGGTAATCGCACGAGAGCATGCCTTTGAAGGAGAGCACATGACCCGCACGATTCGAACGATTCCCGCCATCCCAACGAAACGAACGATCCGTCGCAGCTCCGCGTGGCCTCGCGAGGCCGGAATTGCCTTCTTCATTCTTCTGCTGGCCGTCGTCTCCGGTCTGGCCGCCTGCAAATCGAAGCCTGTCGAGCAAGGCAAGCGCTACCATCTCACCGGTAAGGTGCTGTCGGTCGCTGCAGCGCAGGGATCCGCTACCATCGACTCCGACGCAATCCCCGGCTTCATGGGCGCCATGGCCATGCCTTATCCCATTCCAGATCAAAAGGCCTTGGCGAGCCTCGGCCCCGGCGACCGGATTTCCGCGGACATCGTCATCGCCACCGACGGTTCCTTTCACCTCGAAAATATCGTCATCACCCAAAAGGGCAGCGAATCGTCCAGCCCTCCCTCGTCGGCTAATCCCCATCAGCCGCAGCCTGGCGAAAAAGTTCCCGATTTCGCGCTGATCGATCAGAATGGGAGGCGGATTCACCTCGCCGCGTTCAAGGGCGACGTGGTCCTGCTCACGTTCATCTACACGCGCTGCCCCTTCCCGGACTATTGCCCTCTCGTCTCCAAAAATTTTGCGGATATCTATGCGGCGTCTCAAGCGGTTCCTTCTCTTCGTTCCAAAGTTCGCCTTCTAACCGTCAGTTTCGATCCGGCCCACGATACGCCCGGAGTGCTCCGCAAATATGCCGCCACATTCCGGCGCATCACCGGCCGCAGTCCGTTTGATCGGTGGGAATTTGCCACCGCTCCTCCTAAGGAACTAGAGAAAATCACCGACTTCTTCGGAGTCGTCTACGATTCCAGCCAAAAGCAGATCGTCCATTCCTTGAGCACCAGCGTGATTTCGCCACAGGGCACGATCTACAAGTGGTATGACGCCAACGATTGGCGCCCGTCCGATCTGCTGGTGGATGCAACGAAGATCCTGACCGAAGAAAATCAACCTGGCGTCGCCGTGCGAGCGAGCCTTCCCCGCGAGAAGGCGGCAGTTTCTACCGGGGGAAGCTGAAATTCAGTTTTGACGTTCGAGGATGAAATCGGGAACCGTGAGCAGGGCGCGGCGAAACTCCGTGTCCGGCAGCGCATCGAGACACGCCTTCGCCTGCCTTACGTAATCGCGAGCCATGCAGGATGCGCGTGCAAGTGAACCCGTCTGCTGTACTAAACGAGTGATCTCCTCCGGCCGCACGCTCACGAAATCGCGCTCCTCGAGGACTTTCTCCACCAGATGCCGCGCCTCTCGATGCCCGTGGCCGTTTCCGCCGCTGTCATTGCCCGCCGCGCTGCCGGCCTGCAAGGCAAAAATCAGCGGGAGCGTTACCTTCCCTTCCTTGAGGTCGCTCAGCACCGGTTTGCCGAGCTGTTCCGGCGAGGCCGTA
>DATLST010000189.1:0-56486 GCA_035534055.1 Candidatus Acidiferrales bacterium | reverse complement strand
TGTCGAGTGAGATCGTTGTCGTTCTCGGCGATTTCGTCATGGCCAAAGACAGGCCCGGTAACTTCTGAGAGCGTGTGAGGCAGCACGATCAGCGGCTTGCGGGGCGCGCGGAGAACAGTCGAGCGGTAGGGCGCATAGAGCGAGGGCGGCTGAAAATTGGGATCATGGCGCCGGTAAGGAACAACTGCGTGTTCGCGCGGAGGCGCCGCGCGTGGCCCTGCCGGCGGTTGAGTAGAACTGGGCGATTTCGGTGTCATCACTGAACTCCTCGAGCGATTGCCATACCGCGAACACTGCCATGCGCTCTTTTAACTCGCCAAAAGCCCGATCCCGATGGCGACGGAACCTTATCCAGCAAGCCGAAAAATTTAACGGTCACCATATGTTGCCACACGCGCCCTGCGATACCCAGAAGGAACGGAAACAACAACAATCCCATGATTAGATGGGTCGGCACGCATTATACATAGACCGGTCGCCAAAATCGTAGAACCTGGGCCGTTCATATCCCGTCACTTTGCGCCCGTGGCTATTCTTCCGCAATCAGCCCGGAGTGAAAAGGCTCCGAGCAGTCAATTCCCTCAGGGAGTTGACGCATGACGACCGAGATTTCTCCACATGCTGAGGACGATCTTTCACGCATCCGCGCTGCCGGGGAAGCGCACCCTTGGCGAATTCATCGATCAAGCCATGGACCCAATTATTATGCGGCATGTACGAATGAGCCGCCAAATGGCAATTGTGGTCGAAAGCGGCTGTGCTTTTGGGGCCATGAATCCGCGTCTGCGTGCGATAATTGCCGATCGCAGGACGATTCGTCCCGGCGCAGCCTGGCAAGGACGTACCCACTTTGAGCGAGTCTTCCATTCTCGAATGAACACTCAAGTAGGAATCGTCGGGGCAGGCCCGGCCGGACTGGTGCTCTCGCACCTTTTGCATTTGCAGCGCATCGAGTCCGTCGTGCTCGAAACTCGCACCCGCCAGTATTGCGAGGAGCGTGTCCGCGCCGGTTTGCTCGAACAAGGCACGGTCGATCTACTCACGGAAACAGGACTGGGGGAGCGGCTGAAACGCGAAGGGCTGCTTCACCATGGAATTAACCTGCGGTTCAACCGGCGCACGCACCGCATCGATTTCCAGGATCTTGCGGGCGGTCGCGGCGTAACGATCTATCCTCAGCAGAAGGTGCTTGGAGATTTATTCGATGCCCGGCTCGCGGCAGGCGGGCAGGTTCTCTGCGAAGTCTCGGATGTCAGCCTGCACGATCTTGATGGTTCGAAACTTTCCTCGAAACCGACAATCCATTTTCACAAGGACGGAGCGGAGCACAAGCTCACCTGTGATTTTATCGCCGGCTGCGACGGTTTTCATGGAGTTTGCCGCCCTTCCATCCCGGCCGGCGTTCTTACCGTATTCGAGAGGGTCTATCCGTTCGGGTGGCTGGGGATTCTGGCCGAAGCGCCGCCTTCCTCGGATGAACTGATCTATGCCTACCATGAACGTGGCTTTGGCCTGCTTAGCATGCGCTCCCCCCAACTCGTCCGGCTCTACCTGCAATGCGATCACGATGAAGACATTCGAAAATGGCCCGACGATAGAATCTGGGCAGAACTCCACAAACGATTCGAAAGCGAAGGCTGGCGTCTCACGGAAGGACCCATCATTCAAAAAGGCGTCGCTGGCCTGCACAGCTTCGTCGTGGAACCGATGCAGTTCGGCAAGCTTTTTCTGGCGGGCGACGCAGCGCACATCGTGCCGCCGACGGGAGCGAAAGGGCTCAATCTCGCGGTGGCCGATGTACGAGTGCTCTCTCGCGCGCTCGCCGAATTCTATTCTTCTGGACGGCGCGACCTTCTGGACCAATATTCGGAGAAGTGTCTGCGGCGTGTCTGGAAAGCGCAGCGTTTCTCCTGGTGGATGACTTCCATGCTGCACCTGTTCAAGGACGACAACGCATTCGACCGCAGGCGGCAAGTCGCGGAACTGGATTACGTGACTACCTCGCGCGCCGCCGCGCAAACTCTCGCCGAGAATTACGTCGGCCTGCCGATGGAATGATCCGGCTCGGCTTGCTCTGCCGCCGAAATCTTTCGGGATTTCATGTAGTCTCTACGTGGCGCAGTCCTGCACGGTATAAATCCGAATCTCGGCGCTTTGGCGTCCGCTCATCGGCACTGCCAGGAAGAAACGATCGAATCCTTTTCCTTGCTTGCCAAAGTATCCTGCCGTGCCTGCGCCCAACGCCGAGGGAACCTTGGCTAGAAACTGATAGTGGTCGGGATCGTTTTGCTGGAACACGTAGGCGCTCGTTGGTCATCGCGTCGATCATCGTGATGGCTCCCGTCTTTTCATCGTCGCCGCAGCCGACGTAGACCCGCTTGGCAGCTGCATCGTAGCGCAGATTATCGGCGCCGCCTTCAAAATCGACCATGGTGATGAGTTTGTAAGAGTTTCCATCAAAGATGTAGACTTTGCCCCGGCGCTTGCGACAAAAAGCTTGTTTGCCTCGGAAGAAAATGCCTCGCCCTGAGGATCGGGCCCATTCGGAATGGTATGTTCCAGTGTCCTCAATCCAACGTCGATGATCTCGACCGAATTACTGCCAGCGCGGAAACAAACACTCGTCCTCGCCCACAAGCAAAGTGGTCGAAGCGCGCTTTTACTCCCTCAAGAGGAATGGCTTCCGTCAGCACCATGGGAGGTTCGCTCGGAGTTGCCGCATTCGGCGTGCGCTTCCCGTGCTGCTCGTTTCATTGCCACGCGGCGCGCCCTGGCACTCCGCAAGCATTGCCATTACCGTCAGGATGAAAAGACCTTCGCGAACTTTCTTCATAGCCGGCTCACTACCGAAAAAATCGATTCGTACGAAATACAATGGGATAGTACCTGTGTAGAACTAGGCGGCACAACCTTTCACAGTTCCAGGGTGACCAACCACCAGGTCTCCCCGTGAGTGCGAAGCTCAACCACCACTCCCGACCTCGGACAATGAAGATCTCCCATTCAAGAGCATAAAGCGAAAGAGCATTTCACATTGTGAAGATTACGATCCAGAATTCGGTGCAAGTGCCACTGTAGCGAGGAACCGAGGAGGCTTGCGCGCATGCGTCGCCTGCTCGAATGAATAGGCGATTCTGATCAGTGCCGGCTCGCTCCATGCACGCCCGAAAAACGAAATACCCACGGGCAATCCGAACACAAAGCCCGCGGGAACCGTGATGTGGGGATAGCCGGCCACGGCAGGAAGCGCCGCACTGGTGCCCAGCCGATGATCCCCATCGACTAGATCGGTCAATCCTGCGGGGGGCCGTGTCGGTGCCACGAGAGCATCGAGCTTGTACCTCTCCACCGCGGCATCGATTCCGTCCCGTCGGGTCAGCCGATGATTCATTTCGAGTGCCGCTCGATAGGTCTTATCCGTTAGCGACCCCTTCGCCTCTGACTTCACCATGATGTCCTGCCCGAAATACGGCATTTCCTTTTCATGGTTGTGTTCGTTGAACTCGATGATTTCCTTCAGTGAGCGCACAGGAACATTCGGTGCAAAACCCGCAAAATACTTATTGAGATCGGCCTTGAACTCATGGAGAAGCACCTCCATTTCCGAATCATCAAATTTCCCCAATGATTCGATCTCTACCGGATCCACCAGAATGGCTCCCTCGCGCTTCATGGCATCGAGTGCCACCTCCATGACGGCGTCAGTCGCTTCGGTGCCACCGAACAATTTTCTGACGACACCGATCCGAGCGCCCCGTAATCCGGCGGGATCGAGGAAACGTGAGTAATCGGGCGCGGACTTGCCCTGCGAAGCCTGGGTTGCAGGATCCTCGGCATCAACTCCTGCGAGGGCGCCGAGCAAAATAGCCGCATCTGAAACGGTACGGCAAATAGGGCCGGCCGTGTCCTGGCTGTGCGAAATTGGAACGATTCCCGTGCGGCTGATGAGACCCACGGTCGGCTTGATGCCTACAAGCCCATTGGACGAAGACGGAGACACGATGGAGCCGTTCGTTTCCGTGCCCAGCGCTCCTGCACAGAGGCTCGCGGCAGCGGCAACTGCCGACCCCGAACTTGAGCCGCTCGGATTTCGGTCGAGAGCATATGGATTGCGTGTCTGTCCTCCTCGTCCGCTCCAACCGCTTGAAGAATGAGAGGAACGAAAATTGGCCCACTCGCTGAGGTTCGTCTTGCCGAGGATTACGGCGCCGCCTTCGCGCAGGCGCCGAGCCACGCCAGAATCCTTGTTGGGCGTGAAACCAGAAAGCGCAAGCGATCCGGCGGTTGTCATCATTTGGTCCGCAGTGCCGATATTGTCCTTGATCAGGACGGGAATTCCATGAAGCGGCCCACGCGATTTTTCTGACTTTCGTTCGGCATCCAACTCATCCGCAAT
This sequence comes from Candidatus Acidiferrales bacterium, assembly GCA_035534055.1. Classification (GTDB taxonomy): domain Bacteria; phylum Acidobacteriota; class Terriglobia; order Acidiferrales; family UBA7541; genus Palsa-295. Next base: position 52,090 of record DATLST010000189.1, on the reverse strand, counting down.
CGAAAGCGCGTCGGGATTCACCTGGATGATCGCATTGATCGATGGCCCCTGCTTGTCGATCTCGGCGATGCGGCCAAGGTATTGCTCCGTCAGGGAGCGCGCGGTAAATCTTCCTGCAAGCAGGCCTCTCTGAAGCTCCGAGATCGTCATTTCTTCCAGCTCGAAGGGCCTTATGCCAGCCGCTGAAGCTTGTCCAGATTGGGGTGCCAAACTGTCCTGTACTGCACAATGAGCGAGGGCAGGAAGTGCAAGCGATACGGTTCCAATGCGCACTCCTGATTTGAGAAAGTCTCTACGGCTTTTTTCAACCGCGCAGAAATCCTTTCTTTTCTTCGGTCGCAAAGCGTCTGATTCCTCGCTTTCGATAAATTAGAGGCTCGTGCTCGCCACGTCTCACACGTAGCTGAGCTGGTATAGGCAGCTCACCCTGCATACGACTTGGACATTTCTGGCACAGAGTCCAAGCGGCGTCAACTGTTGCTTGTTATTGCGATCGGCAATCTACCCCGAGCCAAATGGCGCTGTTCATTTGTGAGAATCGCAAAAAAAGTATGGCAAAACGCTCGCACCGCCTTAAAATTAAAATATGGCTAAAGGATGGGAAAGCAAGTCTGTAGCGGACCAAATCGAGGCTTCTGTAGGAACCGATCAAAAAAGCAATAAGCAGCAGTTGACGCTAGAACAAGTAGAAGCGCACCGCCGCATGGAGGTGCTGCTCTTGTCGCGGGCTCGGGTCGAACGAGCACTGCAGGGTAGCCAAAATCCTCGTTATCGCGACCAACTCATGCGCGCCTTGGCCGATCTCGATGCGCAGATATCCGCAATGAAACATGTTGGGGCCTAACCGGTATACAGCCCGCTGAGGAGTACTAATCGCTTGGCGCTGCAGGATCGGCCTCGGCGATGAAGAGGATGCCAACGCCATTCTCTCCATTCTCGCGGCCGGGCTTGCAATGAATCACGGTAGCGCGCAGTGACAAGAGGCTCGATCGATTTTGCTCTCCGGCAGCTTCAATCACCAGCCGCAATTCGGATTGCAGCTTCGGCTGATTATGCAGCGCGAGATAAGCGCCCTGCAAACTCAAATCCCGAACCACCGCTTTCTCCTCGAATGCGGTGCCGTCCTCGGCCTGGCCGCTGACAGTGGCGGCAAAGCGCAAGCGACGGCGGGGCGCCAGGCGCGATTCACGCTGTGCGACGTCCACGCCGCGCTCGCTCAATGTGACGCACATGCCTTCCGCCGCGGCCCAAGTCGCCGGAAATTCCAGCCTTGCGGCAGACAGAAATCCGTCTACCGTGCTGTCCGAAGAATCGGGATTGTGGTGGAAGAGAATAAGGTTCCCCACCCGCGCCTCGCGCGCGATCTTTACTCCTTCGAGCCAGCTCGAATGGCCCCAGCCCTTGCGCGTCGACGCAATCTGCTCCGGTGAATATTGCGCGTCATAAATCAGAACATCCGCTCCTTGGACGAATTGCCGGATGCTTTTGTCGAATTCCGGCACTCCCGGTTCGTTGTCCGTGGCGTATACGATCGAGCCCATGGCCGTATCCAGGCGGTAACCTAGACATCCTTGAGGATGATTGAGCCATGCCGTGGTAATGCGTGTTCCATCGATCTCCCACCGCTCTCCGCCGGTGACCTCGCGAAAGGAGCGCGCGGCCGTCATCATGGTGATATCCACGGGGAAGTACGGACTGGCGAGCTGAGCTTCCAGCACTTGGCGAAGGCTGTCGGGACCGAGGAATTTCGACTGAAACCCATAAAAGTGGAAGCGGTTCTGCGGCTCGAACAACGGCTGGAAAAACGGAACGCCCTGAATGTGGTCCCAGTGATAGTGCGTTACCAGGACGTGCGCTTCGATGCCGAATTCACTGTGGGAATTTGCCAGCCGTTTTCCCAGCATGCGGAGGCCCGTGCCGCAGTCGAGAATAAATCGGGTGCCGCGTGGCATCGTTAGTTCCGCGCACGGCGTGTTTCCTCCATAGCGCCAGGTGTCGCGCTCCAGCGTCGGCGTCGAGCCTCGCACTCCCCAAAAGACCAGCTTGGTGGTATTTTGCGTCATCGCGGGTAATCGTGACGCGCGCGCTTCAGCTCCCGTTAGGTTGCCCGGAATGGGAGCAAGCTCATGTTAGGCGGACCTCGCAAACGAAGTCAATTGCGTTTCCGAACGCCGTTTACTTCGCCACGCCACGACTCGGCACTGTGCGTGTGCCATCTCTGCGAGTAAAATCCGAACGATGCACTCTCGCGCGCATGGTGGGCACGGTCATGGGCACGGATCCCACATCCACGCTCATGGCGAAGGCACGGGCTCGGCTGTAATGGGTGCAGCCGTCGTGGCTACACTCGCCCTCGTCTTTGTGGAATTGGCGGCCGGATATGCGGGGCATTCCATCGCGCTCGTGAGCGATGCCGTCCACAATCTGACCGACGTCCCTGCGCTAGTAATCTCCTGGCTCGCGGTACGCTGGGCTCTGCGTCCCCCGACCGCGCAAAAAACCTACGGATATCATCGCGCCGGAATTTTAGCGGCATTTGTGAACGCGATCATGCTCGCTCTCGCGGCGCTCGCGCTGATCTACGAATCGATTGGCCGGCTCCGCCAGCCCGTGGAAGTTCACACGAGCCTCATGATGTGGGTCTCGGTGCTTGCGCTGGTCATTAATGGGGGCATTACACTCTCCATTCACCGCGGCCGCCGTGATTTGAATATTCGCGCGGTCTGGATTCACAATCTCGGCGACGCACTTTCGAACGTTGCAATTTTTGTAGGTGCGCTGGTTATCCGCTCAACCGGCGCAGATTGGGTGGACCCCGCCCTCGGCATTGCCATCGGCGCGATGGTCCTGTGGTCGGGCACGGGAATTCTGAGCGAGAGCGGCCATATCCTTCTGGAAGGTCTGCCTCGGAATATTCGATTAGAAGACGTCGCCGCGGCGGTGCTGCGCGTGGAGGGAGTTCAAGAGGTCCATGACGTTCACATCTGGACTCTTGGCGCCGATTTACAGGCGCTCTCGTGCCATGTTCGTATCCCCGATATGCACATGGAAGAGAGCGAAAGGATTCTTGCCAACATCAGGCAGATCCTGGCTCAGGATTTTCAGATCACGCATACAACCATCCAGTTTGAGCGTGCAGGACTCCCCGTCGAAGCTGGCTTCTACATGCCTGAGCCTGTGCGCGGCTCGATCAAATAGCTGCCCACCCGTGAAACAGCTAGCCTCGCCTGGCAGCACTGCGATCTGCCTCGTGGATGCGGACATGGCTTCTGTCGGGCGTGCCGGCGAGTAGTTCGGCAATGTTTTTTTTCAGTACGGGATGCTGCAAATCCGGCGCGATTTCGGCGAGTGGCACGAGCACGAACCTCCGCTCCGTCATGCGCGGATGAGGGATTTCAAGTTGAGGCGCCCTCACAATGATCGAGCCAAAAAACAGAATATCGATGTCGATCAATCGTGGTCCACGCAGGATGAGCCGGCGCCGGCCGAGCGAGCGTTCGATTTCAAGCAGCGCGTGCATCAGTTGCTGCGGCATCAAAGCGGTTTCCGCCTCAGCCGCGCAGTTCAAGAACCAGCCCTGCTCCCGAACATCGACAGGTTCGGTTTCATAGATCGAGGATTGGCGCACCGTCCGCACACCGTGCGGCCCCAGCGCCCCCATGGCGCGCGCAATGTTCTCTGTGCGATCCCCCAGATTGGACCCGAGCGACAGGTAAACCGTCTCCATGGATACAACCTAACCCAGTGCAAGCGAGAAGAAGAAGCGATTTCTAACCTGTGAGATTTTCACAGGCGGCTTTTTCCACTTTCCAGTTTGGTCTTACAGGCTGTTCGTGGCTAGCTGAACAACCCGGTCTGTCGACGGGGTTCGGCAATGCCAAGGTGTTTGTAGGCCAGTGCCGTGGCGATGCGACCGCGTGGCGTGCGGTCGAGCAAGCCGAGTTGCATCAGATAAGGCTCGTAGATTTCTTCGATCGCATCTTCCTCCTCGCTCAGCGAGGCGGCAATCGTGCTCAGCCCGACCGGCCCTCCGGAATACTTCTGCACAATGGTCAGAAGCAGATTGCGATCGACATCGTCAAGGCCATGTTCGTCAACTCCCAGCATCGCGAGCGCATCGCGCGCCACACCGAGCGTAATATGGCCCTTCGCACGGACTTCCGCGTAATCCCGGACGCGGCGCAGCAGTCGATTCGCCACGCGCGGTGTGCCGCGACTTCGGCGGGCGATCTCGCTGGCACCGGCCTCGTCCGCTGTGATACCCATAATTTGTGCGGAGCGCTGCACGATCCGCAATAGATCCTCAGGCGAGTAAAATTCCAGGCGATGCACGATGCCAAAACGAGAACGCAGCGGGGCCATGATGAGGCCGGCGCGGGTCGTCGCGCCAATCAACGTAAATTGATTCAGTTGATACGGATGCACGCGCGCGCCAGGCCCTTGCCCGATGATCAGGTCGACGCGAAAATCTTCCATTGCGGGATAAAGGATCTCTTCGAGCGCGGGCTGCAGTCGATGTATCTCGTCGAGAAAGAAAAAGTCGCGCGGGTCGAGCGAGGTGAGAACCGCCGTCAAGTCGCCTTTTTTTTCCAGCAGCGGGCCAGAACTGATTTTGATTGAGGAGCGCATTTCGTTTGCAAGAATTTGCGCCAGCGTGGTCTTGCCGAGGCCCGGCGGGCCATAGAGCAAAACGTGGTCGAGCGCTTCGCCGCGGGCACGCGCCGCTTCCACGGCGATTTGTAGGTTTTCCTTAACGCGTTCCTGTCCGATGTAATCGCCGAAGCTGGCCGGTCGGACGCTTGCCTCGATGCGCGCGTCCTCGTCGAACGCCTTTCCCGAAACAATTCGGTTTCGCCCGTCGGTCATTTCCTCTTTATCTATGCCGCGCAAGAGCGATCACTTGTGGCCCGCGCGCGCGCCTTTCTGCATCGCCGAGCCGCCGAGGGTCCGGAGCGACCCGCGCAGCAGGCCCTCGAAATCGCCGCTGTCTGAACCACGCGCCTTCTCGATCGCTTTCTCGACCGAGCGCGCGTCGTACCCCAGATTGATCAGCGCCGATGCAACATCCGATTCAAGCTGAGATTGCGTCGCGGGCTTTCCGGACTCCGCGACATCCACAACCTCGAGCTTGTCGCGCAGTTCAACCACGATTCTCTCCGCGGTCTTCCGCCCCACGCCAGGGATTCGCACCAGCTGAGCGATGTCGCTCTTGCGGATGGCGGGTATCAGATCTTCGAGGCTCATGCCTGAAAGAATTTTCAGCGCAAGCGAAGGCCCGACTCCCGACGCGGAAAGGAGAAGCTCGAAGCAATGCTTTTCTCGCGCGGTCAGAAACCCGTAGAGCACAAACTGGTCTTCACGCACATGCGTGTGAATCAAAAGGGAAGCTTCGCTATGCAACGCTTCCAGCCCGGCAAACGTCGAGAGTGGGATCTGCACTTGATAACCGACACCACCCACTTCCAGCAGGATTTGGTTGGGGCGCTTATCGACCAGCATGCCGCGGAGCGAACCAATCATGTCGAGCGATTATTGATTAGCGGGACGGGAGTGTCAACGAAGCGCTCGGCGGCGACATTAAAGTTGCGCAGCCGTGGCCGCGCTTTTCCTTTCGGAAAATTCAGCGGCGCGACCGGTCCTTCTGGATGGCTTCATCGAGAAGGACGTCCAGTTCGCGCCGCGTCAACGTTACACGCTCGGTGCCGCCCGCGTCGGCGGTCACCGGGCCTTCCGGTCCCACGGTCGCGGCGGTTTGCAGGCCATAGCGGGCCCTCGCGGCAAGCAATTTTTCGACGTCGCCATCCGAGAGCAGAACTTGCTTCCCGAGAAGTTCCGTTACGAGCGACACGCGAGCGAAATGCTCGGTTGTCTCCATGCGATAAAAAGCGGTCAGAAGGTCCGGGCCATACGTGACAACACCGTGATTTGCCATCAGGATCGCGTCATGTCCATGAATGAGAGGTTCAATGGCTAAGGCCAACTCGGGCGTGCCTGGCGTGCCATAGCGCGCCACGGGAATCCACCCCAGCGCAATCACGAGTTCGCAAAGGAGAGCCTTGTTGAGCGGGATGCCGGCGGCGGCGTATCCTGTCGCGACCGGGGGATGCGCATGGCAAACTGCATTGACATCCGGCCGCAGCCGGTAGATCAGAAGGTGCATCGCCAGTTCGGACGACGGATTCCGACGACTGCTCAGCTTGCGGCCTTGTAAGTCCGTGATGACGATGTCTTCCGGCGACATCGTCCCCTTGTTCACACCCGTTGCGGACGTGAGGATGCGCTGTGAATCGAGCCGGACAGAAATGTTTCCGTCTGTTGCGACCACGTAGCCGCGCTCGCGAATCCACCGGCCGGCGGTACAGATATCGCGACGGTGCTCTTCCTCGGTTTTCAGCGCTCCGGGAGATATTGAATCCGCGTACACTGGCGCCTTCATATCTCATTTCAGCGGGCAGTGTCAACTCATGCGTAGAAGCCGCGCAACTTCAACGCCCGAGCGACGCGGTCAATTGCAAGAATGTAAGCCGCAATGCGGTTGTTCACGCTGTGGGTCTCGGCGTAGTGCACCACGTGATCGAAACTCTGCTCCATCACGTCCTTCAGGCGTTCATTCACTTCACTTTCGCGCCAGAAAAACCCCTGGCGGTCTTGCACCCACTCGAAGTAGCTGACGGTGACTCCGCCCGCGTTGGCCAGTATGTCCGGAATGATGAAGATTCCCTTTTTTTCGATGATGGGATCCGCGTGGGATGTCGTCGGGCCGTTTGCTCCTTCGCAAAGGATACGGCAGTCGAGCCGTTGCGCATTTTGGGCCGTAATCTGGTTTTCCGTTGCGGCCGGAACGAGTATATCGCAGGGACGAAAGAGAATTTCTTGCGCGCTTACCTTCTCGCCTCCACTGGGGAACTGCTGCAACGGCATTTTCTGCCGATAAACCCAATCGTACAGTTCGGGAACATCAAAACCATTCTCGTTATGGAGTCCGCCGTGAATATCCGCGACGCCGATGATTTTATAGCCAGCTTCGTGTAATAAACGCGATGCTTGCGAGCCGACATTGCCGAAACCTTGGATGATAACGCGGCAACTCTCGCGCTTTACCTTGAGTTTCTCGACGGCCTTATTACAACAAATCGTCAGCCCGCGCCCCGTGGCTTCCTTGCGTCCTTGCGATCCGCCCAAATCGAGTGGCTTGCCTGTAACCACGGCCGTCGTGGCTTTCCGGACGTGCATCGAGTAGGTATCCATTACCCAGGCCATGATTTGCTCGTTCGTGCCAATGTCGGGCGCGGGGATATCTCGCTCGGGGCCGAGCCAGTCGCTCAGTTCAGCGGTATAACGCCGGGTGACGCGTTCCAGCTCCGTGTTCGACAGATTGGAAGGATCGCAAATGACGCCGCCCTTCGCTCCACCGAATGGAATATTTACCACGGCGCACTTCCAGGTCATCCAAGCTGCCAGTGCCCTCACTTCATCAATCGTGACGTCTGGTGCGAACCGAATTCCCCCTTTGCCTGGACCGCGCACTGCCGAATGCAACACGCGATACCCGATGAATACTTCCACGTGGCCGCTGTCGAGCGCGATGGGAACGTAAACGGTGATTTCCTTACTGGGATATTTCAGGTAGCGATAAATACCCTCTTCTAGTGCCAGCTTTTGAGCCGCGATTTCAAATCGCGCTTCAGCGGATTCGTAAACGTTCAACTCGTTTTGGGGACCAGCCGGCATTCCCACCTCCACATGACGCTATCCATGCGTTTTCCTTTACGGCAAAGCGGCATGGAAGGCTATGCGGGCAGACATTCAAGAACCCGTAGCCCTTCCGTGAGTATACGAACACTCACGGAGCCGGGCAATAAGCGCTGCGCATTCGAATCAAAGGATCTCTGCGGTAGCTCGGTTGATTCCAGTGGGTACTTCAAGGCTTCGTTTCGCGGCGTTGACGGTGCTTGACAAACTTCTCGAGCAAGAGCCGGGTGAGCAGTGATTGATCGTGCCGGACAACGTTTTCTTCCTGCAACAGATCTCCCGTCACGCAACGCAGGCCCAGCAGGTCCAGTTCATCCAGCGATGGCTCGACCGGCTCGGCGCCTTCCGCGCGGTATCGGCGGAGCAGGCGCGGCATCACCGGCTTGCTGTTGACCACGACGCAATCGAAGAGGCCCGGACGCGTTTGAGCGTAGATGGCGCGGACATGATCGGCCACCGAATAATGCTGCGTTTCACCCGGTTGCGTCATCAGGTTCGCGATATAGACGCGGGTAGCGTGGGAACGGGAGATCGCATCGACGATCTCTTCCACCAACAAATTCGGAATAATGCTCGTGTATAAAGAGCCGGGCCCGACCAGTATGAGATCCGCTTCGCGAAGCGCCTTGAGCACCTGGGGGACGGGGCGGACCCTGCGCGGCACCAAGCGAACTCGCGCGATGCGGGCGGTCGAGCGAGAAATATTCGTCTCGCCGGCAACCGTCGTGCCATTCTCGAGATCCGCTTCGAGTGTGACGTTTTGAGCCGTTGACGGAAAGATTCGGCCACGGATTGCGAGCACCTGCGCGGACACTTGAATCGCTTTCGAAAAGTCTCCGGTAATGTTCGTCAGAGCCGTCAGAAAAAGATTTCCGAAGCTGTGTCCCGCGAGTCCTCGTCCCACGGGAAAGCGATACTGGAAAAGCTTGCCGAGCAGGTGCTCGTCCTGCGAGAGCGCCACCATGCAGTTGCGGATGTCTCCGGGAGGAAGCACGCTGTATTCCCTGCGCAAGCGTCCCGAACTGCCACCGTCGTCTGTCACTGTAACCACCGCTGTCAAATCGGCGATCAGGCGGTGTGGCCCACTTTTCTTAGCGGTTGCGATATGCTCCTTCAGACCTCGGAGAACGGTCGAAAGGCCGGTACCGCCTCCCAACGCGACAATTCGAACAGACCGGGAGCGACGCTGCGACAGGCTTTTCACAAGAGCCGAAGGAAATCAGATGGCTGAACCGTCTCGCTCGGGATAGAGCAACTCCGTAAAGCGAGGATCTTCCTGCAAAAACGCAAAATCTTCGTCGTTGCGAGCGTGATACCGATTTTCCGGCCGCAACTGAATCGCGGTCTTCAAATTCTCCATGGCGGAGTCCGCCTCACCGGTAAGGCAATCGAGCGCCGCCATCGCATACACGACGTGGTCAGCTTTAGGGGCTGCTTTTCGGGCGCGATCAAGGTGTTCTCTCGCCTCGTCCCAGCGCCCCAGGTTCATCAGCGCCACACCATGCGTATAGTGGTCTTCCGGAGATTTCAGAGCAGCCACCGGCGGCCGGGCGATTCTCTGGTCGCACACGCGGATATGAACCAGCGCACGATCACGCAATTCCTTGCTCGGTCCCTCCAGCACGCGCTCCAGCGCCTGCTTGGCACGGTGGAATTTCTGCTGCTGAAACTGAACGAGCCCCTCTTCGTAGCCTTTTAACTGCTGCTGCTTTGCGGGCCCGTCTGGGTCGGGAGGAACCAGCTTTTTCTTTGTTTCGTTTTTTAAGCCCTTATTATTCAACGCTTTATGCCTGTCACGTAAGGATTGAGAGGCTCGGGCTGCTCGGCGTTTCACTGTGCACCTTGCCAGACCTGAGAAACCATAGCAAACTCCGATCACAACGTCAATCCGCGCTCATTAGCGGTGTCTTAGCTCCCTATTCTGTCATTCTCTAACGGCAACATGAAAACGTCACCTAGGTACAGGGGCAAGTCACATTGAATCAGAAGAAGTTGCAATGAATGGGTACCATTTCGGCCTGGCCGCCTAGCGAATAAAGCGCAAAAATTCGTCAAACCTGCGCCATCTGCGCGGGAACCTGCGGCGGCTCGACCCCGCGCCATCCTACAGGGCGCCCCTGCACGGCTTCTTTGAGCGCCCGGAACAACACCACATACATCATTTGCCGGTAATAAAAGCGCTGCAAGATCAGTGGAGCAAGAAGCGTCCAATCTTCGTGCTTTTCGAGGGCAAAGGCGACAACGCACGTGAGCAAATCGATCACCATGAATAGCGCGAAAAAGACCAGCGAGCGTTCCACGTCTTGGGACGTCCACAGCTGTGGCAGCCTTGTGATCCGGAGCTGTGCGAGCGCCCACAAGACGAGGGTGAGTACGAACAGCAGGTCGATCAACGGTGAAACGAGAGGAAGAATAATCTGGAATAAGAAGATATTGGGCACCGCTATCCAGCCGAGCGTGCCGTAGCGGGGCTTGCCCACCGTGTCCCGGTGCTTCCAGGTCGCTTGCATGGTGCCAAAGGTCCAGCGGAACCGCTGGCGGATCAAAGTGTCCATCGTTTCAGGAACTTCGGTACGGCCGATGGCATCCTCATCGTACAGAATCTTCCAGCCGTTACGCCGGATGGTTAGCGTCAGGTCGGTATCCTCGGCGACGGTGTCGCCTGAAAAACCACCATGGCTGCGCAGCAGGTCCGTCCGCCACGCGCCCACTGCCCCGGGAACAACGGGAATGCAATTCAACAAATCGAAGGCGCGCTTCTCCAGATTCTGGCTGGTGATGTATTCGAGCGCTTGCCACCGCGTGAGCCAGCGGTTGCGATTCATCACCTTAACGTTGCCGGCGACGGCGCCGACTTTCGGATCCGCAAAATGCCGGACGAGCAGCGGGATCGCGTCGGAATCCACGATCGTGTCGGCGTCGATGGAAATCGTGATGTCCCCGGCAGCTTCCGAGAGACCGTGATTCAAAGCCGAAGGCTTGCCGTGATTGGCTTGCGGCAGCAGTCGCACGCGGCGGTCACGGTCGAAATGGGTGCGCACGAGTTCGGCGGTGCGGTCCTTCGATCCGTCATCAACGACGAGGATTTCAAGCAGGGGGTAGTCGGACGCCAGCGCCGCGCGAATGGTATCGACGATCACGGCTTCCTCGTTGTAGGCGGGGATGATCACGCTCACCATCGGCTTATAGTCCGGGTGATCTTCCGGCTCGGGACGCAATTTCTCGGCAAGCGCCAGTAGTCCGATGATCAGCGCGCGGCCGCTCACTAGCACAATGCCCGCGACGAAAATGAACGCGATGATGGATCGGAACCAGCGAAAGACATCGAAGATGAACGCATCGGCGCGGACCTGCAGCCACTCCTTATGGCTCAGTGCAGGCATCACCTGGGCGCGCGTCTGGCCTAGAAGATCTGAAACGGTAACGAACTGAAAACCTTTGGCGCGCAGCCCATCGATAATTTGCGGCAGCGCCGCGACAGTGTGGCTGCGGTCGCCGCCGCCATCGTGCATTAAGATGATGTTGCCTTTGTTGGCCTCCGCCTCCGCCAGCACTCGCTGCACGATTGTTTTCGCCGGTGGCGGTGGCTGGCCATTGACTTCGCCCCAGTCGTGAGGATCGACGCGCGCGCCGACAATGACGTAGCCCATCGACTGTGGAATCGGCAGCATCTGAATCTCGCTGGCTGTTTCCGGCTGATGATCGATTCCATAGGGCGGACGGAACAGCGTTGTTTTAACGCCCAGGCTGCTCTCGAGCAGCAGTTCGGTAAGATTCAATTCGATCTGAATCTGCGTTTTCGAAATGGCGTCGAATTCGGGATGAGTGAAGGTGTGATTGCCGATCTCTTCTCCCTGGGCGTATTCGCGCCGTACGAGGCCTGCTTCCTGATTCGCCGGATCGCCGATCACGAAAAACGTGGCTGGCGCCTGTTTCTCCTTCAGGATGTCGAGAATTTGTGGCGTCCATCTTGCATCCGGGCCATCGTCAAAGCTGATCGCGATTTTGTGCGGCGCGGCGCCCATTTGCTGGATCCGCCAGGAAAGCGGATAGCTCTGGAAGCTTTCATCGTCGAATTCATCGCTCTCGGAATCGTAATCGAATGTTCGCCGGCCGCTTTTGGGCGTTGCCGTGATGCGCCAGATGTCGCCGTCGCCTTCCAGAACCAGATCGTAACCCGGCGGGATATCCTCGAGCTTGCTGCGAACGGCATCCGTCGGATGCGTCGTGTCCCAAATGTCCCATACGGATGGATCTTCCATCCCTAAGCGCCACAGGGCGGTCCCGCGGACCCCGGCGCGCTCCGCGGCGCGGGCTTGATTGTAGGCAGTGATGCCATCGAGCATCCAGACGTTGTGAACTTGGTTCTTTTCATCCTCGTAGGAATAATGCAGGTTGAATGTGTTTGGATCGAACAGGATGTCGGAGCCGGATTCGACCGCGGTGATCACTCCCTGCTGGAACGTCACCGCCTGCGCGACCGGGTGCGGCACGCGCTTGGATTTCGCGGGCCAGTCGTATCCGTAGTTCGCAATGCCCATCACGAGTTTTTCCGGCGGCACAAGCTTCACGATGTTTTGAATATTGCGCTCAAACCAATCCTGCGGGGCGATAGGCCCGGGAGACGAAGTCGGCCAGTGGAAATCGTAATTCATCATGATGATCGCATCGGTCTGTGAAGCGAAATACTTATAGTCATAGCTCCAGTCGGCCGCCGGGAGCGCGACCATCAACTTCAGGCCCCTGGCGTGCAAAACCACTCCCAGGTCATGGATGAATTGCTGAAAATTCTGTTCGCTCGATCGGGGCAGCGATTCGAAATCCACCACAATGCCGGGCTGGCGCTCGGCGACGGCGAATTCTTCGAGTTGCATCGCAAGCCGCTCGCGTGTCGCGGGATTCGCCAGCATTTGCAGCATTTCAGGCGGGCACCATCCCTTTTTTCCGTCATAGTTATTGACCATCGACATGACCGGAAGATCCACATTGCGCGACCGGAGAGTCTGTAAAAATGCGGTGAGTTTCGGGTCCGGCTCTGCATCCAGGCGGCCATCGGCCGAAACCGCGTGGAGCGCTTCCGGAATCAGCAAGTCGATATCGTGATAGTGCAGTTGAAGCGAAGCCAAGCTGGTGTAATCGTCGCTCACATAGAAGGCGGCGCGCAGCGGATCGTAATTCTGCGGAATCTTGCCCAGCGCTGCCACCTTGCGCTTGCGGCCTGAGCGCACCGATTTCGCCCGTTGCCGGAAGTGGATTGCATGCAACCCGCCATGGGTATTCGGGCGCAAAAGTTCGGGCAATTCCGGCTTGCGCGCGACATTCAGAAGGAAGATCACCAAGACCAGCGTAAAAAGGGCGCCCGTGATTTCCAATACTCGCCGGGTTCGCCGCCAGCGCCGGCGTTCCTCGTCGTAGAATATGGGCTTGCGCTCAGGCATCGGGACATTCCAAGCTAGGATTCCAAAATACTGAGCCTATGCAGAACACTCCAGGTTTACAAGGATGCACCGGCACAGGCTGGTTTCAATGCTGCCACTTATCATCGTGTGATTTCATGGGCGGCCGCCAGTCGCCTTGGGGATACTGTCCGTGACAGCCGTCTCACGTAAGATGCTTGCAACCGCCATTCTTGCTGTATCGGCGGGGCTGATCCTGCGCTTTTTCTTCGTGCTGCAATTTCCAGCGACAGGCTCAGGCGATGCGCCATTCTACATCGAGTTAGCCTGGAATTGGTTGCGCAACGGTGTTTACGGTTTCCCTATCGCCGGGCGCTTGACGCCCGTGGACATGCGGGTGCCGGGCTATCCCGCCTTTCTGGCGGCAATCTTTTCCTTCGCCGGACGCGTCACGCAACCCGTCATGTTTGTCCAGGTCGCCGTCGACCTGGCGACTTGTCTGCTTGTGGCATTGATTGCGGCGCGACTGGCTCCTCAGCGTTCTCGCCGCCGTGTAGCACTGGCCGGACTATGGCTCGCAGCCCTGTGCCCGTTCACGGCGAATTACACAGCGGTCGTTTTGACCGAGACCCTGGTCACGTTTTTGACGGCCTTGGCCATCCTCGTTTTGCTGGAGACGGATCTCGGCGTGCCGGGTAGCGAGCTTTTTGATGCATCCGCTTCCGATACCCGCTGGAGGCAGTGGATTCTGGGCGGCCTAATCGTTGGATTCGGAACGCTCGTGCGACCGGAAACTCCGCTACTGCTGCTTGCGGCCGGTCTCGTGCTTCTCGCGAAGTGGTGGCGTCCCCGCAACTGGCGAAAACTCACGCGTGCCGTGCTGCTGCTGAGTATCGGCTTGGTGCTGCCACTCTTGCCATGGGCCGCGCGCAACTGGCGTACGCTTCACGAGGTGCAGTTTCTGGCGCCGCATTACAGCGAACTTCCTGGTGAATTTGCACCGCTCGGATTCGACGCATGGATCAATACATGGCTCTGGCGGTTTCGCGATGTATATCTGGTCACCTGGAAACTGGATGTCGAGCCAATTTCCATGTGCGATCTTCCCGCGTCCGCGTTCGATTCCTCGCGGGAGCGAGCTCGCGTGACGGATGTTTTCGACCGGTACAACGATACCCTCACCTGGGATCGGCAACAAGACGCTGCGCTGAAGCAGATCGCACGCGAGCGGACCGCGCGGCACGCCCTGCGCACCTACCTCCGGATACCTTTGCTCCGTTCCGTCACGATGTGGTTCACTCCTCGAGTAGAACTGCTTCCCATCTCCGGCAAGCTCTGGCCGCTTCGCGAAAAATGGCAGGATGACCGTGGTGACTTCCTGGCGACCCTGGGCCTTGCCTTCGTGAATTGCTTTTATGTGGCGCTGGCCTTGGCGGGAGCTTGGGTCTGCCGCCGGCAGCCGGCCTGCGCATTCTTGTTTCTGTTTGTCCTGGTGCGCACCGTATACCTGACGACACTAGCGGACGAGGCTCCCGAACCGCGCTACGTCCTCGAATGTTTTCCCGCCATCCTGGCCCTGGGCGCGCAGGTTTTTCGCGGCAAGGGTCAGTTCTCTTCGACGGGTTCGGGGTGAATCGTCACGCGAAATATCTGCGGAAAGCGATCCCTGATGCGATCTTCCAACGCGGCGGTAATGTCGTGTACCTGGGTGACGGGGAGATTACCGTCCATCACGCAGTGGCAGGAAACCAGAATCTTGTGTTCCACGGTGCGCACGCGAACTTCGTGGCAGTTGGTGAGTTCGCGATGCTCCGACGAAAGTGAATTTAGAAAATCCTGCACCGACCGGGAAAGCCCTTCCATCTCCTCGGCGCCCGGAATATGCGCGCCCAGAGGCTCGATGTGGATATTGACCAGCGCCCGCGGATCGGTCGCTTCGTGGATGTCATGCTCGAGTTCGGTGGCATGCCGGTGCGCCTCGCGCAAGCTGGCTCCTTCGTCCACCTCCAAATGCAGCTCCACGAAAAGCCGTCCATCGAGGTGATGCGCCGATAATTCGTGCACGGCCAGCCCGCGGCGCTGCGCGATCGCGCGAATGGTTTCAAACAGGTGCTCGTTCTGCCTCGCACGCGGCTCCACGTGCACCACCACGTCGGCGGGAACCACCCGGTCGATATTCTTCTCCACCGCATCGCTGGTGGCGTGCGCCTGTTCCAGGCTCGCGGTGCGCGGCGTGCTGATGGTCACATCCACGAAATAGCGCTGGCCCGCGCGTCGCACGCGCACACGTTCGGTTTGCAGCACACCCTCGGTTCCGTTGACGGCATTCATGATTCGTTCGTGCAGGCCTCCGGGCGCTACGTCCAGCAGCGCGTCCAGCGTGCGTTTGCCAAGCCTCGACCCAATCCAGATGATGACGCCGGCTACGCCCAAGGCGGCCACTGCGTCGAGCTTGCCGAGCCATGCAATGTTCCATCGAATCCCCAGCCACGCCGCCGTGATGCCGACGATCACCACGAGCGTGCTCCACACGTCGGTCGAAAAGTGCAGCGCGTCCGCCTCCAGCGCCTCGCTGGGATATTTTTTTGCGATGCGGCCCAGGGCTCGGGAGCGGATCACGTCGATCCCCATGGCGAAGACCAGGATGACGATGGCCGTCACGCTGGGACGAATGTGGGCGGACTGAAACAGCAGCCGTTGAAAAGCTTCCCAGATGATGTATACCGCCGTCAGGAGAAGCAGTCCTGTTTCCACGAACGCCGAAAAACTTTCCACTTTCCCGTGACCGTAGAGGTGCTCCGCGTCTGCGGGCTTGTCCGAGACTCGCACCGACAAGTACGTAATGACGGCGGCAACGAGGTCCAGGATCGAATGCAGGGCTTCGGAGATAATTCCCAGGCTGCCGGTGGCGACCGCCAGGAAGACTTTCAGAAACACCAGCACCACGGCCGAACCAACCGAGCCGAGAGCTGCCAGCCGCTTTTCGCGCGATGCCTGTGCGACCACCTCAGACATATCGCGCGATTATACGCTGAGCCGAACCGCAGACCGAGCACACGCCGAGCCTCGCGACGTTTCCCGCATGAGGGAGCGACGGCAGGCTATTTGAGAGGTGACGCGGGAATGAAAGGAACACGGCGCGGCTCGCCATGGAAACCGCGGACTTCCACGTCATCCAGCACCAGCGAAGGTGCGATCACCGTACTCGGGATGCCTCCTTGCGCCGAACCGAACGCGCCGAGCGCCGATCCCGCAAAGCCGTCGGCGGGATTCTGCATGTAGGTGTATACCGTGGCATCGTTGCCGACGCCGGGAAGATTTCGAAGTGATCGCAGCGTAAGCCCTTCCATGACTCCGCCGCGCACCAGCTCTTCGCGGCCATCCGCCACATAGACCCGATACACGAGCAACGGTGCACGTTCACCGCTCGCGATTCCTCCCGCGAGGCTGCCGAGAAAATCGGAAAAATCCTCCTGATTTACCGAAGAAAGAGCCGGGTTATCCATTTGCTTAATTTCGAGGCACCATTGCTGGCCGTCTTCACGGCACGCATCCAGAAATTTCTTCTTCAAATCTGTGGGGCTCAGGCCGTCACTCGCCTGGAACAACAGGTTGCTGCTCAGCGGCTTTGGGTCCGAAAGATCTGCCGAGCGGGCATGGCCGTTCGAGGCTTGGAAATCCGGGCCCGGTCTCCGCGACATCAGCAAGTCCTTCAACATGCCGTTTTCGACTAACGAAACGCGCTGCGCTTTCACGCCCTCATCGTCTACGTCATAGCTTCCCAGCAGAGGCTGCCCGTTAAAATCCTTCAGCGTCGGATCGTCTACCAGGCTGACGGTGGGCGGCAGCACGCGCGTCCCAACCCGCCCCGTCCATTCGCTTCGTGCTCCCACGCGCTCCATCATTTGATCGAATTGCGGCGCCATGGAAAGCGGCGGGCGCGCGCCTGAAAGCGACGGCGGCAGCACTTGCGCCAGCACGGCGGCGGCGGCGGGCGCATCCAGCAGCACGGGGCCCGTGAAGTCCGGCACCAAGGGGGCCGCTCGAAGCTGCATCAGCTCAGTGCCTGCCTGTTCGAGACCATTGCTCACCGTGGCTGGGTCGGGCAGACCGGCGGGACGCGAGGCATATGCAGCGTAATAATTGTGAAGCGGCATGCCGTCGTCGGCCTGTGTGTCGAGCGAGGCTTCCACCCCCGCAATGCTGTGAGAGGTTCGAATCGCCGTGCCCTCGCTCGTCATCAGGTACGACGTGACATAAATGAGGTAATAGTTGACGCGCGACCCGTAGATGTCCTGAAAGTTCTTCAGTGCCGCCGAAGAAGTGCGCGCTTCGTTTTCCCAATTGCGCGACGTCCAGTCGGGCTCCATGCGCGGGTCGATTTTCACCAACGGTGACGCCTGCGAGAAGTCGTCGATCTCCGGCGCCTTCGTCAGGCTGCGAAGGAACGCCTGCTTGAGCGACATCTGCGTAACCGCAGCCTTGTACGCCTGGTCGGTGGCAAGCCACAAATCCTGCCGCAGCGAGTTGTAATCGCGGTCAATCCCCACCTGTCCAGTCGAGCCAAGGAATCCCCGGAATCCATCCTCGCTGATGAAGTTGGAATTGTCGAGGTGGTAGTCGCCCACGCGGACATCCACACTCATAAAGCGGCTCCGCGCCGTGTCGCTGGCTAGAAGCGAGCCGAAGGAGGCCGTTACGCTGCGCACATCGACATCGAGCAGCCGGTATTCAATATAGAAGGGCTTGTCCACGCCGGGAAGCTGAAGGCGCGTGCGCGATCGTTCCAGCTCGTCGTGCATGGCCCGCAGCGTTTGGTCCTTGTCCCCCCCAAACAGCGAATCTTGCACGGGCTCCTGTGCTGCTGCCGCGCGGCCTCCGCCCGCCGCAGCCGCAACCGCAGGCATCGCGAACGCCGCCAACAGAGCCCAGATCGCGAATTTCGTCACTGCGCTTGTCCCTTCGCGTCCGGATCGTGGGCGGGCGGTGGCAAGATGGGCGGCCGGTCGGTCGAAGTTTCCTTCTTTTGCACTTCCATCTCGGAAATCAAAATGGCAGGTGCGACGGCGGAAACCGGCACGGAGCCCGATTCCGCGCCGCAGTAGCCATTGAAGATTTCCTGGGTGTTGCCGGTGGCAACGATCTTCGTCAAAGAAACGAGCGGAGTGCCGACGATATCGACTCCGCGCACGAGTTCGTCGGGACGCCCATCCGGAAAAACCTTGTAGACAACCAGCGGAAGAACTTGGAATGCTTGTGGATTGCTTCGCCCGGTGAATGTGAACCCGCCGGCGATGTCGTCGATCAGCAGGCCAAACGGCTTTCCCTGCTGCTTGACCAATTCGATCAACTTCTGCCTGAGCTGCTGATCGGTCATTGTGCGCGAGCTGGAGACGATCAAGTTGCCCTGCCGCGCCACGGGAACATAGCCAAGCTGGCGGCGGCCGTGTCCGTTCGAGTGGGGAACATTCACGAGTGGTGAGCGCGACATCAAAAATGTCTTCAATACCCCGTGGTCGATCAACTGAACGTCCTCCGCGGGCACGCCTTCATCGTCGTAGGGATAATAACCGAGCAGCATCTGGCCGCCGAGCGTTGCTTCCGTGGGATCGTCCTTGATCGAAATGAAATCCGGCAGGATCTGCGCGCCGATCTTGCTCGTGAACGTCTGCCCTTCGTTAATCTCCTTCTGGCGGAAGCCCTCGGCGCGGTGGCCGAAAACTTCGTGGAAAAAGACGGCGGCGGCGCGCCCGGTCAGAAGAGCAGGCCCGGCGTAGGGATCGATCAGCGGGGCTTTGTCGAGTGCCTCGGTTTCCTGAATCATCGTCTGGATGCGGGCAAAGACGGTTTTGTCGTCAGGGGCGTCTTTTGGCTCCAGCCAATCGAAGTTTGCGAAGCGATTGATGTCCATGCCGTCGGGCGCCTTGCTCTGAACATAAAGTTCG
Source organism: Candidatus Acidiferrales bacterium (assembly GCA_035534055.1). GTDB lineage: Bacteria > Acidobacteriota > Terriglobia > Acidiferrales > UBA7541 > Palsa-295. The sequence continues at coordinate 32,997 of DATLST010000189.1, read as the reverse complement.
AGCCGGTAGTGGACCTGTCCGAAGCCGAGCTTCGTGCCTTCGCTATTCACCTGGTACTGATTCATGCCCAGCACGGTAAAGGTTGCGATGGAATTCAACACTGCGGGAGACTTGCTGAAAGCGGCCGTGTATCGCCGCACTCGTTCTTCCCAGGGCTTCCGGTCCACATGAATTTCCACGCGCGAGCCGATGTAAGTATGCGGCGGTTCTTTCGAGAAATCCGGCGCGGCGCTCTCAGCCGTCTGCACCTGCACCTGTTGGCTCGTCTTCACCTTGATCAAGGCCTGTGTAGATGCGCGATACTGGCGGTCAGTCTCGCGCCAGATTTCGCGGCGAAGCACGGGAATGTCATCATCAATGGCCATCGACTCGCCCGGGCTCGTCCAGCTTGGCTGGCGGTCTCCCAGCGCGTGGGTATCGTCGAGCTGGTAGGTGCCAGTGCGAGTCTGCACTTCGAGCCAGCGGCCTTGGTCTTCGCTGCTCGAAAGCAGCGCACCGTTCGAGCCGGACACCTGCACGTACTGGCGGTCCGAGACGGTGTAGCTGATGAAATAGACGGGCGGGTCGGCCTTGGAAAGCGCCGTCATCGAGCGGTCGAGTTCATCCTGCATCGCGGTCAGCACGGGCGGCTCGGTAGCTGTCGGAGCGGCCGCGGGCTGTCCTGCAGCGAGGCAAACGCACGCGGCAACCAATATGGCCATGCCGGCAAAGATCGCCCCGTATCGTCGCGTGTGTTTCGTCATGACGTAAAGTCTAGTAGTTTAAAGTAGGATGCCCTAATTCCCTAACGAAAAGCCGCGAACTGCGAAGCCACGGCTCGATTCGAGAGAGCCCCCGGCATGAATCGCCGGCAAAAGGAGAGTTAGATGCGCGCAATGGTGGTTCGGAGGTATGGGGCACCGGAAGTTTTTGAGTTGCGGCAGATGCCCGACCCACAGCCGAAGTCAGGAGAGGTCTTGATTCGGGTGAGGACCATCGGAGTGAATTTCGCCGATCTCCTTCAGCGCATGGGTTTGCATCCGGGCATACCCAAGCCGCCGTTTGTTCCCGGACTGGAAATCGCGGGTGTTGTCGAAAAAGCAACGGAAAGCGGGAGATCGGCCGAAGGCCAGCCGCTTCGGCCCGGAGATGCCGTCACTGCTTTCTCGCAATTCAACGCCTACGCCGAGTGGGTCGCGGTTCCGGCGTCGCAAGTTGTCCGTTTGCCTGCGGGAATGCCGTTTGAGGATGCCGCCGCGATACCCGTGAACTATCTCACGGCCTATCACGCTATTTTTACAATGGGCAATTTGCAACCAGGAGACCGAATTCTCATCCACAGCGCGGCCGGGGGCGTCGGAATCGCCGCCGTGCAACTGGCGCGCGCCCGGGGTCTCGTAATCTTTGGCACGGCCGGGGCCGAGAAACAGGAATACCTGCGCAAAATCGGTGTGGACCACGCCATCGATTACGAGAAAACCGACTTCGTGCAGGCGGTCCAGAAATTTTCTCCCGATGGCATCGAAATGGTCATGGATCCCATCGGCGGTAAATCCTTCACGCGCAGCTGCGAGTGTCTTGGTTCCACTGGCCGGTTGGTCGTCTACGGTTTCTCGGCCGCGGCGGGACCGGACCGGAAGCGGAACTGGATGCGCGCCGCGACCGCGTTCCTGCAAACGCCGCGTTTTCACCCGCTCAAGTTGATGCGCCGCAATATTTCCGTGATTGGCGTCAACCTTTCGGGCTTGCAGTCGCGCGGCGTGCTGTTGCGAAGCGAGCTTGATGAGATCTTTCGTCTGTATGCCGCCGGGAAGATCAAACCTGTGATCGCCAAATCGTTCCCGCTCGCTCAGGCTGCTGCGGCACACCAGTTTGTTCACGACCGGAAGAACATCGGCAAAGTGATCTTGACGGTGAAATAGCCAATCCCGTTAGTTCGGAGCCGGTCCCGGTTGTGGTGGCGCCCGCGGCGCTCTGCTCCGCAGGTCGGGGGCCAGCACATTGATCTGGTCGAACGGAATTTCGGTGTACTGCGCGGTGGGAAACTCCTTCTTTAAGGCGTCACGGAACGCCCCCACATTGCCCGCCAGAACGATATCCAGATTCTTCGTTTCAAGGTATCGCTTCGCCATCTCCTGCACTTGCCCGGGCGTGACGCTTCGGATTCGGTTCGGATAGGTGCTGTTGTAGTCCGCCGGCAAGTCGAATTCGGCCACCGCAAGCACGCGCCCCGCCACGCGCTCGGCCGTCTCCGATTGAATCGGGTATACGCCGGCCAAATAGTCTCTCGCGAAATCCATCTCCGCCGGAGCCACATCCCCGCTCGACATTTTGCCGAGGAGGTCCACGATCAGCTTTGTTGCTTCCACCGTGCTCGACGTCTTCGTGAATGTCCCCACGACGAACGACCCCGCGTAGCGGTGCGGGTTGAATGAGGAATAGGCGCCGTAGGTGAGTCCTTTCTTGACTCGCACTTCCGTGTTCAGGCGGCTGTTGTAGCCTCCGCCGAAGATCCGGTTCATTACCGCGACGGGAATGTAATTTGGATCGCCTCGCCGAATCCCCAACGTCCCGGCCCGAATCTGCGTTTGAACCGCGTCGGGCTTGTCGATCAGCCAAATGTGCTGCCCGGATGGCGCGGCAGGAGCCGCGGACGGCCTCGCGGGCGCGGCATCCAGCTTGGGCCATGCTCCAAAATATTTCTCCGCGGCGGCGAAGGCTTCTTCCGGTGTGATGTCACCTGCAAAAGCGAGCAACGACTGATTCGGCGCATAGGTGGCATCGTGAAATTTCGCCAGTTCGTCCCGGCTGAGTTTCTGCACTGTTTCCGGAGTACCTTCCTGCGGCCAGCCGTACGGCGAGTTGTCGAATACAATCCGGTTGAATGCCACCGATGCCAGATATTCAGGGTCCGAATACTGCACGGTCAAATTGGAGAGAAGCTGCTGGCGCTGCCGGTTCAATTCGTCGTCGCGAAACGCGGGATGCAGCACGGTGTCGGCCATCAGATCGAGTCCCGTGTCCAGATCCTTCTTCACGATGTCGAGAGCGACCGTGGTCGCGTCCTTTTCCGCCGAAGCCTCCAGCGATCCCCCGATAAAATCGATCGTTTCGGCAATCTCCCGCGCGGAGCGCTTCGCGGTTCCCTGCGTTAGCATCTCCGCCGTCATTTGCGCGACGCCAGGCATTCCCGCGGGATCCTGGATGCTTCCCGCGGTAAGGATCACGAGGCGGGCCGCAATCGCAGGCTGGGCGTGATCGGTCACCACGAACACCCGCAGGCCGTTCGCCAGCGTCTCGGTTGCCGCTTGCGGAAAATGAAATGGCCTCTGCGCGCCGGCGGCAGGCATCTCGGATTGAAGCTTCACTCCCGTGGGAACAATACCTGTCCCTTTTTCTTGTTCCTGCTGGGTTTCCTTTGCCGGTCCCGCCGCGGGGCTGGTGGAGGCCGCAGGCTGCTGCGCGATTGCCGCTGCGCCTGCGAGCGCGAACGCCGCGATCAGAAGAATCCATCGCTTGCATGCCTGTTTCATCATGGCTCCGTGTAGAGTTCTCATTCGGCCTGCCCGTTCCCCGGCGAAAATCGGCGCTGCTCGTTCCGTTTATTTCGCCTGTCGAGCTGGGTTCACGATTAAGACCGTGGCGTGCTGTGGAACGAAATATTCCTGCGCCACCCGCTGGATATCCGCCGGCGTCACTTTCAGATATCTCTCGAGCTCCGTATTCACCAAGCCTGCGTCTTTCCCGATTACCGCGGCGGAGGCAAGTGCGACGGCTTTTTCTTCATCCGTGTCCCGGCCCAGGATGAAGCCGGAGATTTCCTGGTTCTTGGCCTTCTCCAGCTCTTTGTCGTCCATGGGCTTTTCCTTCAGGCCGTCCAGCACGTCGACCACGGCTTTTTCGCCCTCTTCCGCCGTGTGTCCCTGGTTCATGATGGCGTACGCCCAGAAAAGATTGGGGTCCTCGGTGAAATTCCCAAAACCAGCCGCTTCCACCGCGATCTGATCTTTGTACACGAGCGACTGGTAGAGCCGGCCGCTTTCCCCACCCGCCAGAATGTCCGAAGCCAGGTCGAGCGCGTATGCATCGGCTGTGTAGCGCGCCGGAATTTTGTAGCCGATCACTACCGCGGGCAGCGGCGTGTTCGAATACGACTTGTTTACCTCGCGCTCCGCCGTTTGGGGTGGCTCCGGAGTGTCCAGCCGCGGAATCGGCTTCGTGGAAGCGGGAATGCCCTCGAAATATTTCTTCGTCCAGCTAAGCGCCTGATCCGAATTGAAATCACCCACGATCACCAGCGTTGCATTGTTCGGCTTGTAATAGGTGTTGAAGAAGTCGCGCACGTCCTCGATCGTCGCTTTGTTCAGGTCCTCGATGCTGCCGATCGGCGTGTGGTGATAGCCATGCACGGTGAACGCGGCCGCGCGGAGGTCCTCTTCAAGCGAACCGTACGGCTGGTTATCGACCCGCACGCGGCGCTCCTCCTCCACCACCTGGCGCTCGGACTTGAAGTTGGCCTCGTCCACATTGAGGCTGCCCATCCGGTCCGCTTCAAGCCACAGGACGCGCTCGAGGTAGTTGCTGGGGAAGGTTTCGAAGAAATTGGTGGTGTCGTCGCTCGTTTCCGCGTTGTCGAACCCACCCACGGCTTCAATAATGCGCGAGTGTTCATCGGGGCCTACGTGCGCGGAGCCCTTGAACATTAAATGCTCGAACAGGTGCGCAAAACCGCTGCGTCCCGGCTGCTCGTCCTTCGACCCCACGTGGTACCACACTTGCAGGTTGATCACCGGAACGGAATGATTTTCCAGCAGAATCACTCGCAGGCCGTTTGAGAGCGTACGCGTGGTGAAGTCGAGCTTCGGCGGCCGGACTTCGGGCGCCTGTTGCTGGGCCGCCAGCGAGGCCGCGAACCCCGCTGCGCATAGTAGAATCACCGCAAGCTGCCAAGCTTTCTTCATGATCGCCTCGCCATCCGTTGCCCCACCGACGTGAACTTTGCCAGTCGAACCTTTCAAACCTTGCTGCGGAATTGTACGCCCAAGAGTCGCGGCGCCGCGCGGGACTTTCAAAAGTACGCTTCCTTCACCGTAAGCCACACTCGCGGGTTCCGGCTTCGTATCGTTCTTAGACGCCCGCCGGTGAAAAAACGGGACAGGTCGGGCCGATCAATAAACCCTGGGGATAGACTATAAAAGTTCGGTAAATTCCAAAGGAGAGGCTTGCAACACAGAGCGCTTCAACAGAACTCAAGAGCTTCTATGAATTTTTCTTTAGTTCGGCGAGAACAAGTTTGGCAACTTCTTTCAGAGTGTCAAAGGTGCCCTGCCCCGTTATCGCGACCGCTTCAACCGCGGGCTCTTCCTTCACGTTTAATTGCTTCCGTAATTCTTCGACCGGCAAGATATTGGGCAGATCGCGTTTGTTGAGCTGCAGAACGTAAGGAATCGCGGAGAAATCGAGGTTGTGATCCTTCAGGTGCTCGCGAAGATTGTCCAATGTCTCAAGATTTGCATCGAGCCGTTCTTCTTGTGAATCCGCCACGAACACCACGCCGTCGGCGCCCTTCAGGATCAATCGGCGGCTCGCCTCATAAAACACCTGGCCTGGCACGGTATAGAGGTGGAAACGTGTACGAAACCCGCGGACGGTCCCAAGGTCGAGCGGAAGAAAGTCGAAGAAAAGGGTGCGATCCGTCTCGGTCGCGAGGGATACCATCTTACCCCTTTGGTTCGATCCCGTATGGTCGTAAATCCACTGCAAGTTAGCCGTCTTCCCGCCTAGACCGGGACCATAGTAAACAAGCTTGCAGTTGATTTCCCTCGCGGGGAAATTAATAAATGGCACACTTTCCTCAGGTTATGATCAGCTTGTTATTTATAGCATAGCGCCCAAGAGAGGCCAACGCATGGCCCTGCTTGAAGTTCCCAACTGACAATGCGGCACTTCGGGCGACCGCTTGTTTCTACATGGGACCCATTGGAAGCCGCGTAGGCTTCATCGCACCCATCGATATGCGAATGTTCGCCGTCGCAAGCCACCCTTTCGAATTTCTTCGCAAACGCATACACTAATCAGCCCTTTCTATTTTCATTGACGGAGGATCAGCGGTGCCTATCGAACGAGCGCTCATCAGTGTCTACGACAAGACCGGGATCGTCGAATTCGCGCACGAGCTGGCGGGACTCGGAATCGAAATTGTTTCCACCGGAGGCACGGCGCGCCTGCTGCGAGAAAGCGGACTGCCCGTTCGCGACGTTGCGGATCTGACGGGCTGGCCGGAGATGCTGGGGGGACGCGTAAAGACGCTGCATCCCAAAGTTCACGGCGGCATTCTCTTGCAGCGCGGAAAGGCTGAGGACCGGACGCAGGCGGCCGGGCATGGGATTGTGCCGATCGATCTGGTGGTTGTGAACCTGTACCCCTTTTCGGCGACCGCCGCCAAGCCGGGCGTGACCGCCGAAGAACTGATCGAAAACATCGACATCGGCGGCCCGGCCATGGTGCGCTCGGCAGCGAAAAATTTCCAAAGCGTCGGTGTGGTCACCGATGCGGCCGACTACCCGCGCGTGCTCGCGGAGCTGCGTGAGAAGCGCGAACTGAGCGTGGCCATGCGGCTCGAGCTAGCGCGCAAAGCCTACGCGCGCACGGCGCGCTACGACGGAGAAATCGCAACCGTGTTGGAGCGTCTGGCGGCCCATGGAGAGATCACGCTAGGTCAGCCCGAACGCCTGCCGGAGCGGCTTCACATCGCACTGGAACGCCGCCAGCCAATGCGCTATGGCGAGAATCCGCACCAGGCTGCGGCGCTCTATGTCCCGGCCGGGCAAGCGGTTGCGGGGCTTGCCGGAGCCAGGCAATTGCAGGGCAAGGAGCTTTCATACAACAACCTGGTCGATCTCGATGCGGCATGGGGACTGGTATCGGAATTCAAGCGTCCCGGCGTGGCCATCATCAAGCACAATAATCCCTGTGGAGCAGCCGAGCAGGAATCTTCCCACAACGCGTACCTGAAGGCGCTGGCCTGCGACCCGGTTTCGGCCTTCGGCGGCGTGCTGGCGTTCAATCGCTCGGTCGACGCAGCCACCGCGGAGGAAGTCGCCAAGCTTTTCGCGGAATGCATCGTGGCGCCCGGCTACGAATCAGCCGCGCTGGAGAAATTCTCGGCGAAAAAAAATTTGCGCCTGCTCGCAATGCCGCGCGAGGCCGCGCCGGCGGAACTGGAACTGAAGCGCATTTCCGGCGGCGTGCTCGTGCAGGAGCCGGACCGGCACGAGCTGAGCGAAGCGGATCTGAAAGTGGTATCGCAGCGAACGCCCACCGGAACCGAACTCCGGGCGCTTCTCTTCGCCTGGAAAGTTACCGCGCACGTGAAGTCAAATGCCATCGTTTTCGCGCGCGAGGGGCAGACGGTCGGTGTCGGCGCCGGGCAAATGAGCCGCGTCGATTCCGTGAAGATTGCGGTGATCAAGGCCGCGACCGCGGGCCTTTCTCTCGCCGGCAGCGTGGTAGCCTCCGACGCCTTCTTCCCGTTCCCCGATGGCGTCGAAGAAGCCGGGAAAGCCGGCGCGACGGCGGTGATTCAGCCTGGCGGCTCGGTTCGTGATGCGGAAGTAATCGCGGCGGCCAATAAACTGGGCATGTCCATGGTCTTTACGGGCGTGCGGCACTTCCGCCACTAGCGCTGGGCGGCCGGTTTCTGCCGGTGATACACGATTTCCGTCACCTGCTCGTTGCCCGCATCGGGAACGATTTCCGAGCGCGAGCTGAACGTATCCGGATCGATGCGCGTGAATATGCTCCGCTTTGGCGATCCTCCCTCGGCGTTTTCAAACACGGCCCTCTTGGGATCGAGCCTCACAAGCTTCAATATCGCCGGCTCCGACTTCTCCCATGGAACCAGCGAGGGAGTGAAATGACGGAGAAGAAGTTCGATCCCATCCGGCGTTTCGCGCAGGGAGAACAACTCGATCACGAGCGTCTTGTTGTTTCCGACCACGCGAAATACCCCGAGCATCTGGCCAGCCATGGCGGGCATCCACGCTTGTTCGGCCATCCGAGGCCCCCAAGCGCCCTCCCATCGGCCTTCGAGCCACGTGAAGTCGGCTAGCGTAGCTTGTGAGGCGCGTGCGGTTCCCCCAGCAGCATTTGCCGGCGTGGCAGAGGATATTGCAGGAGCCTGAGCGACTTGAACCGCATTAGCCGGCTTGGCCGCCGGACGTGCATTCGCGCCGGCTGGATGTTGCGCGGACACAGGGAGGGAGAGCGTGCCGACCAGAATCAGCGCGCCAAAAGTCAGCCGGATGAAAGCGTAAACGTTATTGCCGTTCATCGGATCTCCTTGGGGTGTTTCGGCGCATCTTCCTGCTGTCCCTAGCAGCTTGTTGAAAATTTCTGATTTTTGCAACTTCTTCGCGGAGCATTCGTCTCAAGCATAAGCCCAGGCGAATCGACGCGCGAAAAAGACAACTCGCTATGACCGGAATTGCAATGTATTTCTGGAACGGTACACTAGAGGACGAAATGCGCTCAACAAGTCCGTTCGAGTTGCTCTCGTCGGGAGGAGATCGGCCGTGGTGAATCGGAATGACGCCTGGAGTCTGCTCTGCGAATATACCCAGAGCGAAAGTTTGAAGAAACATGCTTTGGCTGTGGAAGCTTGCGTGCGCGCCTATGCCAGAAAGCTAGGCGGCGATGAGGAACTATGGGGCTTGGCCGCACTGTTGCATGATTTCGATTATGAGCGCTGGCCTAACGCGGATCACCATCCAACCAGCGAACATCCTTATGAAGGTTCGAAAATCCTGCGCGAGCGCGGCTACCCGGAAGAGATCATCCATGCAATTCTCGGCCACGCGAATTATTCCGGCGTCGAGCGCGTCGCCCCGCTCGATCATGTCCTGTTCGCCTGCGACGAGCTGGCCGGATTTCTCACCGCCTGCGCGCTCATTAAACCAAGCAAGAGCATTCGTGAAGTGGAGACCGCATCGGTGAAGAAAAAATTGAAAGACAAGGCTTTCGCGCGTGGCGTCAGCCGGGACGATGTGTACAAGGGCGCTGAGGAACTCGGCCTTCCCCTCGACGAGCACATTTCCTTTTGCATCGCCGCGCTCCGCACCGTCGCCACCGATCTTGGTCTTGAGGGCACGGCTCTTTAGCGCTGTCCCACGCGAGCTTGGCGTCAGTTTCCAAGCCTTCCGTTGTTCAAATTTCCGCTTCGCTGCTTCGGTCACTTGCCCGCGGAACGGCCGGAACGATAGTGGATTTGCGTCAGAATTCGAAACCACGGCGCGCTTGAGTCGTATCTTCAATCTTCATTCTTCGCCGATTCGTTCCATCCATTCTCACAAGGACGTCTCCACGCGCGCGTGTGTTACAATCGCAAAAATTTTATGGAGAAAGCGGGAGAGTTTTTAGGACGGGTCGTGCGCCGGCTGGAACGACCGGAAGCCGCGCTGGCGTGGCTTACAAGTTCGTGGGCCGCCGTCGTCGGAAAAACGCTGGCGGCGCATACGCGGCCGGTGCGCTGCGAATCCGGCTGCCTCGAAGTGTCGGCGGACGGAAAGGCCTGGCGCAAGCAATTGGAAAGTATGAAAAGCGAATTCTGTGCACGCGTCAATCAAGCGTGGGGCGGCAATCTGGTCCACGAAATTAAATTCGTCGCGGCAAAGCCAGGCCCCAAGCGAGTTTCGCGGGAAATGGACAACGAACATACCCCGTTCGTTCGCCGGCGCAAGCAATAGAAAAGCAGCCGTGCCGTCTACTCGCCTTTCTTTCGAATGCGTCGAACATAAGCTGTCTCCGTCCTAGGTCTTCGGTTCGTTCCATCCCTCTCCGCCCGCCGCACTCCGATGTACACTGGGACGCCCCGCATCGGAATATCCTTCCACGAGGCGAGGAGCGGAGCAGTCTTCAAAATGTTTGCCGACCGCACGAACTGGAACCTCGCCGCCAACCGCCTGAGCCAGGCTCTCGCCCGGCATCGTGCCGCTGGCAAGTCCGTGCTCGATCTCACGACCTCCAACCCCACGGAGTGCGGATTCGATTACGACAACCAAGCCATCCTCCAGGCGCTTTGCCATCCCGCCGCCCTCGCCTACCATCCTGATTCGAAGGGTCTCGGTTCGGCCCGTCGCGCGGTCGCCGCGTATTATGCTGAGCGCGGTACCGAGGTTCCAGCCAGCCGCATCCTTCTCACCACCGGCACGAGCGAGGCGTATTCCTTCGTTTTTCGCATTCTCTGCAATCCGGGCGATGAGATGCTGGTTCCCGAGCCCAGTTATCCTCTCTTCGCTTTCCTTGCCGATATTCAGGATGTAAAGCTAGTGCGCTACCCGCTACTGTACGACCACGGCTGGCAAATTGACTTCCATGCACTCGAGCGCGCCCTCACCTCTCGCACGCGCGGGATTCTTGTCGTCCATCCCAATAATCCCACCGGGCACTTCAACAAGCCGCGAGAGATCGCACGCCTCAATGAAATCTGTGCGGCCCGCCACATGGCCATCATAGCCGACGAGGTATTTTGGGATTTCTCGCTCACCGAACCGCAGCCGGCCAGCTTCGCCGCCAATCACGGAACGCTCACCTTCACGCTGAGCGGCCTTTCCAAAATTTGCGGTCTTCCGCAGATGAAAATTGCCTGGCTGATCGTCAGCGGTCCGCGGGATTTGCAAACCGAAGCCCTCGCGCGACTGGAAGTAATTGCCGATACCTACCTCTCGATGAACGCCCCCGTGCAACTGGCAGTGCCCGCGTTTTTGGCCGGGCGGCATGCTTTTCAGCGGCAGTTGATGACGCGCGTGCGCAAGAATCTTGCCGCACTCGACAAGCGATTGACCCTGCGGAAATCCTGTGGCCGCCTGGAAGTGGAAGGCGGATGGTATGCCGTGCTTCGCGTTCCCGTCACACGATCGGACGAAGACTTAGCCATCGAATTGCTTGCCACGAAAGGGGTCTACGTCCATCCGGGGCACTTTTACGACTTCCCAGCCGACGGCTATCTGGTCGTGAGCCTGATCACGCCTGAAGCCGCGTTTGCCGAAGGGACAAAGCCGCTTCTTTCGCTGTTTTGACCCTTCTGCATTGTCTGCAAGCCAAGAACACGCATCCTAGCCTAGCGGTTTTCAAAGGTGAAATCGACAGTTGAGGATTCCCCTGCGCGCATGGTTACGCGGTGTTCTTGTATCCCGAAGGTGGCGGTCCAAACGGCTAGAGTGTATTCCCCGGGAGGCACATCCTTTATCACGAAGCTGCCTTCGGTGCCCGTCACCGAGTAGTAAGGGTTACTAACAACTCCGATGTAGGCTTTCATCCAAGGATGAGCGTTGCAGTGAACCGGAATCATGATCTCGGGTTGCGTGAAGGTCTTGATGATCGAAGGCGAACCGGGTCGCTGCGTTACATTCCATTCCCGGTTGATCTTCGGCAGCACATGCACGTTGTGCATGGTGGGATCCAGCGTGACCACTTGCAAGGGCTGGCCGACCATGACACCCAGTACGTGAGGCTCGTACATGCAGCCCTGCTGAGTCAGGTCCACGGAATTGCGCGGGGCTGATAGGGAAGGACTTCCGGGTTGTGACTTGACGTACACGAGCGCGTTTGGCAGGGTCCCATTACTGTTGACTTCACCGTCCTGTACGTAGACCGTCCCCGTCTGTTCGGAAACGCAAACGGGGTCATTCGCCATATTAATTGCGGGAAGCTTTGGCTTGTCCCCTTTGAAGTAAATCGTCCCCACAATCTCTCCGGCGCTCGTTGCGCCCTTGTTGGCCGCTTGCCCGCGAGCTCTCGCATGGACTGCGGCGGCGAGCCCCAGGCTCAACATCAATAACTGTGCCACACACGCCCCAAGCCTTCTCCTGTTGCGATTTTGCATCGCTTTCCAGTCCTGTCTTTCTGGGTCGCGCAACGTCGCGCGCTTTCCGTCCACATGAACCATCATCAAAACAACACGCCCATGTACAGATAGATCGTGTTGTTATTGCCCGCGCTGCGCCCGAAACCGTCATAGTTTACGTTGCCACCATTGAACTTTATATAATGCGTGTACTGCACCGCCAACCGGAGGTTTTGAATGGGCCAGTACGTGAGGTTTCCTGTAACCCCTTCGCTGTCCGGACTGCCGGACAGGCTCCCATCAACAGGAGATGGTACATACTGGAGAGAGTCCGCGGTCCCTGTTGTTCTGAAGTATTCAAACGCGGGAGCGTAGCGATATCCGAAATGGTATACGGCGTTTACCCGAAAGGTGTCCAGATGGTGTGTGTCCACACTTGCCGTGGCGTTGGCCACGTCCGCATTTAAGTTGGAATTTTCTCGGATGTATGTGCCATGCAGGGTGATCAGGTTGTTTCGGAATTTCGGAAGAACTCGCTCATATTGCGTGTCGAATGCAAAGTCCGTGAATGTGTCGACGGGACCCATCACAGCATACGGCGTGGACCGCACGTGTATTCCGTAGGTCCCGAATTCCAGATAGTTGTTTCCCATCGTTTGCTGCCAGGCCAAGCGCCAGTACGGGGCTACACCCTGCACATTAAAATAGGATCCGGTACCGTCATTCGGCAGGGATTGTCCGAGATGCGCGGACCGATAAATCGTTGCAGCGCCGTACAGATGATTATTCAGCATGGCGTATCCGCCGATTCCCGCCACATCAAGCGCGAGCGGACCATCGATCACAGCCCCCGCAGCTGGAGTCGGAGCTGCACTCGATGCGATCCAGGGGAAGCCCCAGGCGGGCGTGTCGTTCCAAAGATCCTCCACGGTAGGATTGTTGTTCAGGTCAATGCCGTAAGCCAGCGACTTTCCCTTGATGAACTTGGTCTTGGCGTAGCGGATGTCTGTGTTGTCCCAGCTAAAATGATCTGCCTGGGCATCATAAGTCGCTTGGACGAAGCCGCCCACGTGATTCCCATAGGCCCCGGCCAGAAACAGCCCCACGTCTTGCGGCAGGGAAAAATTCCAGTTCTGCTTTTGCGGCTCGGGTTTCGCGAGCCCAGTGTCCGACATGTCGAACATTACGGAGACAGGAAGATACGACAGCAGTGTGAGACCAGCTGACTCTTTCCCCGGGGGGGCGGTAATCACGTTGATCCCCTTCATCGTATAGCCGTTCAGTTTGAACGATCGCCCTAAGGGTGTTAGCTCCGGAGGATTCGTGTGGCAGGCGCTGCAAGGCAAGTTTGTCTGGCGCGCAAAACTGGGCACCGCCTGCGCCTTCCGAGGCCATAGCAGCAGCACAACAAACAGGGCCCCCGTTCCGATCGCTAGGAAGAAACGGGTCCAGTTAGTGCGGCCTCTCACAATCTTCATGTTGCCATCCCTTCGCTCTCTTCTACTGAGGAAGACATTTAAATGTGAAATCGACGTTTGAAAGAATCCGGTTCTCTTGCTGTAAGTCCAGCCGTTTTGCCCGCCGATCACCAGTTTAAGGGCGCACCAGACCCCAATTCCACTGCACATTCCGAAGAAGCTGCTTGCTTTAGCGCGGTGCCGGCTTTTTGTGCTTACTCGCCCTTTTTCTTGGGTGCGCCCTTCTCCGAGAGCGTCCGCAGATAGTTGACGAGTTGCCAGCGCTGCGTTTCGGATAGTTGTGCCCACGACGGCATTGCCCCCCGCCCGGTGCTCATCTTCCAAAACAGCTCTCCATCGGTCATTTTGCCCATCAGTTTCACGTCTTTGAAATCGGCGGGCTTCGGTGTGAGCAAACTCGCCGTGGGACCGTCCCCGGCGCCGACGTGCCATGGCATGGAACGCAATTCTCCTTGAACAGTTGTGACGCCGCCTTGAGTCCTTGCGGCGTCACCTTGACCGGATTTTCAACCTTTTTGGCGTCCTCGGTCGGGTGCTTCCCACGTCGAAGCATTCGCTTGGGCCGCCGCTGGGATCGCTCCGAGTGGACCCAGGAATACTAAGACCGCAAAGAAACCCGCCATGCGTTTCAGCCACATAAGCTAGCCCCCTCCCCTTACGACCGGCAACGTTTTAGAAATCATATGCAATTCCGAAATTCCGAACTGTTTCACCGGTAGCCTAGCAGCTTGTTGAAAAATGCCGCGCATCATGCTGAGGGACGCTTTTGGCCCGAAGGAATCTCAGCTTTTCCTGGCATTTTCATGAAGAGAGATTCTTCGCTCCGCTCGAATCACGATCGAAACGAGTTTTTCAACAAGCTGCTAGACAATAGCCGTCTGACAGCCTTCTTTCAATAGCATTCATCACTGTCCCTTGTCACATGGATCGGGGACGGATTTTTTGACAACTTAGGCGCTATCCGGAAGCCCGCGACACTGCGGTCGCCGAGATTCGCAATGCTGCGGCGCAAATCCAGAATCTGGCAGCGGACTGGCGAAGATCCAAAACTCCGCGTGAACCCGCGTTTGCGTTACGCTTCTCCTGTACTAAGATGATTCTCGTCTGTCGTGATCCATTCGGAGACGATGGGAGACGGAATGAAGATTAGCCTCGAAGATGTGGTACGCGTGGCCGAGCTGGCCCATCTCGAATTGTTACCCGGTGAGACGGAGATGTATCGCGAGCAGCTCGATGAGATCCTCACGTATATCGACAAGCTGAAGGAACTCGACATGACGAATGTCGAGCCCATGACGCAGGCCCTCTCAACGACGGCTGCCGCCGGTGGCGGCTCAGAATCGGCCCACCCCGAGCTTCGCGAGGATGTGCTGCGCCCTTGCGCGGTCGCCGAGTCGGTTCTTTCCCGCGCCCCCGATGCGGCCAAGCCCTTCTTTCGCGTTCCCAAGGTGATCGAGCGGTGAGCGCCGCAACTCCATGGACGATTGCCAGTGTGCGAGCCGCCCTCGGCGCCAGGAGAATTTCCGCGCGCGAGCTGACCGCGGAATTTTATAGCCGCATCGAGAAACGCAATCCCGAGCTCAACGCCTTTCTCACGCTTTCGCCCGAGCGAGCCTACGCCCAGGCTGACCGCGTGGATGCAGCCGTCGCGCGCGGGGAAACGCTGCCTCCGCTTGCGGGCGTCCCGATTGCCGTGAAGGACGTTATCAGCACGCGCGGCGTGCGCACCACCTGCGGCTCGAAGATCCTTGAAAACTATATCCCCCCCTATGACGCCACGGCTGTCGAGCGGCTCGAAAAGGCCGGAGCCGTTATCCTCGGCAAAGCGAATTGCGATGAATTCGCCATGGGCAGTTCGAACGAGAACTCCGCCTACGGACCGGTGCGAAACCCCGTGGCAATCGACCGCGTCCCGGGAGGCTCCAGTGGAGGCTCCGCGGCGGCCGTCGCCGCTGGCCTGGCCGTAGCGGCGCTGGGAACCGACACGGGCGGCTCGATTCGCCAGCCAGGCTCGTTCTGCGGGATTCCGGGGTTGATGCCCACCTACGGGCGAGTGTCGCGATATGGCTTGATCGCTTTTGCATCCTCGCTCGATAAAATTGGGCCTTTCGCGGCGAATGCATCGGACGTCGCCGCCATTATGTCCGTCATAGCGGGTCATGACCCGAACGACTCCACCTCGGCGGCGGTTCCGGTCCAAAATTATGGAGAGGACATCGAAAAGCCCGTGGCGGGCCTGCGGATTGGCGTGCCGGAGGACTATTTCGGCGCGGGTCTCGATCCGGAGGTGAAGGACAAGGTCCAGGCGGGCATCGCCCTGCTCGAACGGCTCGGCTGCCGGCGTATTCCGCTGCAAATGCCTCACACCGATTACGCTATCGCCACTTATTACATCGTCGCCACGGCCGAGGCGAGTTCGAACCTGGCACGCTATGACGGAGTGCGTTACGGCCTGCGGATTCCAGGTTCCACCCTCATCGAAATGTACGGCAAGACGCGCGCGCGTGGATTCGGACCCGAAGTGAAGCGCCGAATCATGCTCGGCACGTACGCGCTCTCCGCCGGCTATTACGACGCCTATTACTTGCGGGCCCAGAAGGTCAGATCCCTGATCGCGCAAGATTTTAGCAACGCATTTCAAAAGGTCGATGCGATCATCACCCCCACGGCCCCTACGCCCGCATTTCCGCTCGGCGAAAAAACGTCCGACCCGCTTCAGATGTATCTCGCCGATATCTATACGGCTACAGGCTCCCTCGCGGGTGTGCCGGCCATCTCGGTGCCCTGCGGCGCCACGCGAGCGGGTTTGCCGGTGGGAATGCAGATTTTCGGGCCCCATTTCCACGAAGGCGGCGTGCTGCAAATCGCTCGCGCCTTCGAAAAGGCGGGCGGTTTCACACTTTGAGAAGATCGCATCGGAACAGCCGTCGAAATAGAATCTTGGTAGCTGTGAGTTTGGCGAAATAGATCCAATAATTGTAGAAACATTCATTAAATCGGCTTTTAATTTCCGCTTCGATGCCAGAAATTCAGCCGACGCACCGATAAAGGTTCATCGCATTTAACCTCAAGCAACAGAGCCGAATGGACTTGTACTTTTTCTCCCTGGTGGGGGTTTCCGGCGAAACAGTACGGAACGACTATTGCATGCAAATCAACCAGCAATTACGCTCATGGCAGATTTGCTGCATGCAAGGGGTGCCGCGATGGTTCGAGTGAAATCGAGCCAGAAAATCTTTACCGAAGATGAAGTTACAACTCTCACCGGCATCTGCCTCGACCACCTGCGAGGCTTGGCGCGAAACAAGCATCTTGGCACGCTTGTGCGCGTCGCCGAGGCAGCCGGCGCGGAAGCCGGAAAATGGCTGTTCACCCATTCGGATCTGATGATTTTGACCGCCCTCCATCCTCGCTGCGAACACTAACCTTTCTCGCTCCGCAATCCCCTGCCTTTACAATGTATTTGTGCCTGCGTGCTGCAAGCGCATCATAATTGTGGCGCGCCGTGCACGGCGCTATTGTGATAACCGTGCGGTTGGAACGTGGCATCTTGGCCTGAGGCAGCAAGGCAGATGGCGAAGAATCGGAAGGAACGTGCGAGATCTGGGGGCCTTTCAACAGCCGCGCTAGTTCTGTCGCTTGTGTGGATCGTTCTGTGGTTGGCGCCCTTGCTCCAAGCGCAGGGCACCTCGAAACCCGCCACGCCTTCTCGGGGAAACTCGGCGAATTCGACGACTCTGCCGCGCGGCAAGAAGCTAATGCTGAAGAACGGCACCTTCCAGCTTGTGCGCGAGTACCACGTGGAAGGCGATCGCGTCCGATACTACAGCCTCGATACCTCGCAATGGGAAGAAATTCCCTTAGCCCTGGTCGATTGGGACAAAACCAAAAAAGTCGCGGCGGAAGAATCCGCGCGCGATGCCGCGGCCATCTCCAAGGTTGAGGTCCAGGAAGCCGAGCGTAACGCCGCGCCGCTCGATATCGACGCCAGCGTGGAAGCCGCACCGGGAGTTTTCTTGCCGCCCGGCGAGGGGCTTTTTGCATTCGATGGCAAGACAGTCCTTAAGCTGGCTCAGGCTCGGATCAAATCGAGCCTCTCCAAAAAAAATACGATCGAACAGGTGCTGGTGCCGATCCCTGTGATTCCCACCCGCCACAATATCTCCATTGAACGGCCGCACGCCGAATACCGCGTCACGACCGGGCAACCGGAGTTCTACATGCGCACATCCGATGGGCGCGAACCGGAGCTGGAACTGATCCGCGCGTCCGTCCATGGAGATACCCGGCAAATCGAGAAACTCGATCAGCTCTTTGGACAGGAGAGATACACCAAGCGAACACTACCCATGGAGCGCTGGCAGATCGCGCTCGGCCTCTATCGCTTCACGCTGGGCACGCCGCTTGCTCCCGGCGAGTACGCTCTCGTTGAGATCGTTCAGAAACAGTCCATGAGTCTTTACGTCTGGGACTTCGGCGTGGATGCGCCCTCGCCATCGAAGAGGAAATAAGTCTTTAGCAGTTTGTTGGAAAACGGCACAAGTGATCCTGATATTAGAAGAGTCGCTATCGGGACGAAGAAATCCTCCTTTTTCGCGCATTGAAATTGGTCGCTCGAAGAGCAAGCTGGAGGAAGCGACTCTCCATTTCTGCCAAAATAAGCCACCAAATGGCTCTTAACCGGCCTTTAAGAGCGCTTAATGAGCGCGGAATGGCCGCAAATGGAGGGTTTCGGCCAATAAATTCGCGAGGGCCTTTACCTGGAACGGTTTCTGCAGCACGGAAGCCCCCTTTTGACCGATCTCTGCAATCCTGTCGGAATCGACCAGCTCTCCTGTCATGAAAATGAAATGCGGCACCGCGCCGGCTCGCTGCTTGCGCAGGCGCTCGAAGAGCTGCTCGCCGCTCAGCCCGGGAAGATTAAAATCGCATACAACGACTTCGTAGGCATTCGCCGCCAGGCAAGACAAAGCTGTTTCCGAGCTTTCCGCGGTGTGCACCTTCATGCCCCGCGCCGAGAGCCCCACCTGCACGATTTCCCGAATGCTCTCTTCGTCATCCACGACGAGGACGGTGTGCCCGGCTAAAACGCCGGCCTGATTTACCTCCGCAGCGGGGCGAAGCTGCGCTGTTTCCGAAGGGGCGTCCGCCGAAATGGACAAGAGAATCTGAAAGGCAGTGCCAAAACCGGGCATCGATTCAACGTCGATCATCCCGCCATGCTCTTTGACGACAGCGCGGCAAATGGCAAGGCCAAGCCCGCTTCCTCCTCCTGGACGCTTGGTGGTGAAGAACGGGTCGAAAATCCGTCCGAGGTTCTCCGGCGAAATGCCGGGCCCGTCGTCGGCAATCACCACGGAAACGCGCCCGTCGTGGCGCGAGAGCGAGACCGTCAAAATCCCATAATCGCGATCGGCCGAAATGGCTTGCTCCGCGTTCGTAATGATATTCAGAAATACCTGCGTGAGCAGTTTCTGGTCCCCGTCGATGGGGGGGATATTTCCAGGGGTTTCGAACTTTACGGAAATGTTCTTCTGGCTTAGCGCCGTCCGCTCGAGCTGCAAGGCGTGTCCCACGATTTCTTCCAGATTCACTTTCGAGTGTCCCCGCGCGGACGGATGAGAGAATGCAAGCAGATTCTGAACGATGCCCGCGGCGCGGCGTGTCTGCAGCAGCACCACGTCCAGATGCCGTCTGTCCGCCTCATCGACGGTGCGCTCGCGGAGCAGCTCCGCAATACCGAGGATGGCAGTGAGAGGATTATTCAACTCGTGCGCGGCGCCGGCCATCATCTGTCCCATGGCTGCGAACTTTTCTTTCTGCGCGAACTGCTCTTCAACGATCTTCGATTCGGTCACGTCGCACGCCGACGCTACCACTCCCGCGATCTTTCCCTCTTCGTCAAACAGAGGGCCCGCGCTGGCTCGCAGAGTCTTCTGCGTGCCATTGGCATGCCGGGAGCGGAATTCGATCTGAGCGCGGGATTCTTCGCCGGCCATGATTCTGTGCATCGTATCCGCAAGCCGGCCGCGGTCTTCGGGATCCGCGCGCGACTCAAAGCGTTCGCCGATGTATTCCCGCGGCGTTCCGCCCAGGATGTCCTTGACGCTCGGGCTGACGTAGCTAAGCCGCCCGTCACGATCGACGACGGTAATCAGATCGGGAAAGCTGGCTACCAGGCAGCGGACAACTTCCTGTTCCTGGCGAAGTTGTTTTTCGATCTGGCGGCCTTCGGTATTATCGACCACATGGCCTTGCAGACGGGCGATTCGGCCGAAGGTGTCGCGAATACCGAACGCCGACACGAGACAATGGATCGCTTTGCCGTCCTTGCGCTGAAAGTGAAGCTCGCGGTTGTGAAAGGAGCCCTTGGATTCAATCTCCCGCATGGGTGCATCGTGTTCGGCGGGGTTCTGATACAGCTCGCGGAGATTGCGCGCTTTCAAGTCCTCTTTGCTGTCGAATCCGAACAGCCGCACCATGGCGGCATTGGCATCGAGAATCTTTCCGGCCGAAGTCGCAAAATAGACGCCTTCGGGGAGCGATTCAAAAAGCTCCGCGAAGCGGATCTCGGATTCGTATTGCGCTGTGACGTCGCGCGCCCAGCCGGTCACGAGCCGGTCCTGGTCCTGCGCGGCGAGCGCCTGCAGCCGGCAATCGAAATAGCGCAATCGGTTGCGGTTTTTCAGACGGACCGGGACGGTGCCCTCCCAGGATCCGGTTTTGACGAACTCGGAAACCGTGTGCCCAAGCACAGTTGGTGCAGGCGTCTCGACGAACTCGCTCAGCCGGTGGCCGATCAAATCGATAAATGAGACATTGCAAATTTCCGCCAGCCGCCGGTTGGCAACTCGCACTTCGCCGTCGAGCGTGATGGTGAAAACCGCTTGATCGAGATGATCGATCAGCTCCCGGTAATTGTGCTGCGAGCGGGAAATAACCTCCACCAGCTTCTTGAATTGCGTCTCGGAGACCGAGCTGGGATCGGCTTGCCCTGTATGGTTTTCCACTGAGTCTTTCGGCGGCACGCCCGCTCCCGCTTCCCGTCGAGGAAGCCCATTGGACTAAGAATTCCGCACGCCAATTTTACCGGGGGGCCATTCGGGAAAGGGAAAAAAACGGCGTTCTATTCCAAGTTGCTTAACAGCGCCTTCGCCAACGCTTCAAAGAGAGTCCTGTGTTGCTTTCGGATCGATTCGTCAGCCAGCGCGTCATGGAACCTTGCAAGGGCCCGCGAAAATAAAAAGGGCGGCCGATGATCTCCGGCCGCCCCGTTGAACCATTGGGTAGAGGTTAGCTTTCGGCGACCGCGTCGGTATCCTTGCGCAGGAAATCGAGCGCGGCAGCTTCCTCGGGCGTAAGCTCGGGCTCCATGGCCTGCGGCTCGTCCTGGGGCAACTCCGTGAGGAGCTGGATATTGCGATAGCGGTCCAGGCCGGTGCCCGCGGGAATGAGGCGTCCCATGATGACGTTCTCCTTCAGTCCACGGAGGTAATCGACCTTCCCGGAAATGGCCGCTTCGGTGAGCACGCGCGTGGTTTCCTGGAAGCTGGCCGCGGAAATGAAGGAATCGGTCGATAGCGATGCCTTGGTGATGCCCAAGAGCAGCGGTCGCCCGGTGGCCGGACGGCCTCCTTCGCGGATGATCCTGTCGTTCTCCTCGCGGAAGCGGAACTTGTCGACCTGCTCCTCGAGAAGGAACGAAGTATCGCCCACATCCTCGACCTTCACCCAGCGCATCATCTGGCGGACGATCGTCTCGATGTGCTTGTCGTTGATATTCACACCTTGCAGGCGATAGACCTCCTGGATCGAGTTCACCAGGTAAGCCTGCGTGTATCTTTCGCCGAGGACGGCCAGGATGTCGTGCGGGTTGAGCGGGCCATCGATGAGCGGCTCGCCGGCCCCCACATGTTCGCCTTCCTGTACGTTGATGTGCACGCCGCGCGTGATGGAGTATTCCTTCACGGTCTTGCCATCTTCGCTCTCAACGTAGATTTTGCGCTGTCCTTTGGCGATCTCGCCGTACTTCACGATGCCGTCGATCTCGCTGATGACCGCGGGATCGCGCGGCTTGCGCGTTTCGAAGAGCTCGACCACGCGCGGGAGGCCGCCGGTGATGTCCTTGGTCTTGGTCGTCTCGCGCGGAATCTTTGCGAGCACGTCGCCAGGCTGCACTTCATCGCCATCGGCGACCATCAAGTGCGCTCGCGAGGGCATGAGGTACTTTTTCTTGGCGCGGCCCGAGGAATCGCGGACCAGAATGGTGGGCTGGTGCTTTTCGTCGCCTGCCGGAAGCGTGACGACCAGCTGCGAGAGGCCGGTGACTTCGTCCACCTGTTCCTCAATCGTAATGCCGGGCTGCAAGTCCTTGAACTCGATGATGCCGGCTGTTTCGGTGAGGATGGAGAAGGTATAAGGATCCCATTCGACCATGGTCTGGCCGATGGTGACGGGTTGCCCCTCCTCGACCTTCAACCGGGCGCCATAGACGACGTGGTGGCGTTCCTTCTCGCGGCTCTTCTCGTCCACCACGGCGATAAGGCCCGAGCGGTTCATGGCCACAATGGTCTTCCCGCGGCCCTCGACGACTTTCATGTCGATGAACTTCACGAAGCCGTTGCTGCGGGCCTCCACCTTGGACTGCTCGGTGACGCGGGTGGCGGTGCCGCCGATGTGGAAAGTGCGCATCGTGAGCTGTGTGCCGGGCTCGCCGATGGACTGGGCCGCAATCACGCCGACCGCCTCTCCCATCTCGACGAAACGACCGGTGGCCAGGTTGCGGCCGTAGCAACGGGCGCACACTCCTCGGCGGGACTCGCAGGTGAGCACGGAGCGAATCTTCACCCGCTCGATGCCCGCGGCCTGAATGGCGTTGGCCAGCTCCTCGGTGATTTCCTGGTTGATCTCGACAATGACGTTGCCTTCATAGTCCTTGATCTTCTCGAGCGAAACGCGGCCGACCACCCGGTCTCGCAGCGGCTCGACCTCGACGCCGGCTTCGAGAATAGGCTCGACGAAAATGCCGTCGGCGGTGCCGCAATCGAACTCGTTGATGATCACGTCCTGGGCCACGTCGACCAACCGCCGCGTGAGATAGCCGGAATCGGCGGTCTTAAGCGCGGTATCGGCCAATCCCTTGCGCGCGCCGTGCGTGGAGATGAAATATTGCAGCACGGTCAAGCCCTCGCGGAAATTGGAGGTGATCGGCGTCTCGATGACTTCGCCCGAAGGCTTGGCCATCAATCCGCGCATTCCGGAAAGCTGGCGGATTTGCTGCTTGGAGCCGCGGGCGCCGGAATCGGCCATGACGTAGATCGGGTTGATCACGCCCTCCTTATCCTGCTCCTCTAGGGCCTTGAACATTTCGTCCGCAACCTTCTCGGTTACGTCGCTCCAGATGGCGATCACTTTGTTGTAGCGCTCGCCGTTGGTGATGGCGCCATCGAGATATTGCTGCTGCACTTTGACCACTTCGTGTTCGGCCGCGTCCACCAGCTTGAATTTGACGCCGGGGATGACCATGTCGCTGATGCCGATGGAAATGCCGGCCTTGGTGGCGTAGAGGAAGCCGAGCTCCTTGAGCCGGTCGAGCATCAGGACGGTCTTTTCAAGACCAAAACGCAAGTAGCCGTATTGCACCAGCGCCTGGACGCCTTTCTTCTTGAGCAGCCCATTGATGAACGGCATGTCCGAGGGCAGGTGGTCGTTTAAAATCACGCGCCCAACGGTCGTATGCAGAAACTGCTTATTCAGATTCACGGGCTCGGTGTGCGAAACGTCCTGATCGTCATACGCGTTGGTCAGATCAATCACCTCGCCGGTGTAACGCATCCGGATGGGGGTAAGGAGTTCCACCTCGCCCGCCTCGAGAGCCATCACGACCTCTTCGCTCGAACCGAAGGCGCGGCCCTCTCCCTTTGCCTTGGGCTTGGCCTTGGTCATGTAATAGATACCCAGCACCATGTCCTGCGTGGGAACGGCCAGCGGATAGCCGTTGGCCGGCGACAGGATATTATGCGAACTGAGCATGAGGACCGAGGCTTCCACCTGCGCTTCGGGCGACAACGGGATGTGAACGGCCATCTGGTCGCCGTCGAAGTCGGCGTTGAACGCGGTACAGACCAGTGGGTGGATGCGAATGGCCTTGCCTTCGACCAGCGTGGGCTCAAAGGCCTGAATGCCCAGGCGGTGAAGCGTGGGAGCACGATTGAGGAGCACGGGATGCTCGCGGATCACGTCCTCGAGGATGTCCCAGACAATCGATTCCTGGGCCTCCACGAGTTCCTTGGCTTGCTTGATGGTGGTGCAGTGACCGGCGGCTTCGAGCCGGTGGTAAATGAACGGCTTGAACAGCTCGAGAGCCATCTTCTTGGGCAATCCGCACTGATGGAGCTTGAGTTCGGGCCCAACCACGATCACGGAACGGCCGGAGTAATCGACGCGCTTACCGAGCAGATTCTGCCGGAAGCGGCCCTGCTTGCCCTTGAGCGTGTCGGAGAGCGACTTCAGCGGGCGATTGTTGGTACCGCGTAGCACACGCCCTCGGCGGCCATTGTCAAACAGAGCGTCAACGGCTTCCTGCAGCATCCGCTTCTCGTTACGCACGATCACGTCGGGCGCGTGAAGCTCCATGAGCTTCTTAAGGCGGTTGTTGCGGTTGATGACGCGGCGATAGAGGTCGTTGAGGTCCGATGTGGCGAAGCGGCCTCCATCGAGGGGCACCAGCGGGCGCAGCTCGGGCGGCAGGACGGGTACGACGTCCAGAATCATCCATTCCGGCTTGTTGCCGCTCTTGCGGAAGGCTTCGAGCACCTTCAGGCGCTTGGCGAAGCGGATGCGCTTCTGCAGGCTCGGATCCACCTTCATTCGTTCTCGGAGTTCGTCCGAAAGCTTGTCGACATCGACGCGGCGCAGAAGCTCCTTAATGGCCTCGGCGCCCATCCCCGACTGAAATTTCCCGGGATAGTCGCGCTGAAGCTCGCGCAGTTTTTCTTCCGGGATGATGTCCTTCTCCTTGAGCTCCGGCACTTCGCCCGGATCGATGCACACGAAGGTTTCGAAGTACAGAATGTGCTCGAGGTCGCGCATGGTGATATCGAGCAGGTAGCCGATGCGGCTCGGCAGGCCCTTGAAAAACCACACGTGAGAGCAGGGAGAAGCGAGCTCGATGTGGCCGAGGCGCTCGCGGCGGACCTTGCTGAGCGTGACTTCCACGCCGCACTTGTCGCAGATGACCCCTCGGTGCTTCATGCGCTTGTATTTTCCGCACAGGCACTCCCAGTCGGTGACGGGGCCGAAAATCTTGGCGCAGAACAGGCCGTCTCGCTCCGGCTTGAAGGTGCGGTAATTGATGGTTTCCGGCTTGGTCACCTCGCCGTGCGACCACGACCGGATTTTTTCGGGACTCGCCAGGCTGATACGGATGGAATCGAAATCCGCAATCTGGCTGGCACGATCATATGGGCTCGAACGGTACAATGGCTGCCTCCTCCCCGGCATACGCCAGGGTTACACTGCAATAAACCTGTTCCCGCGCGCGCAGCGAAAGCCGCGGCCCGGACTAATCCGCGGCTTCGGGCTTCTCGATCTGCGGTTTCTGCCGCTTCATCAATTCCACATCCAGACAGAGCGACTGCAATTCGCGCACGAGGACGTTGAACGATTCAGGGACGCCCGGCTCGATTCCCGGCTCGCCCTTGACGATGGCCTCGTAAATCTTGGCGCGGCCGTAGACGTCGTCGGATTTGGCCGTCAGCAATTCCTGCAGAATGTGCGCCGCACCGTAGGCTTCGAGCGCCCAGACTTCCATTTCTCCAAAGCGCTGTCCGCCGAATTGGGCCTTTCCGCCCAGCGGCTGCTGGGTGATCAGCGAGTAGGGGCCGATGGAACGGGCGTGGATTTTATCATCCACCAGGTGCGACAGCTTGAGCATGTAGATGTAGCCGACGGTGACGTTCTGCGCGAATTCGTCGCCAGTCATCCCGTCGTGCAGGGTGATCTTGCCGGTTTCCGGCAGCTCGGTGAATTTGAGCAGGTGGCGAATGTCGGTCTCGCGCGCGCCGTCGAAGACGGGCGTGGCGAAGGGAACGCCTTCCCGGAAGTTCTGCGCCACATCGAGCAAGGCTTCATCATCCAGATCCGCGAGGGTCTTCCACACCGAAGTAGGTCCGAAGGCTTCCTTGAACCATTTGCGGACCGCATCGGCGCGGGCTTCGGTATCCAGCATCTTCCCGATTCTCTCGCCCAGTTCCTTCGATGCCCAGCCCAGGTGCGTCTCGAGAAGCTGGCCGACGTTCATGCGCGAAGGGACGCCCAGCGGGTTGAGAACGATCTCCATGGGCGTGCCGTCCGGCATGTAGGGCATGTCTTCCTTGGGGACGATACGGGCGATCACGCCCTTGTTCCCATGGCGGCCGGCCATTTTGTCGCCGACCGAAAGCTTGCGCTTCATGGCGATGTAAGCCTTCACGAGCTTGATGACGCCCGGCGGCAGTTCGTCGCCCTTCTTGAGCTTCCCGATGCGTTCGTCGGTGATCTTCCGCAGGACGTCAATCTGCCGCGAGGTCATCTCTTCCACCTCGTCGATTTTCTCGATGAGCAGAGGGTCTTTGTCGTTCAGGCGCAAGCGTTTCAAGTTGCGCGTGGAAATCTTTTCGAGGATCTCGCGCGTCAACTCGGTGCCTTTGGTGAGCAGGCGCTTGTTGGTGCGCTCGTCATGCAGGTCGGCGTTGAGCTTCTGGCCGCCGAGCAAATCGGTTAAGCGCTTCAGGCGCTCGTCGGTGAGAATGCGGATCTCATCGGCCAGGTTCTTTTCGAGTTTGGAGACGTGCGCGGCTTCGATGGCCTTGTGTCGCTCGTCCTTCTCCGCGCCTTTGCGGCAGAAGATCTTCACGTCGACGATCGTGCCCTCGATGCCCGGCGGGCAGTAGAGCGAAGCGTCGCGGACGTCGCCGGCCTTCTCGCCGAAGATGGCGCGCAGAAGTTTTTCTTCCGGCGTCAGGGTCGTCTCGCCCTTTGGAGTCACCTTGCCGACCAGAATGTCGCCCGGCTTGACGGTGGCGCCGATGCGAATCACGCCGCTTTCGTCGAGGTTGCGCAGGAAGCTTTCATTGATGTTGGGAATGTCGCGGGTGATTTCTTCAGGGCCCAGCTTGGTATCGCGCGCCTCGATTTCATACTCCTCGATGTGGATCGAGGTGTAGTAATCCTCTTCCACGAGCTTCTCGCTCACCAGGATGGCGTCCTCGAAGTTGTACCCGCGCCAGGGCAGGAAGGCGACGAGCACGTTGCGTCCCAGGGCGAGTTCGCCGCGATCCGTGCAAGGTCCATCGGCCAGCACCTGGCCCTGCTTGACGCGGTCGCCCGCGTGAACCAGCGGCTTCTGGCTGATGCAGGTGTTCTGGTTCGAACGCTTGAATTTGGTGAGCAGGTAAATGTCTGACCCGACTTCGCGGCTGAGCACGCCGGACTGGTCGGATTCGACGCGCACGATCACGCGCTCGGAGTCCACCTGATCGACGATACCGTCGCGGCGGCACACGATCACCGCCCCGGAATCGCGAGCGGTGACGCGTTCCATGCCGGTGCCGACCAGGGGAGCTTCGCCCTTGATGAGCGGAACGGCCTGGCGCTGCATGTTCGAGCCCATCAATGCGCGGTTGGCGTCGTCGTTTTCAAGGAACGGGATCAAGCTGGCGGCAACCGACACGAGCTGCTTGGGGGAAACGTCGATGTAATCGACCTCCTCGCGGCTCTTCAGAACGAAGTTGCCGGCCTGGCGGCAGTTCACCAGGTCGGTGGTGATCCGCAGTTTCTCGTCGAGCGACGCGTTGGCCTGCGCCACCACGTAGCGGTCCTCTTCCCACGCCGAGAGATAGAAGCAATGGGGCTCGACCACGATGCGCCGGCGCTTTAGCTCCTCGTTCATCGCTTCCACTTTCTCTTTTTCCACCACTTCGCCGGCCTTGAACTCGCTGTCGCCCGCGTTCACGATCTGCACGTAGTCGATCACGCGCCCGCCCTTTACCTTGCGGTAAGGCGACTCGATGAAGCCGAACTCGTTGATGCGCGCGTAGCAGGAAAGCGAGCTGATCAATCCGATGTTCGGGCCTTCCGGCGTTTCGATGGGGCAGATGCGCCCATAATGCGTGGGGTGAACGTCGCGGACCTCGAATCCGGCGCGTTCGCGCGAAAGACCGCCGGGTCCCAGGGCCGAAAGGCGCCGCTTGTGCGTGATTTCGCTGAGCGGGTTGGTCTGATCCATGAATTGCGAGAGCTGCGAACTGCCGAAGAACTCGCGAATGGCCGCCATCACGGGCTTGGCGTTTACCAGGTCGTGCGGCATGGCCGTGGACATTTCCTGGTACACGGACATCTTTTCCTTGATGGCGCGCTCCATGCGCACCAGGCCGATGCGGAACTGGTTTTCGAGCAGTTCGCCGACCGCGCGGACGCGGCGATTGCCAAGATGGTCGATGTCATCCACCGAGCCGATGTTCTTGCGCAACTTGAGCAGGTACTTGATGGCGGCGACGAAATCAGACGGATCGAGGGTGCGCTTGTCGAGCGGCGTCTCAAGGTCGAGCTTGATATTGAACTTCAGCCGGCCAACCTTGCTGAAATCGTACTTGCGCGCGTCGAAGAACATGCCGTTGAAGAGCGCGGTCGCGGTCTCGAGCGTCGGCGGATCGCCTGGGCGAAGCTTGCGGTAAATTTCGATCAGCGCCTCTTTGGGCGTGCGGATCGTGTCCTTCTCGATCGTCCGGGCAACGATAATGCCGACGTCGTCGCGTTCCGGGAAAGAAATATCCACTTCGGTGATGCCCGCCTCGGCGATGGTCATCCACATTTCCGCAGTGAGCGGCTTGTTGGCCTCGAGCAGCACTTCGCCGGTCTGCCGGTTGACGAGCTCGCCGACGGTGACGGCGCCTTCCAGATCGGTAAGTCCCACTTCCACCTGGGTGACGCGCGCCTTCACTAGTTCTTTATAGAGCGGCTCGGAAATCCGCTTGTGCGCGCCGACAATCACTTCTCCGCCCTTGGAGTGCTTGATCTCGCGGCTGAGTTTGCGATCGATCAAGCCTTCGGACGCGTTCCAGTAGAGCTCGCCATCGCGGAGCGAAATGCGCTCCACCTGATAGAAGGTGCGCAGGATGTCCTCATTCGACTTCATCCCGAGGGCGCGCAGGAAGATCGAACCCAGGAATTTGCGCTTGCGGTCGATGCGGACGTAGAGAATGTTCTTGGTGTCGTATTCGAATTCCACCCAGGATCCGCGATAGGGGATGATCTTCCCGAGAAAATAGCTGCGATTATTGGCCGTCTCGAAAAACACGCCCGGCGAGCGGTGCAACTGGCTGACGATGACGCGCTCGGTTCCATTGATGACGAACGTGCCGTTCTCGGTCATCAGCGGAATGTCGCCGAAGAATACTTCCTGTTCCTTGATGTCGCGGATCGACTTCGCGCCGGTATCTGGATCCTTGTCGTAGATGGTGAGGCGGATGGTGACCTTGAGCGGCGCGGAATAGGTCATCCCGCGCTCCTCACATTCGCTCACATCGTATTTGAGCTGCAGCGTCACCGGGTCTCCGCACTTATTGCAGAAAGTCGGAGTGTTCTTGTTGAACGCGCCGCACTTCGCGCAGGTGACGTCCCCGGTCTTATACGGGTTCGTCACCACGGAGGCGCCGCAATTCCGGCAAGTGGCGCGCAGGTGATGCAGGCCGCGCAGGTGGCCGCACTTGCACTCCCAGTTGCCGATGGCGTAGTCGACGAAATCGAGCTGCGAGAGTCCGCGAAAATCCTGAATCGGGAACACGGAGGCAAATACCGACTGCAAACCGACGTCTTCGCGCTCGCTGGGCAGCAGGTCCATCTGCAGGAACCGCTGATAGGATTTCTTCTGTACGTCGATCAGGTTGGGAATCTGGACCGTCGTCTTGATTTTGGCGAAGTCCAAACGCTCCCGTTCCCGAACGACGCGATTACCATTTCGATTACTCATTGGCTGTCCCCTTCAAGGCAAAGCCGGAACCGACAGCGCGGGAGACACCCGCCCCGTCGGCCCGGGAAGGACGTATTTAGAGGTTCTGAATTCCAAAGGAACACGCGCGTGCGCGATTTCCCTCGCAGCCCAGCCGCATGGCCGCCACGGGCTGCCACTACTTAATCTCGACCTTGGCTCCGGCGTCCTCGAACTTCTTTTTGATCGTGGCAGCCTCGTCCTTGTTGACGCCTTCCTTGACGGTCTTGGGGGCGCCATCCACCAGATCCTTGGCTTCTTTCAGGCCCAGGCTGGTAACTTCTCGGACTGCCTTAATCACATTGATCTTGTTCGCGCCGACTTCCGTGAGGACGACCATGAATTCCGTCTTTTCCTCGGGTGCGGCGCCGGCCCCCGCTGCTCCACCCGCCATCATCACGGGTGCGGCAGCCGCCGCGGATACCCCGAAGGTCTCTTCCATCTTCTTGACCAGTTCGGAAGCCTCCAACAGCGTCAGGCCCTTGATTTCCTCGAGAATCGATTCCACTTTGCTAGCCATTTCCTATCCATCCTCCTGAGATGAGAAACTCGTCTTACGAAGTTGTTTCAGGCGCCTGCTCACCGCCTGGCCCAAATTTGTTTGCCTTCACCGCCTCGCTGGTCACCACCGCGAGATTCCGCAGCACGGCCGCTACCGTCGTAGCCGTGCGCTGCGCCGGAGCGTTCAGCAGGAACATGATCTTGCTGAGGAGCTCTTCCTTGCTCGGAAGCAGCGCGAGCTGGCCGATTTCCTGGATCGAGATGACGCGCCCGTCAACCCATCCCGCCCGAAACTGGAACGCCGGAACATCCTTGGCGACCTTGGTCAGGATCTTCGCCAACGCAACCGGATCGGTCTTGATGTAGGCGATCGAATTCGTGCCCTTCAGGTTCTTGAGCAGCGGCTCAGTGGGGGTACCCGACGCGGCGCGCTCCGCCACCGTGTTCTTGACCACCTGATAGTGGCCGCCGATTCCTTCGACGGACCGGCGCAACTGAGTGTCCTGCTCGACCGTGATTCCCTGAAACGTCGAAAGAATGACCGTGGAAACGCTCGCGAGCTGCGTGCGAAGCTCCTCCGCCTGCGTCTTCTTTTCGGCTTTCTTCCTCATGCCGGATTCCCCCTCATTAGGCCGCTACCGCCACTGCTTCGTCCGCCTCGGCGGGATCGATCGGGATTCCCGGACCCATGGTCGAGGTCAGCGTGATTTTCTTGATGTATCTGCCCTTGGCCGCCGCGGGCTTGGCCTTAATGACCGCGGAGAGCAGCGCCTGCGCGTTTCCGGCAAGCTGCTGCGCGCTGAAACTGACCTTGCCAACCGGGGAATGAATGATCCCGGTCTTGTCGAGACGAAACTCGACCTTACCCGCTTTGATTTCTTTCACTGCGCGGGCCACCTCGAAAGTAACCGTGCCCGTCTTCGGGTTGGGCATCAGGCCGCGCGGGCCGAGAACCTTTCCAAGACGTCCGGCGGACCGCATCATGTCCGGAGTGGCAATCACGGCGTCGTAATCCGTCCATCCTTCCTGAATCTTCTGGACGACATCCTCGCCGCCGACAATGTCGGCGCCAGCCTCCTGCGCCTCCCGCACTTTTTCACCGCTGGCGATCACCAGCACGCGCTTGGACTTGCCGAGACCGTGGGGCAGTACCACCGTGCCGCGCACCATCTGATCGGACTGTTTGGGGTCCACTCCTAGGTTCAGGACCAACTCGACCGTTTCATCGAACTTCACGAAGTGCGCTTTGCGCAGGACCTCGGCAGCCTCTTCGAGCCGGTACGGGCGCGCCTCGACGAGCTTGCGGGCGCGGTCAATATTCTTTCCACCTGTCTTTGCGCTGCGGGCCATCGTCTTCCTCTCCTACGCTTCAGTCACTTCAATGCCCATGTTGCGGGCCGTGCCCATGATCGAGCGCATCGCCGACTCGAGGCTCAGCGTGTTCAGATCGGGCAGCTTGGTCTTGGCAATTTCTTCCACCTGTTTGCGCGTGACCTTCGCCACTTTGTTGCGGTTCGGCTCGGGCGAACCCTTCACGATCCCCGCGGCGCGCTTGAGAAGCTCGGAAGCCGGCGGCGTCTTGAGAATGAACGTAAAAGTGCGGTCGCTGTAAATCGTCACGAGCACCGGAATGACCATGCCATCCGGCTCTTTGGACGTCTTGGCGTTGAACTGCTTGCAGAAATCCATGATGTTCACGCCATGCGGGCCGAGCGCGGTGCCCACCGGCGGCGCGGGCGTAGCTTTCATCGCCGGCAACTGAAGCTTGACTGTCGATTGAATTTTTTTCGCCATCGTCCTATGCCCCCCCCCTGCTTCCGTCCCCGTCCCCTCGGAACGGGAGCCGCGGTTAAGCGACTTTCTCGACCTGCGCGAAATCGAGCTCCACCGGCGTGGACCGGCCGAAAATCGTGACCGAAACTTTCAGCGTGCTGCGGTCTGAGTTTACTTCCTCCACTACGCCCGTGAAATTCGCAAACGGTCCCTCGCCGATACGCACTTTCTCTCCGCGCTCGAAGGAAAGCCTGGGCTTTGGCTTCTCCGCCGTGGTGGTAGCCCGGTTCAAAATGTTCTGCACTTCCTCTTCCGTGAGTGGCGAAGGCGTTTGGCCGGAGCCCACAAAGCCCGTGACCCGCGGAGTGGAGCGCACCACGTGCCAGGTATAGTCGTCCATGTCCATTTCCACCAGCACGTAGCCCGGGTAGCACATGCGGGGCGAAATCACCTTCTTGCCGCCGCGCACTTCAACCACCGATTCGGTCGGGATGATGATCTGACCGATTTTGTCGGTGAGCCCGAACGCCGCCACGCGGCCCTCGAGGCTTTCCTTGACCTTTTTTTCAAACCCCGAGTAGGTATGGACGATGTACCACTGCTTCGCCATTCCGATTCCTTCGCTATTTAACAAGGTGAAATAACCAATCTTCTGCTTTGCTCAGAATCGAGTCCGTCAGAAAGAAAAACACCGCGAAAAAAGCAACCGTCACAATCACCACCACCGTGGTGGACCACACATCGGAGCGCGAGGGCCAGTTGACCTGCTTCATCTCCACGCGTATTTCGTGGAAATAAGCCTTCAGCTGCTTGGGATACCGGGCGAGCTTGCCGACCGGAGCCGGCATCGAAAATCCGCCAGCGTGACGCTCTGCTTCTTCTTTATTCAACTTTGCCACCTGCGCCATTTCGCCGGCCGCCGTCGCCCTAAAACCCCAAACTCAATCCACTTCCACCCGCCAGCCCTCGCCCCGGCAGAACTGGCAGGGGAGGAGGGATTTGAACCCCCACATCCGGTTTTGGAGACCGGCGGTCTACCGTTGAACCTACTCCCCTTTATCCCAGGCACCCGCACGCCCGTCGCGAGTCGCCAAGCCGGACTTATTTCACTTCCTTGTGCGCTGTGTGCTTCCGGCACGTATTGCAAAATTTCTGCGTCTCCAGCCGATCCTGGTGCTTCCTGCGGTTCTTTGTGGTGGTGTAGTTTCGGTTTTTGCACTCGTTGCACTGCAATGTGATGATTTCGCGCATAGTCGTTTACTCGACGATCTCCGCGACGGCGCCGGCGCCCACCGTGTGGCCGCCTTCGCGAATCGCGAAACGCAGCCCCTTCTCCAGCGCCACCGGCGTGATTAGCGTGATCTCCATCGACACGTTGTCTCCCGGCATCACCATCT
>DATLST010000188.1:0-3052 GCA_035534055.1 Candidatus Acidiferrales bacterium | reverse complement strand
GCCGTACGGTCCCGCCTTTGCCTTGATCCACATTTCCGACTTGCCGTCCTTGGTTTTGTAATGCTCGCATGCAAACGTTCCGGCGGGCGTGGTGACGATTGCGGGACCCAAATCATCCGATGTGCTGCGAATATCGGCGTGTTGCGGATGCATCATGCTGGCCACCATGGCGGACATATCCATCGGCGGGCGGCCGGGCATCTGCATAATCATGCGTTTGAATATGATTTCGTTCCCCTCGCGCACGAAAAGCACCTTCGAGACCGTCCCTCCCTTTCCGTTCGGCAAGTTGAAAGAGGTCTCAAACCAATAGCCTTCCTTCCCGTCCACCAATTCCCTGCCCACTACCGCCATTTCCATCGTGGCCGGCTTTCCGTTCTTTGGCGTTACTTCGTAAACGCCTCCCGAGCCAATCACAGGATTCCACACGCCCGCCAATGCCGGTCCGCTCGTGCGAAACTGCGCCTGGGCCGCTCCGCTGATCACAACGAACGCGGCAGCAACCGCCGCAAATTGCAGGAGTCGCTTCATGTCCATTCCTCCGGCCCCCGGGGGGCGATTTCAGAAATCCGGTCCTTTTTGATCCGTCATCTTGCGAAGATCGAAACCGGTGTTGAGGTCCAAATGTTTCACCTTACAAACGAACTGCACTTGCTTATCCTTCGCGGCGATCAGGGGCTGGCCGCTCGCCGTTTGTTTCGAGAAGGAAAACACCACCGCCGTGATGGTTTTGCCGTCCGGCGTTCGCTGGAACGTGACGCTGGATGGGCTGGCTTTCTGCTTCGACTGCTTGGCTTCGAGATATGTCTTGGCTTTGAGCGTACTCTCGCCAGCGGACGCGAACGGAGTCATATCCGGCCCAGCGACTGCTATTTGGTAGTCGGCAGGCGTTTGCGCGAGGTAGTGTTCCGCAGCAGCGTCTTGCACCTGGCCAGCAAGGATAGCGTTTCGCACAATTGCTTCGCGGATGGTCCGTGACGAATACCAGCGCACGTCAAAATACGCCATGGACTGTCCCGGCGCGTTCCCTGCGCCGTAGGGCCTGTTGACGGGCATTCCACCCGCAGGCGGCGCCGCTGCAGTCTCCTCGCCACCTTTACTGGTCCGCCAGTCCGCTTCGACCTGATCGAGCTTCGCCCACGGAGAATCATTGAGAATCAGTTTGAGATCGTTCTGATCCCATTCCGTGTACGGCTTGGTCTTCCAGGGCTCCGGCTTCCCGCCAGCCCACGCCAGAGCAACCATCGCGAGCATGGCCACAAAAACCACAGTAAGCGGCCCCGTGCCGAAGAGGCTCCCCCGTAACGCTATGTTTTTCCTGTCCATTGCCCCGCTCCACTATTTTATTTAGCAGTCAGCTAAAAATCTGGCCCCTTCTGATCCACCATCTTGCGAGTATCGAAGGTACTGCGCAGGTCCAGGTCCTTCAACTTGCATTCGAATTGCAGACCTTTTTCCCGAGCCGCGGCAACGTCTTTACCAGCGGCGGTCTTCCTGGGAAACGTAAACACGACAGCCGTTAATCGGCCGCCATTCGGGCTTCGCACCATGTTTACGTTCGTGGCATTCACGTCGACCTTCGATTGCTTTCCTCGCAACGAAGACTTGGCCTTCAACTCATCGGGCGTGGCATGCTGGAAAGGCGTCATGTCGGGACCGAGGACGAGCAACTCATAGTCGGTTATCGGTGCGCTCAAGTATTTTCCGGCGTCGGATTCCTTCATTTTACCGTTGAGGATGGCGTCGCGAACCAGAGCTTCGTGGACGGTGAGCGACGAATTCCAGCGAATATAATAAGTGGCCTGTCCTTGCGGAGTTCCCATCGGCTGTTCACCGGCATCCGCCGGGCCCCCAGCAGCGCCTTGGGATGCTCCAGCCGTTCCTGCCGAACCGCGCCCCATTGTAGGCGCGGCTCCCATCACCGGCGCGGGTCCGGCTTCTGGACTCACAGCGCCGGATCCGCCCGGCTTCCATGGCGCGGGAACATACTCGACCTTCGTCCACGGAGAATTACCCAAAATTTCCTTGACGTCCTTCTGTGTCCACTGCTCGAATGGCTTGGTTTTCCACGGAGGCCCACCGGCCCGCACGATTCCCACCACGGTCAGCGCGAGCAATGCGGCGAAGACTGCCTGCGCAAGTTTCCAGCCGCTCCGACGGGGGATATTGCGTCCTGTGTTCATGTTGTTTCTCCTCCGCGTGGCCCGAATCTCCCGCCGAATCTCCCAATGGCAAGGCGGTGAACGCGGCTGGCATCACTGCCAATTCGATTCGACGCCCTATTGTTATCAGATTCAGCCCGAGCGCGCAATTGAAACGCTCAACGGCGCGCGTCGGTCCATCGCGCCAGATTCGTAGCTCGTTCGATCCGATACACGGGTTTCTGGTGCGCTTCGAAGTAATTGTGCATCATCAGCTCGCCGACAAGTCCAATGGCCAGAAATTGAATGCCAAAAAGCGACAGCAGCATGCCCAGAATCAGCAGCGGCCCGTGCTGGACGAAAAGTTGCGTGCCCCTGAAAACCTTATCGAAAAACAAGGCTCCGAGAATCGACGCCCCCGCCAGAAAGCTGATCACGCCCGCAGGACCAAATAGGTGCAGCGGCCGCAACATGTAGCGCAGCAGGAAGCGAATGGTAATCAGATCGAAGAAAACACGCGAGGTCCGCGAAATGCCGTAATGGGACTTCCCCTGCGGCCGGGGCACGTTGCGGATTGCAACTTCGGTGACTTTCGCGCCATTAAGCGAAGCCAACGCGGGAATGAATCGATGAAGTTCGCCATAGAGGCGGACGTCTTTTATGGTCTCGCGACGGTAGACCTTAAACGTGGTGCCAAAATCGTGGATGGCGACGCCGGACAGCTTGGCCATCAGCCAGTTGGCCACCCGCGACGGGATTCGCCGAAACAATAAATTAT
Source organism: Candidatus Acidiferrales bacterium (assembly GCA_035534055.1). Lineage (GTDB taxonomy): Bacteria > Acidobacteriota > Terriglobia > Acidiferrales > UBA7541 > Palsa-295. The sequence goes on along the minus strand of DATLST010000188.1, from coordinate 133 downwards.
CGATGCGCTTCTGGCGCCATCCGCTGACGATATCCGAATCCGTCGTCTCGAGCGCTTCCACCATTGCCGGAATATCGGCAGGGTCGTGCTGTAAATCCCCGTCCATCGAAATAATGATGTCGCCCGCCGCGTG
>DATLST010000187.1:0-21129 GCA_035534055.1 Candidatus Acidiferrales bacterium | reverse complement strand
GAAACCATCGAAGCATGGCGCCACGACTACAACTACCAGCGGCCGCATGGCAGTCTCGGAGCTCTGACCCCAAACGAGTTCGCGATGCTTAAAGCACAGGAAACACAACCGCCCCAGGAGGGTGAAATTAACCACGGTCTCCACTTATGAATGGCGGGAAAACGGGGAGCAGGCCACCCGGGTCTGTATCGAATCGGGATCAGATCGAAATCGGACAATGATCGATTCCTGAAGGCCGCGCGCTCGTGGACTCCTTAAATCGAATGGCCGCGAGTTTTTCGGTCGCGGCAAGCGGAGCATGGCCCATCCCTCGGGTTTGTTTGAGACGACGGCAAACGTGACGAAGCGCGCACGATGCTAGCTGACATCTACAACTGGTTGCCCGAGGGGCTTCGACACCGCCGACCTCATCGACCGCCAAAGACCTGCTCGATGAATTGAGCGAGTAGATTCTCCTTTTGGGCGCGCCGAACTCCCAGCCTAACGGCAAGAATCGACCAAGGTTTGCTGCGGAATCGTTTTCCCGCATGCTTTTCTGACGTACTCTCTGGCCGGCTGCAAAATCAATATCTCATAGGCCGACGAACGCCTGGGGGACTTGACTCGACCTTACGGTATCTTCCCGTCGTGGGGCAGGGCGTGCTGGGCTTTGCTTTCATCGCCGCTGGTCTGCCCCCCGAAAAACGGCACGAAAATGAGTTAGAGTCCGTCACCGAGAGGAGACGGACCCAATGCGGGCAAGTCGGTTCAACGAAGAGCAGACGATATGACCGGATGAACGGGTTGGCCCGTCACCGGCTATGCCGTATCGAGGGTTGCGCCGGCGATGGAGCCGGCACCTAGCCTCACGCATAGGGGACGGGACATGGATGATCATAACGCGTTTGTCGGTTTGGACGTTCACAAAGAGAGCATCGTGATCGCGGTTGCCGAAACCGGCCGCAGCGGCGAAGTTCGGTTTCTGGGCGAGATTCGCAATGAAGCGGCAGCAGTCGTGAAGTTGGCGCGGAAACTTGGCCGTTCGTACCCGAGCGTGCTCTACGCCTGTGAAGCCGGCGGGTGCGGATACGGACTTCATCGTCAGCTCACGAGGCTTGGCCATGATTGTGTGGTGGTGGCCCCATCGAAGATTCCACGAGTAGTGAATGATCGCGTCAAGAACGATCGCCGCGATGCCGTCAGCCTGGCGCGACTGCTACGCGCCGACGAGCTGTCACCCGTCTGGGTTCCAGACGAAGGTCATGAGGCGATGCGCGATCTGGTACGTACACGGCACGCAGCGGCCGAGGATCTGCGCAAGGTCAGGCAGCGGATCCAGGCGTTCCTGTTGCGCCACGAACGTCGTTACGAGGGCTCGCCCTGGAAGAAGATGCACGCGGTCTGGCTCGGCCGCCAACAGTTCGATCACCCAGCTCAGCAGATCGCATTCCAGGGCTATCTTAGCGGCGCCGCGCACGCAGCGGCTCGGCGCGACGAACTCGAAGGACAGATACGGGAGTTGCTGGCGACTTGGTCGTTTCGGCCGACCGTGGATGCGCCCCAATCACTACGCGGCATTGCGCTGATAACTGCGGTGACGTTGGTGGCTGAAATCGGCGATATTCGCCGGTTCCAAAGACCCGGAGAGTTGATGGCATATCTCGGGCTGGTGCCGGGCGAGCGGTCGAGTGGAGCAACCATCAGGCGCGGTGGGATCACCAAGGCGGGCAATAGCTTCGCACGCAAGATGCTGGTTGAATCCGCCTGGAGCTATCGCAGGCCCGCCCGTATCGGCGTCGAGATGGGGGCACGCATGCCGGAAGTCGCAGACCCAGTTCGTGAGATTGCCTGGAAGGCGCAGATCCGACTGTGTGGGCGCTTCCGCCGCCTCGCTGCGCGAGGGAAAAAATCGCAGATAGTGGTCACCGCGATCGCGCGCGAGTTGGTCGGCTTTATCTGGGCGGTGAGCCAAGCGGCGACAGCCGCCTGAATGTAGCAGATAGTCAGTTTGGAGGTGGGGGCATCGGGACCCGACAAGAAGGAATCCTCGGCCGATGATTGATGGGCGCAAGATCCCCGTGAGCAGAGCGAGGCAGCCTTCCGACGAATTGTTGTCATGCGGTCCCAATCCGCGAATAAGAGTCTGATCAACCGTCGCGACTCCCCCGGTGCTCCGACCTACGAACTGAAAATCGTAGCCGCCAGGTCGGTGAAGGCATTTGTGCGTCCAGATCGTTGACTCCGGTCATAAGAATCATCGGGGTGTTGCCAGAGCACGAGGCCGGGCAAAGACCGAAGAGGTATGCTGGCGCCACGGGACCTCAAGCGCGACACTTTACAAGTGGAAAGCGAAGTACGGCGGGCTGGAGGTCTCGGAGGCGCGGCGGCTGAAGGCGCTGGAAGACGAGAACCGGCGGTTAAAGCGGTTGCTGGCGGAATCGATGCTCGACAACGCGGCGCTCAGGGGCCTGCTCGGCGAAAACGCCTGAAGCCTGCAGTGCAAAGAATGGCGGTGAGCAAGGTAATGGAGCGCCACGGGCTGAGTCAGCGACACGCCTGCCGATTGCTAGGCATGGATCGTTCGACATTACGCTACCAGGGCAAGCGGCCGGACGACTCAGCGCTTCGACAACTGGCCGCGGAGCGCCGCCGATTCGGCTATCGGCGCTTGGGTTGGATGCTCGCCCGCGAAGGTCATGCGATGAATCACAAGCGTCTGTATCGGCTGTACTGCGAAGAGTAACTCATGGTGCGCCGCCCCTGCCGACGGCGCGTATGACGCCTGGGTGAAGGTTCGCCGCCTGAGTCCGACGACGAAAAAGAGGGAGAGGGGAAATGCTGCGGTCGATAGACCAACCCGACCGGCGTGGTGAGCACGGTAAGATGATCGCGGCGCTCGATTCGTTTCAGATTCCATACGCGTTTTACAACGTGCAGGTCGGCGATGTGGGTGACTCCGAGCGGCGGTGGCGATCCCTAGAAGACGCCGCAGCGGTGGGTTCTGGTTCTAATCAGTTCACGCTGAAGGGGCTTTCAACAATGAGCAAATGGCTAATCAAACTGGGCGGGTTGGGCGCGATGTTCGCGGTCTCGGCCGGAATCGCGGCGGCGCAGTACCGTTCCATCCCCGACTATGTCGGCATCGAAGCTGGCCAGCAGCGGGACGGCGCTCTCTATTGGTGCTCCCACTGCACGACCGTCACGCCGTGCGCCGCTGGCGGCTCCGGCGCCCGGGCCTTCGGCCGCCGCGGCGTATGGTCCTGCGGGGACACGCCGCTCGATGGCGACCTGAACGCCAACGCACATAGCGTCACCAGCGCGCTCAGCCTGCAGACCGCCAACGGCCCGGTGGAGAGCAAGAGCACCAGCTATGCGAATTGGCGCGAGTCCACGGTTCCCGGCACCGGCGTGCAGATGAGCAATGGGACGGCCGCGCCATTCAGGGCGATCGACGAAAGCGCGAATCTGAATGGCCACGTGAATGGGGCAATCAACGTCAAGGCCCCACCCTACCTGGCCAAGGGCGACGGCGTGACCGACGACACCGTGGCGATACAGGGGGCGGTCAGTGCGGCGTGCGCGGCCTCGGGCACGCACAAGCCAGAGGTGTACCTGCCCGCGACGCCGGGCGGATTCTGTTACTACACCAGCGCGCCGATTCTGCTCAACTGCTCGCTTAAGTTCAACGGCGCAGGATGGAATCAAACTTCGATTTGTCAGAACTACTATGGCCCGACGCTTATCGCGCAGGGCGCCGAGACGGGATGGAAGCCGCCGCTGGCGTCGAGCATCACGGCGACGTGGACGGCCTCGCATAGCTACTCGCAGTTCAAGGAAATCCTCGACACCAACAACAATGTCGAGGTTGCGACGACAGGCGGCACTTCCGGCAGCGGGTCGCATCCGACCTGGCCGATTTCATGCCCGATCGCCAGCGCGCCATGCACGACGACGGACAACACCGTGACCTGGACGTTCGGGATGGTCGGGACGCAGCTCGCCACCGGCACCGGCTCGGCGTGGGACGCCGTGAGTCCGGAGATGTGGCCCGGCGCGGGGTTCAGCTCGAACAACGCACCTATCGAAGTCGGCAATCCCGGCAACCTCGAAAGCACCCTGAACGGCCTCCCGCAGTTCACCGTCGAGTTTTACGGCGGAGTGATGGAATCGACCGCCACGCGCGGAACGCTTTACTTTGGTCCCGGCATAATCGTTGGGCAGCCCGGCACGCCGAGTGTCTATACCGCCGCTCTTCTATTTTATCTTACGGACGCTCAAGGGTCGTGTCTGCACAACTGTCTCTGGGCCAGCGGCTACATCGGCGGCTCATACGTACAACTAGCGCCGACGACCCTTTCGGCGGCTCTGCCTATTGGAGCACCCCAGCATATTGCACTTACTTACGATGGGACCAACGTGCGCCTGTTCCTGGGTGGTGTACTGCTCAAGACAGTTGCCGCGTCTGGCAACTGGGATATCCTGCCCTATTCCAGCATTACGATGTCGAATCAAAATCCCGGTATCTATCCGGGGATGCAAGCGAGCACAAATGCTGCTTATGCCTATTACTCATCCTTGCGTTTTTCCAAATCCGCACGATACACGTCAGCTTTCACGCCTCCGACCGCGCAGTTTACCTACGACGCCAACACTATAGCGCTATTTAATTTTCCGCTCAGCGGAGTGCCGACTGGAACCACGGAAGGCGAGGTTAACGGTAAGAATGCCTTCATCCCCATCGAAACCTCAGACGGCGGCGCCGATCTCAATCCGCTCTACATCGGGAACATGCAACTCAGCGACAACGGCATCTACGCGAACTGGATGTTGAATTCGACCATCGAGAATATCCAGATCAATGGCGCGGGCCGGTCCTGCATCCACCTGCACGACAACGACTACCAGGACACGGTGCGCCGGGTTATGTGCGTCGTCGTGCCTTACGCCAAGACCAACGTCGGTGTTCTGTTTATGAACCAGTCGAACAACAACCTCTACGAGCATCTTCAGTGCGACGGGCAATATACCTGCATCGAGGAAGCGAGCGGCTCGGGGCACTATATCGTGCCCGATTTCAGCGACCGCGGCTTCGCAGTTTACCCGCTCGCGTTCATGCAAGCCCAAGCAATACTGGACAGTCCCGAGTTGGACGTCGAGGATTCGGCCCCCAACCAGTTAGCCGCGGTCTACTCAAACGCCGGATACGCTCCTGTCATTGTAAATGGTGGTCAGCTGACACTGGGCAGTACGAGCGCGGCATACCTGACGATTAATACTGGCGCTCCGTTCGTGGTCAACGGCACGGATTTTAGTGACTATGCCGGCGTTCCCGCCGAGGTGCTCAATGTGATCGGCAATCCGTCGTCTCCGGTCCGGATGAAGGATGCGGTGTGGTCGGGCACTCCGGCGCTGACGAACTCCGGCAAGTCCTGGTGGCTGCGCGCGACGATGGGCGGTCAGGACCTGGGTGTGAAATTCGCGGACATTCCGGCCGGCGCGTCGGCCAACAACGGGACGCAGCGCTATTGCCTGGATTGCGATCCGGCGGCGAATCCTCCGGTGGCCTGCACCAGCGCGGGCACCAAAACCGGCGCGTGGCTGAGCGTCGAGAACGCGACCAACATATGCACGCCGTGAGTCGGCAAAGGGCTTTGTGGCCGCAAACATTAGGGCGGGCGTCACTGGTCTCGCATGCACGGATGACGACCGGTGGATGCGCCGCGACGCCGCCCTGCCGGGCTTGCCGCCGCCCTTGAGCGCGAGGCGCACCATGAGTTGCTCTTCGCAGTACAGCCGATACAGGCGCTTGTGATTCATCGCGTGGCCTTCCGCGGGCGAGCATCCAACCCAAGCGCCGATAGCCGAATCGGCGCCGCTCCGCGGCCAGCTCGCGCAAGCGCTGGCGCAGCGCCGCGTCGTCCGGCCGCTTCGCTGATAGCGCAGCGTCGAGCGATCCCATCCTACCAGTCCGTAGGCGTGCCGCTGACGCAGCCCGTAACTGCCTGCCTTCCTTCCCGGCAGACATTAACCAATTATTGGGATACTTGCAGGGGGAAGACCACGCTCGCGCTGCTGATCGACGGGGTGCACTTCGGTCAGCATGTGGCCCGGGCGGCGCCATGGTACTGTGCTGGACCGCGGCCGGCATGACCGGGCGCCAAGCGCAGTTTTGGCAAGCTCGCCGGTTGTCGTGCGCTGCCGACCTTGGTCGCCACAGACCACCGCCTAACTGACTACGTTACCGCTACTCAATTCCGACAGCGCAACGGACATTGCTGCGAGCGGCTCGTCTGAGCAAGTTTTGAGACTCTGCACTTCCAGACCTACTGCTAGCTGCAACCCGCTCATTTCCCGGGATAAAATAAATAAGCTACACTCTCTCCTCCTTCCAGCCTGATTGTTTCACCGCCCGCATTTGCCGGCCTCCCCGTGGCGATTCCCTCGTCACTCACGAGAACTCGCTCGATGCGGCCCCCATACGTAAACGGCGCGAAGTTAATTTCAATGCGCCGATGCCAATCATTGCCGTTAACGATCAGCAACATTCGTCCAGCATCGCCCTGCCTTGCTGCGGTCACTATATTTGGACCATAGGCAGGCGAGTCCAACTCCGCACCTAGTAGATAAGGAGCCAGAACAGTCGTCAATGCCTTGGCCGCATAGCTCATTGCTTGCCAATTCTCTTGCATAGACGGATCGTCAACAGTAGGATTGGCTCCCGTTTGTAGTAAGGCGCCAACAGGTGCTGTCAGACGGCCATTTAAGCTATAAGCAGACTCGAACATGTAAAGCCTTTCTCCAGCGACGCCAAGCGCCGCCTCGGTCATCATTTCACCAACAATAACGGGGCCCGTCACGCCTGGTTGATTAAGTACGTCAACTGGAGGTGTATAGTACTCGGTGGTCGGCGATCCCTTGTAGTACCAAGCCCCGCTCAGACTTACTTCCATAAGCTGTGGGCGGTCAAGCATCATGCTAGGCTGCCGTGCATAGTATTCTGCTTTTATCCACGATGTAGCCTCTTGAACTCCCTGAGACCAGGTGTACGCAGCTCTCTCGTTGTAAGATGTCCAGTAGTGCGACGCATAATCGCTAAGACTTCCAGGACCCATCCAGTTCGCCTGCACTGGTGGAGGACTGAGAGCTAACGGCGGCCAACTAATTGGAACCGTGTTGTTCCCAGTGTGCAGCCACCCGCTAATTTCCGCCAACGCGTCGTTACGCACGGGAGGGTCGCACGGCTGGCTTGGGCATCCGTCCCGGTTCCCGGCCCACCAAAGAAAGTCCAACCCGGGGTCGTTGCCTGCCGAGAAATCACCGTCAATCGAAGCGCTCGGTGTAAAATCAAACCCCTCCGAAGTTACGTTACTTGCAGTGAACATCTTTCCCGCCAAAGTATTCAAACCAATGTTCAATGAACCGGTCAACGCGAAACTCGTCCCAGCGTAAGACGTGTCTACGGGATTGGAAGGCCACGCGATTGTACAGGTACTTCCGTCGCAGCTGGCTGAAGTGAAACTGTTCTGCCCCCCTACCAGGCCGGCTGGGGTAGGAGTCGATCCCCAGGTTCCGCTTGCCTCGTCGACCATGTCGACTGATATTGCGACCCCGGATGATGCCAAAGACTGGAAAGCGTGTTTTACAGCCTCCTCGCCATAGGGCCAATTGAGCGTCCACCACGCTTCGTTCCCTATAGTTCTGCAGACTTCATCGCCGACCGCAAGAATGTGCAGATTATGCGCGGCGGCATATGTCCAATCGGGGGCTACGTACGCATCGTAATATTGCTGCCATACACTATACGGCATCTCGACGTCGCGTGGGTTAACATAGAAGCCTTCAGATATTGTATTAATACCCGACTGCTGCACAACGTCCAAAATATTAGGAGGCCCCTTTACATCGCCGGCCGATAACTCGAATGGTGCGATAACGAACAACGACTGGCCCGGTTTATATTGCGAAAGAAACTGACCATTCCCGGCAAAGTGCGCGACATTCAGAGTTGTCTTCACCCACACGTATGCCGAGGACCTTTGTGTTCCTTCGCTCACGGTAATGGTGGCAAATCCTTCATTAGCGCCAGCTGTCACAGTCCCGTCTGCAGCCACGCTTAGTACATTCGTGTCGCTCGACGCATAAGACGGAAACACACACGGGGCGGTCGTGAGGTCGGTGAAGTGGCGCTTGCATTTCAAAACAACAATATGCCCAGGTTGTAGATAAACATGAAGATAATTGGCGGTAATATTCATTAAGGTGTGGCCATTGTCGATCTTGATCACACGATCGAAACCGCCGCGCCAATTGTAAAACGACTTATTTGCGATTTGACCCGTCGGCCAAAAGTCCGAATGCATCCCTATGTATAACTCATGTTTGCCGTTAGGTACTATTCTAGTGTCGACCTTTACGGTTACGGTATTTCGCGATTTACCGGAATTGTCAGTGTAGCCAATGCCTACTACCTGTCCATCTAGAAGTACCTGCCATACGGCAGGATAGTAGAGTGCGTCAGATCCCAGCGCAGTAACGGGCACGATGCCATGCAAAATGTGGGTGAGCTGTGGCGATATTACATTTAAGGAATTCTGTTGGTTATCGATGACAAAGGCTCGCTGTGCAGTTGCTATGACGACTCCGAGAGCGTTGCGCCCGGTGATTTCTAGCTCATAGGTTCCGTCCGAAGCGAGCCCGGTGTTATATAGCACTTCATAAGGCGGAGTTGTTAGGAGTGCAATACGACGGGAACCAATATTAAATTCGACTGTTGAGAGAGATTGGGAATGTGTGGAGTGCACTACGAATACACAGCTTCCACGAAGGATTCCGTTTTGGGTCGGCGCAACGATTGTTAAGAGAGAAGACGCTTGCACCGCAGACAAAGGGCACAACAAAAGGCTGACGAGCGAGGCCAAGACAACTAAAGTGAGACAACGAGCGGACGTTATTAATGTACGCATTGCTTTCCTTGGCACAGAACGAGCCGGAATTAGATAGAAGGAAGCAAACGCAACAAATATGCCATTTAAGTACATGTGTCATCATCGCAGGCTGGTGCTCGTTGTGGGTCACGGTTGCGCGGCGGCTAGTCAGTTAGGTGAAGCATGCGAAAGTGATTGTAAAACGGCCACTCGTCTCTACAATGACGCTAGTACTGTGTCATACTGAGACGGCGAGAATGTCGATTTGAGACTGCTACAGACACGATATTGAGACACCTAGCGCATAGGATGGTGTGTGTGCATTGTTGACGAAAGGTGTTATGGACGTGAGTCTATCGCTAACGGAAGGATTGAGGAGGAATTGCCAAAGAGGACACAACGAGTGTTCGCGTGTGTTAGGAAGGCGGGTGTGGGGTTGTGAATTAGGATACATCTAGCTAGTGTCAAGGATCTGAATTACGTACGGATGATGCCGCCTGGCTTGTATAGAGATGGCAGGGTGTGATGCCAGCGCAGGGGTCGGGCAGAAGTAGCGGCAAGGGGAGGGATGAAGAGATCTTCGAGTATCCGATGACTGTGCAATACTCGTAGGTGTGGAAGTGTTAGCGATATTGTGCGCATAAGGCTTTCTGGGTGTACATTGTGTTTTATGATCATGTTCCAACAGTAGATTGCGAGGTGCGTTAACCAAGATGCCAGCCGTACGTGTTTGTTTGTGGGCTGCTGCTTTGACGCGTGGTAGATTGGCCGCGTTGCGGCAATAGCTGATTGTGATGCTGTGAAATGGCTCACCCTGCAACTCTGAAGCATTCTGCGAATGAGTCAGGAGGCTTGGGATGGAGAGGAGAGGGAAGGTGGAGCTATTCGAGCAGATTCGACGGGAATACGAGTTCGGCGTCGGGACGGTAAAGGAGGGTCGCGCGCAAGCTGGAAGTCGATCGCCGGTTGGTGCGCCAGGCCTTGGCCGAGGCCCAGCGGCCAGAGCGCAAGCTGAGCTAACGCGAGCGGCCAATGGTCGGACCGCCGATTCGCTTTATCGACGCGATCCTGGAAGTCGACCGCAACGGTCCGCGTAAGCAGCGTCACACCGCACATCGCATCTGGTAGCGAGTCAGGACGGAGATACCTAAGCGACAAGTGGCGGAAGTGACGATCCATCAGTACGTGCGGGAGCGCAAGCGAGAGTTGGGGTGGTCGACCCGCACGACCTGCGTGCCGCAGAGGTACGAGCCTGAACAGGAAGGCCAGGTCGATTCGTATGAGGCGTCGGCGGAGTTGAACGGCGAGCCAGTACTGCTGCAGGTGTTTGCGATGCGCAGCATGGCGAGTGGAGCGGCGTTACATCGCGCCTGTCATCGGGCGACACAGCAGGCCTTCCTCGGAGCTCACGAACACGCGTTTCAGTATTTTGGCGGGGTCATCCGGGACCTCAGGTACGACGACTTGAAAGCTGCGCTGAAGAAGATCCTGCGTGGGTTCCGACGCGAGGAAACCGCGCGCTTCATCGCGTTCCGCTCGCACTGGCGATTCCAGAGCGAGTTCTGCACGCGCTACGAAGCGCACGAAAAAGGCGGGATCGAGAGCGAGGCCGGCTACTTTCGGCGCAACCACTGGGTGCTGATGCCGAAGGTGGGGAATCTCGCGGAACTCAACGCGCAGCTGCTCGCCGCTTGCCACGAGGATGAACGGCGCCAGATCGCCGGACGCAACCAGCCCCTGGGGACGTTGATGATCGAGGAGCGTGCGCATCTGCTCCGCTGGCCGAGCACGGCTTCGAACTGGGGGAGATCTCGTTCTCGCGCGTGGACGGACTGGGATGCGTGCGGATGCGAACCAATCTCTATTCGGTTCCGGCCAAGCCCGGCGGGACGGTCTAGGTGCGACTCGATCCGAGGTACGTGGAAGTGCGCGATGAGGGCGGCTGCGTCGCCCGCCACGAGCGCCGCTACGAACGCAATCAGCAAGTGCAGATCTGAAACACTATCTCGACGTGCTGGAGCGCAAGCCGGGCGCATTGGCCGGATCGAAACCGCTCACGGCGTGGCGGCAACGAGGACAATGGCCGGAGAACTACGATCGGCTTTGGGAGGAGCCGATTCGCCGGCACGGAAACCAGAACGGCACGCGCCAGATGATTGATATGCTAAGCCTGATCAAACCATACGGACACGAGCGGGTGCCGATGGCAGTAGCGGAAGCGATTACCTTGGGCTGTTCGGATGCCGCGGCGATCCGGCATCTCGCGGGAGCCGCGGACCTGACACATGCGCGCAGCGCGATCATCGAGTTGGGCGCGCTGTCGCGCTTCGAGCGTCCATTGCCGGTGCTGACCGACTACGACGGGCTGCTCGGCCAGGAGGTGGCGTCATGAGTGCGCAGACTGCGGTTCTAGAAGCGGCGACCATCGGACAGCAGTGCAAGGTGTTGCATCTGCCGACCGTCGCCGCGCAGTGCGCTCAACTCGCAGAACAGGCGGTACGCGAGCTTGCCGGACGCATCTCAGCTTTCTCGAAGCACTGCTCCAGGCCGAACTCGAGGACCGCGAACACTGGCTGGTCGAGCGGCGCATTCGCGAATCGTATCTGCCGCGGACGAAGACCCTGGAGGAGTTCGACTTCTCGCAATGCCCTAAGGTCTCGCCGCAACAGATTCACGAGCTCGCCGAAGGTGGCAGGTTGCTGGTCACGATTACCGCCGCCTTCTCGGCCCGTTCCGCGATGACCTCGAACAGGAACTCAGCTCTAACCTCGGCCAGCGGCACATAGCCGACTTCATCAATCGCAATCAGCTCGTAGCGCGCCCAGCGCGCCAGCACGCGGTCGAGCTGCAACTGATGCTTGGCCTCGACCAGTTCGTTGATCAGCGCGGCGGCGGTGGCGAATCGCACCCGGCGTTTCTGCCGGCAGGCTGCCACCGCCAATCCGCTGAGCAGATGAGTCTTGCCGGTTCCGCTGTCGCCTATAAAGATGACGGGCTCAGCCCTCGCGCTGATCGACCGGATTACCGATCGGGCGCACATCATCGAGACCGGCGCCGACTCCTACCGCTTCCGCAGAACCCTCGAAAAACGCAAGGTCCGAACCTCGGTGGCGAACACGACATCCGCGCCCCGCCGCTGGCGGTGGAGAAAAAGGAGAGCTGATGCACGATGGTCGTGGAGCGCGCCAGTAACGCTGCTCGCGCAAGGTACGTGCTGCGCATATCTCCTAGCGCGCCTGAGGTGAAAAGACCGGACGATTACAATCTTTCTCAGGGAAAAAGAAAGATCAAACCCGGTAAGGTGGGCCAAATGTAAGCATCGAAGTGGCCCAGACGGGATTGTCAAAAGCAATAGCGAGACCGTATAGGACTCAAGGGTTTTCCGTGGCGTTGAGAGTGCTCTGCTCTAATTGCCGCAGCGGCAACGCCTATCGCCTGGTCGGCACGATTTTCGAGAAGACAAGCACCCACTGATGACGTGGTTCAAGATTCTTTACACGATCCTTCAGAGCAAAACGGGCGTTTCGCCGCGCCCACCTTCGGCAGATCCTTGTGTTTTGAGACTTCTTCGCCTCAGACAGCTTGGCTATATGAGCCATCGCCCGCGCGCTGCGATGCGCGATTCCGACTTCACGCAACTCATGAGCATCGTGGGAGTTGACGAAACCTATTTCGGCGGCAAAGGCGAGAATCGCCACGCCAACGACAGGTTTAAGGGCGGTAGCACCGCAGGCAAGAAGTCCCGCCATCGGCGCTATCAGCGGCAAGGGCAGCGTCGTCTGTTCGATAATCGAAAACACGGACATGGGAACCTTGGAGCGTTTCATGCGCAAAGCTGTCTGACAAAAACGTCTCGCTCGTCGCGAGCGATGAGCACCGCGGCTAGAGACTTCGATCGTCCACCTATCCGCATCAGGCAATCCGCCACATAAAGGGCAAGTACGTGGACGGTGAAGTCCACACTGAGTGCATTGATTCGTTCTGGTCGCTGCTGTAGCGCAGGATCATCGGGATACGATCTGCTGCTCAACTTGGTCGAGTTCCAGTTTCACTATAACAAGCGCAGCAACGCCGGCATCTTTAGAGAAACCATGGCAGGCTGCTAAAGCGCGATAACTGGCAGCCGCCTCAAGACAGAGCAAGAACAGCAGCTGGCGATATCCTGAAGGTTGTTGAGATTTGAGTGACGGCGATCCTCGCCCGATCAGAAGATTGGGTTGAGTAAGAGGCGGCCGCCATGAACAAGAGTGCCAAGAGCAAGGACGGAAGGAAAGCCGCGAACGCGGGACAACTATGGGCTACGGTTGCCGGATCTGGTTCGCCAGTCGCTGTACGACACCGTGATCGGAGCCGGGCTGGCGTGCGTGGATGAAGTGCTGGAAGGGGAGCGAGCGGCGCTGTGCGGAGAGCGTTACGCGCATCTGGTCGATCGCGGGGCGTTGCGTGGGGGACACGTCGCCAGCTCGCTGGTGCTGGGTGGAAGGCGCGTCGCAGTAAGCCGGCCGCGGGTGCGCAGTGCGGAAGGTCACGAACTCAAGTTACCGAGCTGGCGGGAGTGGAGCGTAAGTGACCCGCTTGAGCAGCGCGCGGTAGAGCAAATGGTGCTGGGAGTGTCGACCCGGCGCTACGCGCTCGCTGGAACCGTTGCCAGCAGCGGTCACGGTACGCGGCATCAGCAAGAGCGCGGTAAGCGAACGGTTCGTATACGGCACCGAGCGCAAGTTGGCCGAACTGATGAGCCGGGAACTTGCGGGCGCTTCCTTCGGTTGCATTGCTGATCGATGGCGTGCACTTTGGCGAACATGTGGTGCTGACAGCAGTAGGAGTGGATGAGCACGGCGCCAAGCACGTCCTAGGACTGCGTGAGGGCGCAACCGAAAACGCCGCCGCAGTGCGCGCCCTACTCGGCGAGTTGGTCGGGCGCGGGCTGGATACCAACCGTTCGCTATTAGTCGTAATCGACGGGGCCAAGGCGCTCCACAAGGCGGTGGTCGAGGTGTTGGGCGCGCCGCACGCTGGACGCCGGCTGCTCGATAATCTTGCACGTTGACTGGAGCATCAGCATACTGGCGCCGCCGCCTCGCTGCGCGAGGGACTCGAGGAAACTCTCACCGTGATGCGACTTGGCGTACCCGAAAACCTCGAATGGGTACTGTCATCAACCAACTTGATCGAAAATCTGTTCAGCCGGGTGCGCGAGCTCGGACGGCGTGTCAAACACTGGCAGAGCGACACCATGGTGCTGCGCTGGACTGCGGCGGGCGTCCTGGAAGCAGAGCGCGGCTTTCGCAAGCTGCTAGGCTGTCGCGCGATGCTGACCCTCGTCGCTGCGCTGCGCGCCCACGATACTCAATTCAATAGTGCCCGACCGGGAGTTGACGAAACTGAGAAAGCCGCTTAACTGACCATGAACCCGCTGCTCAATTCCAACAACGGCGCGGACATCACCCAGCAGCGAGCTTGTTCAGTTAAGGTTTTTCATTCATGTACTCTACACTGTCACTTCTGACATCAAGTAGTTGTCCCCCGCATAGTTTGATGTTGGATAAGGTTCTGACTGTAGTAATATCGCAGTCGTTTGGAATAACCGCAGCCTCAATCCAAGAGGCTAACCCCAATAGTTGATTCGCTTTCATATGCGCTATTTGCTGTGGAAAAGTGTCTTTTATTTCTCTAATCATTAGCTGACTAAAAGGCGTGGAAATAATTATTTGATCAGCGGCAATCGTGAACGGTGCGCTAATTGTGATTCGATCATTCCGAAATCTATCTTTGCGTGGATCGAGCAATCCACATGCGACGATAACTCGAAATTGATCCTTCCATCGAGCGAGTTGCGAACCATCGACAATCGCAAAGCACTGATTGGGGGCGCCACCCGCCCAAGATAATAACACACCTCCCGATAACACCGCCGGTTCCGAACGGTGATAGTAGATGTCGAAGACGACAGCGGCCCAAGCAACGACGAGCACGCCTATTGTTACAATGAAGCGACGGCGGCTCAGATTGGCCTGCTTAGTTAGATCGGTAGGGACCAGTGCGTGAACCAAAGCACCAATTCCGAGCACTATAAGAGTACCGCCTATATATGGATGGTTCCAATCCCAGATCATGAAAGAACTAACCCCGCTGCGGGAGGGCCACCAGCCATTTCTGCGCGAAAGAGCCTATCGTTCCAGGGTACAGCCATGACTTAGCTCCGTTTAGGACAAAGCGTGTCCTGAAGGGTCTTCTATCTGAGGCAAATTTATCCGTCAACATCCGTAATATTTCTATAATGTTCGAGTTCCGGCACTGCACCGAAATTCAGATAAATATTAGGCGAATTCTCCTTTTCATGCGGCGGAATTCAAAAGCCGCGTTAATCAAAAGAATTATCGTTATGGTGGCGGAAATCGCGATCCCGTTCCAATCGAACGGGCGGCCGAAATTGCCGAGGGAAGGCATTGGGATTATTTCCGCTCTGCGGACTCAGCACCATCAGCCAACGCCAGCCTTCCAAAATGAAGCTGACCGGATAAATTGATTGGCGTCAGGTATATCCAGATTTGCAGCACGAATGGCAGCGCGAGCGGAATCAGCATTAGAATGTCCGCGCCAAGGGTCACGCCATAGTAGAATGTCATCGCGAACATAATTACCGCAGCAATCGTGAAATCGACCAGGCCGGCTCCGACGGCCGCCCTCCGGAATCACGAGTCTTGGAAGGTAGACCTTTGGGCAATCAGTCAGGTCCGCACTTGTCGTCCAGCTATTGACCACCCGCTCCCGAAACCATCCGACCGCCACAGCACGATCAGGCTCCCGCGCTTGCAAAATGCGCCTTTGATATAGGGCAGGGCAATTGTGGCCCTGGCGGATTTCAATTATCATCAAATTGATGGATCCTGTGACCTCGGTTATAATCTCTAGCCATAACGGAGCGCGAACGATACGTCAGGCGATTGATAGCGCCTTGGAGCAAAAAGACGTCCCGGGGGACTTCGAAGTAATCGTCGTTGACGACGCTTCGACTGACCATACAGCAGAGATTCTACGTAGTTATGGTAGGACACTGACGTCCATCGTTCAACCGACCAACTGCGGCGTTTCGGCAACCCTTAATCACGGCGTTCGCGAGTCACGCGGCAAATACGTTGCCTTTCTGCATGACGATGATTATTTTCGACCTGATAAGCTTCGCGAGGCGGTTTTCGCGTTAAATCAGGTGGACGCGGTTTTAGCATTCTCCGATTACATCATAATCGATAGCGAAACGGACGCGTCTATCGAAGTCGTCAAGTTTGATCACGCTCCGGAACTGGAAGAGATGTTCGTCAAGTGGGAATGCATAGGTCCTCCAAGTAGCGTGACGGTCCGCAAAGAGTTCTTCAACGCCTGCGGAGGCTTCGACGAAAGACTGCGCTGGTGTGAGGACATAAATCTGTGGCTGCGCTTGCGTGCGCAAGGCTCCTTTGTGCATGTTCCTAGGGAATTGACCGTCTATCGCAAACGATCATCAATCAGGGTGATCGATAAGCGATATCCCTTAGAGCAATTATTGATGTTTGAACGTATTATGCGGGAACACTTTGGACGGCGTGCCGAAGGCCTGATAGCACATGCGCGAGATCAGCGAGCCGCGATGCTGCTTGGCGTGGCGCTTCACGAGATCGATCAAGGCCGGCCCGCTGACGCGATCCGCACGCTATATGAATTGATCTGTTATCGTCCTTCATATCCCTTACGAAGCGTGCCACTTCGGCGGCTAGTCCAACGGCACAATCTTTCTAGGCTGGCACGAATCCTTCGAATATCCTAGAAGTATTCTAGACGCTTCAACCTCTTAGGCCGACTGAAATACCAACGAATGCCTTGCGGAATCAAAGCGGGCGTAGTTTACGGCGGTCATATTGGAGTCGAGGGCTGGAGAGGCAGGCTTTGACCCGTCTTCTGTGCTTTCCGGAAGAAACGCCGAAGTGCAGGTGTTTGTCCCGAGATCAGTTGACATTTTTAGCTCGCTAGACACAGTGTAGCATCGCGCGCCATGTTCGCTAGATTCTCGACGGAATCGTCGGAGGCGCCATTCAATGGGGATGCCCGCTCGGAGCGGCAGGAATGCAGAAAAGGGGACTGCCGCTGACCCTCGCCTGCTGCCTTGATGATCGGCGTCCGCGCGCGATTGCAGCAAGTGGGCTCGAATCTACTTTCCAATGCTAAAGTTCACGCGGGGTGGTGGTCGAACTAAGCCGAAGCTCGAAGGGCTGAAAAAGTGGGCGCTTCTTAACGATCCAAGGCTCGGGTAAAAGCTCCGGTCCCGATTTCTTTTCATGGATCATCAGCCGTTTCAACACGGATATGACCTTCGAGACAACGGGCCTCTAGTGTCCTGAGTCGTAAATGCATTGAATAAATTGGAGTCCGCCAGCGTTCTTCGTATAGGAGGAAGGAGGCTGATGCGGACGGGGAGACCGATAGCACCGTTGAGCCTGGCGGTTGAAGAGCGCGCGACGCTGGAGGGTTGGGCGCGGAGGCCCAAGACCGCGCAGGCGCTGGCCCAACGTTCGCGGATTGTCCTGGAGTGCGCCGGCGGCAGCGCCAACACGGCGGTCGCGGACAAGCTCGGAGTGACCTACCAGACAGTCGGCAAATGGCGCCAACGGTTCCTGGAGAGGCGGCTGGCGGGCTTGCTCGCCGAGCCGCGGCCAGGTACCCGCGCCAAGTGGGCGACGTGCAGATTGAGCGGGTAGTGCGCATGACTTTGGAGAGTGCGCCCGCCGCCGCCACCCACTGGAGCACCCGCGCGATGGCGAAGCGCTGCGGTTTGAGTCAGAGCATGGTGAGCCGCATCTGGCGGGCGTTTGCACTGCAGCCGCATCGAGTCGAAGGGTTCAAGCTTTCCAAAGACCCGCTGTTCATCGAGAAAGTACGCGATATCGTCGTGCTTTACCTAAATCCGCCGGACCGCGCGCTGGTGTTGTGTGTCGACGAGAAGAGCCAGATCCAGGCGCTCGATCGCAGTCAGCCGCTGCTCCGGAATGCGCCCCGGCCAGGCTGAGCGGCGTGCGCCAGACTATTTGCGTCACGGCACCACCAACCTGTTCGCCGCGCTCGACTTTAAGGCGGGTACTGTGATCGGGAGTTTCATCGCCGCCATCGGGCGGTGGAGTTCCGCCAGTTGCTGGAGACCATTGACCACCAGGTCCCGCCCCGCTTCGCGCTCCACTTGATCATCGACAATTACGCCACCCACAAAACCCCGGCCATCAAGCCCTGGCTGCTGCGTCATCCGCGTTTCCATCTGCACTTCACCCCGACCGGCGCCTCGTGGCTCAACCTGGTGGAACGCTGGTTCGCAGGCCTCACCGAAAAACAACTGCGCCGCGGCGTCCATCGCAGCACCCGCGAACTGCAAGATGCCATCTGCCACTACCTCGAACTCAACAACCGCCATCCAAAACCCTTCATCTGGATCAAAACCGCTGACCAAATCCTCGATTCAGTTGCTCGATTTTGTAAACGTACTTCAGACTCAGGACACTAGAGGCCTGGGATGCGCAATCGCTAAGTCCATCGTTGAAATGCATGAAGTACTCTGATTTCGCACAGCGGAGCAAAAACAAGGGAGCGACACTCGTCGTGGAATTGCCAGTAGCAAGGGCCACTGTCAAAATCAGGCCCGGTTGGATCCTAAGCTTGGTATCCTCGGGCCCGCGCCGGAATTCTGGAGCGAGGAGCGTAACTCCACTTGCCTGCTGAGCGGTACTCGAATTCTCACCGTCGAGGAGGACCTGGATGCGCACGAGAGGTCGCAGTGCTCAAGCGCCCACCTTGGCAGCTGCCATGACTGCCAGCGCGCGATCGACTGCGTCCTTCAGTCGTCATAATCTGGCAAAGCCGGCAGGTGCGGTGGCTTTTTCCAAGGGTGTTGCGGCGCTGGTCGAGCCTACAAAGGACTAATCAACGTAGCTCGACTGGAATTGGTTGGAAGATTTTATGAAATCGGACTACTGGCGCCTAGCTTACCTCGACCAAGTGGATGAACAATTGTTCGACTTTACCCCCTTATCCGTCAAGGCCAGCGTGGCCCGGTGCGCGAGGGTTAGCGATCAGCCCTACGAAACTGGCAAACTGCCGACGATCGCTGAAGATTTGAAATTCCACGACCGGCTAGTCGGGCGGCAGCCGATCCAAGCGTCGGCGGCGGAGCCTCAGACGATTCCGGGCCCCTGGGTTGGAGACGGTCGCCGCTGCGGATGGCTCGATGAGCAGCAGTACGGGAACTTCAAAGGATCGCGACTGTATCTAGAAATGTACGCAGGTGAGGCGTTGGCGCTGCTATGGGATCAGTGGGCGTGCAGGCCGTGATACGACGAATGACGGTTCAAGAAGCTCAAGAGTTCCTGACGCGCCATGGCCTCACAATGTCGCCGTCGAGGTTGGAGAAGCGGCAGAAGTGCCCGCGCTGGTGCACGCGCTGCCGAACAGTGTGGGATTCGTGCGGACTCGAATACGGGCACGCAGGGAAACATGACGTCTATGCTACGAGTGGTCACAACCACGGCCCACTATATCGGGTGCGCGTGCTGAGGCGCGACAAATACTGTCGCACTAGGTATTGCAATGGTTGTTTAGAGCTGCTGGTGCGTGCGAAGTTGCTTCACGCTCCGTTCATAGTTTTCGACTACTGGCCGCTCGATGCCGCGTACACTTGTGATCACGAGCATTGCGTTGGATACCAACTGGGAATTCCAGCTTGCACTCTGTGGAATCCCAACCTCGATGTGTGTCCACGATGTTGGCACTTCTCCGAGTGTCACACGGAATTAGCTAATCGCATGCCAGACGTGGGGCAAGTGCTGGCGTACCTTTCTGGAAAAATCAGACGCAGGCATTTAGATCCCAAGATCAGGATGGGCGATTTAGAAACTCAAATTCACCGCTTCTTTACCGTGACGGAGCTGCGCGAGCTAGCCGCGCTGCAGTTCAGGCGACCTGTTGCTAGTGTCCTGAGTTAGAGATTCGCGGCATATGTTTGAGCCAAAACATGAGGGATCGCGGGCATTTGTTTTTCATCGAACTTCAAACTCAAGACACTAGGTAACATATGAGATCTTTAACGAATCAGTCGATTTTGACGAGTTCGAGGTGCCATGATGCCCAGGCACCTGCGAGCCTTAGCGACGAAATGCTGCATGTTAAATCGTATTCGCACTGCTGCGAAGGATCTGTGCAAATGCGCAAACCCCGCACCTCGGATACTTCCGCCAGTTCACCTGAGGCTCCGTTGCGCGCGGCGCTCGGGGCCAAGGCGGCGCAGTCGGCGCGGCGGCGCTTCGCGCGCGAACGGCTCGCGGAACAACTGATGCCAATCTATCGCCTGCTCTGCGCGGAGGCGGCCTGATGCGGGTGCTGCATGTCAGCGCGGGCAATCTTTACGGCGGCCTCGAGACCGTGCTGGTGACGCTTGTGCGATGCCGCGCGCTCGGCCCCGAGCTCGAATGCGAGTTTGCCTTGTGTTTCGCGGGGCGGGCGGAGGACGAACTGCGCGCCGCCGGCGCGACCGTACATCGGCTGGGCGAAGTGCGCGTTCGCCGGCCGTTGAGCCTGCTGCGGGCGCGGCGTGCGCTACGCGGCCTAATCGAACGGCGCGGCTTCGACGCGGTCATCTGTCATTCGCCGTGGACCCAGGCTATCTTCGGCCCTGTCGTGCGCGCGGCGGGCCCGGCTTCGATTTTCTGGCTGCACGACGTGGCGGCGGGACGCCACTGGCTGGAGCGCTGGGCGGCTCGCGTGGTGCCCGACGGCGCGATCTGCAACAGCCGCTTTACCGCCGCCTCCCTTCCCGCCATCTACCCCGATATACCGGTTGAAGTGATCTATTGCCCCGTTGGCGCACCTGAGTATCACGAACCACGTGCCGGTCGCGAGGCCGTGCGTGCCGAGCTAAAGACCGCTCAAGAAGCGATCGTGGTGATTCAGGTGAGCCGGATGGAGGAGTGGAAGGGCCACCGGCTCCATCTCAACGCGCTCGCACGCCTCAACGGCGTGCCCGGATGGACCTGCTGGATGGCGGGCGGGGCACAGCGGCCGCACGAGGCGCGCTACCTCGAAGACCTGCGCGCCGAGGCCGTCGCGCTCGGAATCGGCTCGCGCGTGAGCTTCCTCGGGCAGCGCCGCGACGTCGCGCGGCTGCTCGCCGCCGCCGACATCCATTGCCAGCCCAACACCGGGCCAGAGCCCT
>DATLST010000186.1:0-6464 GCA_035534055.1 Candidatus Acidiferrales bacterium | reverse complement strand
GTCAACTCGACGCCCGGCCGCGGCTCGCGCTTCGTGGTGCGGATTCCTCCCACGCCATTGGTGGCTGAGCAGAGCGCGGAAAAAATAGGCAAACGAATATTTGACCGCACCAATAGGGACAAGCATGTGCCTGCGCCCGCGGCGATTCAGGCGCCGCCACCGTCCCGCGCAAACTCGCTGGCGGTGCCGCAAATTTCCTGGCAATTAGCCTAGGGCAAAGGAACGAATGAGACCGGCAATTTATATGTAGTGCTAGTTTCGCTTAGCGAACGTAGCGAACCTATGGCTACTACAGCTTTCTGGATTACAATTGGAACTGTAACCGATGCAGCCTGGAGTTACTCCGTTCCGGTGGATGGCGGAGGGCTTGCGGTCCACTCTTCTGAGCAGTGACTCCTTTCGTAGTTGATTGGCGACAGATAGTCGAGGGCGGGGTGCCGACGATGGGGGGACCAGGCCTCGATGGACTCGAAGAGCACCATACGCGCCTCGACCTGAGTGCAGAAGTGGCGGCGGTCGAGCAGCTCGCATTTGAGCGTGGCGAAAAAAAGCTCTCGCACATCGCATTGTCGAAGCAATCTCCGACCGAGCCCATCGAAGGCCGCACCCCAACCTCCCAGCAGCGCATCTCGAAGACGATCGAGGTGTTACTGTGTGTCTTAGTCGGAATGATAGATTACCCCGGCGGGCCGCCGCTGCGCCAGCGCCATGTTCAGCGCTTCGAGCACCAACTCGGTACACAGATGAGTCTCCATCGCCCAGCCCACGATCCGGCGGCTGAAGGCGTCCAGCAGTGCCGCGAGACACAGAAAACCAGCCCAGGTCTGGATATAAATGATGCCAGCCCACCCACAACCTATTCAATCTTGGCGTTATAAAGTTGCGCTCCACCAGACCCGGCGCCGGACGCGCATTGCGGTCACGCACCGTGGTGATTAGATTACCCACTTGGGCCGGCTCACGCCGGCCAAGCCTGACCTGCGCATCAGCCGCGCCACCCGCTTGCGCCCCATTTGAATGCCCTCGGTCTCGAGTTGGGCATGAACGCGGGGAGGGGCGCCGTAGGTCTCGTGCGAGCGCTCATGAATCGCGTTAATCCGTGAAGTGAGTTCCGCGTCTGCCTGGCCGCACGCGGACGGCGAGCGTTACGCGTAGTATTCCCTGGTGGAGACTTCCAGCACCCGGCGCCATCGTAGTAGTCCTGTGCATGGTCTGATTCGCGCTCACGAATTCGAACGCCGTGACGGCACCGAACTGGTCTCCGTCGCGAACGAGGCCCCGGCTTTTGATAGTATCTCGCGCTCTTCGCGCAGCACCCGGTTCTCACGTCGCAGCCGGGCAAGCTCCTGCGCTCCTCGCTGGTCAGGCCATCCAGGCACCGGCCCGCATCGGGCGCCGCCTGCGCCACCCAGTTGCGAATCGACTGGGCAGTAGGCTCGAACTCCTTCGCAAGATCGTCGGGACTACGCCTTGCGCGCACCATCTCCACCATTCGGCGCCGGTATTCCGGCGCATACCGTGCATGACTGGGCATGGTGGCTCTCCTTCACTTTCCTCACTCCGCCACTGTCCACGAAGCCGGCTCAACTCCACCGAGCGCTTGGACGAGAAAGCCAAAGCGGCGCTGCGGTGCACCGCGTCAATCATTTCTGTCCGCGCATTGACTCACGATTTTTGTTACCGAGTCGAGGCCGGTTGCCTCACGTAAATTGCTACCCGGCAGCGGAGCTGCGCAGTCGTGGAGGAGATAGCGAGGCAACTGAGCATGGCGACACGACGAGAGCTGAAGGACGCGATTAGAGAACGGTATCAGGGGGCCGCCGCACGGCCGGAGCGGCGACAGATCCTGTCCGAGTTCGTGCGGGTGACCGGGTATCATCGCAAACACGCGCTGCGCGTGTTGAATCATCCGTCAATTCCATAAAGCCCGCGCTCACGGGCGCGCCTCTATGACGAGGCGGTGCATCAGGCGCTGGCGAGGTTGTGGGAGGCGGTGTCAACGCCGGTTGAATGCTGACCCACTTTCTGCGGCAGGTCGCCGAAGTAAAACTGACCCACCCCTTCTGGATCAGATCAGGGGGAGCGCGAGGGGACCTTCCCCCTCGCCGGTCCGTTTGGGGCTTGCTTGTCGTGGAACAACATCAATTTACTTGCAACGAACAAGGAAACACGTTGGCGGCGCGGGACTTTACCATCCCCATATCTGCTCGCAAGTGTCTTTGACTCTGGCAGACATTGGTGCCTAGAGTCACGTCGTCCTTCGTTTCCGTGCCGAGATTTGCGCGCCCCACATGCCCCCTACATCAACCCCGGGATCTCTCATCCCCGTAAC
Source organism: Candidatus Acidiferrales bacterium (assembly GCA_035534055.1). Lineage (GTDB taxonomy): Bacteria > Acidobacteriota > Terriglobia > Acidiferrales > UBA7541 > Palsa-295. Next base: position 4,132 of record DATLST010000186.1, on the reverse strand, counting down.
TGCTGTGGTGGGCATGGTCGGGTCTTATGATTACCGTCTCGTAACGCTGTCCATTCTGATCTCCTTACTTGCCGCATACGGTGCGCTGGAGCTTGCCGAACGGATAACTGCGGCTCGCGGTGAGGCGTGGTTTTGGTGGGTCATTGGCGGCGCCACCGCGAGCGGACTCGGGACGTGGTCGATGCACTACACCGGGATGCTGGCTTTCAGCTTGCCGGTTCCAATTCTGTACGATTGGCCAACGGTATTGCTCTCTTTGCTGCCCGCTGTCGCTAGTTACGCGGTAGCCCTCTTTCTCGTCAATACGTGGAACATCCGATGGCGTCGGGCTCTGGTCGGCAGCACCTTCATCGGCGCAGGCATCGCGGCCATGCATTACACGGCCATGGCCGCGATGCGGTTCGCCGGAATGTGCGCTTATTCTTCCGGACTCGTCATTGTTTCAGTGATCATCGCAATTCTGCTCTCGCTGATGGCCCTGCAGCTGACGTTTCTCTTTCCAGATAAGGCCACTGCCCCGAAGCTGCGCAAAGCCGCCAGCGTTCTGCTGCTTGGGGCGGCCAACCCCGCGATGCATTACACTGGGATGGCCGCGACCACGTTCCTGCGCTCGAATAGGGCTCCAGATTTCTCGCACGCGGTAAGCATCTCACTCCTTAGTGCCGAAGCGATTACGATCGTCCCCATCATGGTGCTCGCGGTTGCCTTGGTGACTTCGATGGTCGATCGCCTTCGGGAGCAACGGGTTCTTCTCGAGCGCGCGCTTGACGCTGCTCTCGAAGCCTCGCGTCTCCAGTCCGCCTTCATAGCAAACATGACTCACGAAATCCGCACGCCGCTGAACATAATAATCGGGTATGTGGATCTAATCGGAGAGCACCTGGCCGAGCAGAACGACGATAGTCAAAAGGATTGCCTCGAGGGAATCCAGCGCGCTTCTTCCCGCTTAAGCCATACCATCGACAACATTCTAGACATTTCCAAAATCGAGACCGACGCGTTTAATCTACAGAAGACCCAGTTGGAGGTCGGTCGCTTGTTGAAGCGCCTGGTTGGGGATTTCCGAGTAATGGCCGAGCGGAAGGGTATCACACTGACATACATCCAGGACCAGTCGAACGCTCGCGTATTCTTCGACGAATATTGTCTGACGACCACCCTGAGCAACCTACTCGACAATGCCATCAAATTTACCGAGCGGGGCGAGGTAATCTGCCGCTCGTATCGCGCACCCGACGGGCGGCTTTGCGTTGAGATCAGGGACACTGGGATAGGCATCAGCCGGGAGTACCTGCCGCACTTGTTTGAACCGTTTTCGCAGGAGCAATTGAGCAATACACGCCAGTATCAAGGTTCAGGACTGGGCCTGGCGCTGACACGGAAGTATTTGGAATTGAACGGCGCTGAGATCTCGGTCCAGAGTGAGAAGGGAAAAGGAACAACCTTTACCATCCATTTTTCTCGCGAGAGCGAAGACGAGAGCCTATCGCGTCGGTAGGGGCCAGAGTAACCAAATGAAGCGAGTTGACCTACGTTTCAATGCTTTGCAGTCTTCGCCGGAGTGCCGATCAGTCCTGCCTTCCGTTTGTCTTTGAGTCTGAAACTCTCACCGTTAATGCTGACGATAGTCGAGTGGTGCAGGACGCGATCGAGCATCGCGGCGGTCAGCACGCTGTCGCCGGCGAAGGCGCTGTCCCAACTGCCGAAGGTGAGATTCGAAGTTAGTGACGTCTTCCCGATTTTTTAATCCAGCGACAAAGTGAGGAATTCGGCATAATCGAGCTCCGAGGAGGGGCGGGATGCCGATGAAGAAGAGCCATTTCACGGAAGAGCAGATCGCTTACGCACTGAGGCAGGCGGAGACCGGAACTGCGGTGACCGAAGTCTGCCGAGCGATGGGGGTCAGCGAGCAGACCTACTACCGCTGGAAGAAGCAGTATGGCGGATTGGGTGTGCAAGAGATTCGACGGCTTAAACTGCTCGAGGAGGAGAACCGCAAGCTCAAGCAGCTGGTAGCGGACTTGAGCCTCGACAAGTTGATGCTGCAAGGACGTGCTCGCAAAAAAACTTTAAGGCCTGGCCGCCGGCGCGAGCTGGTCCGGTACCTGGAGTGGACGTACCGGATGAGCGAACGCCGAGGATGCGTAGCGCTGCGGTTTGATCGATCGTCGCACCGCTACCAGTCGATCCGTGGCGACCAGGCCGTGCTGCGCAAACGCATTCGGGACCTCGCGGCGGCGCGAGTGCGCTATGGCTACTTCCGGATATACATACTGCTCAGGCGTGAAGGCTGGCGGATCAACCATAAGCGCGTATACCGGCTGTACTGCGAAGAAGGGCTGAGCATGCGGCTAAAGCGACCACGGCGCCACGTGATGGCGGCACACCGCCAGAACCGGCCTGCGGCCGGGGCAATAAACGAAAGCTGGTCGATGGACTTCGTCTCCGACGCACTGTTCGACGGCCGCCGCATCCGGGCGCTAACAGTGGTGGACGACTTCAGCCGCGAGTGTCTGGCGGCCGTGGTGGATATGTCTCTCAGCGGTGTGCGCGTGGTGCGAGAGTTGGAACAGGTGGTGAACCAGCGCGGCTGGCCCCGCACCATCGTCAGCGATAACGTACTAAGGGCCTAGTCAAGGTCTGCACGAGAGCAAAGTTCTCCGATGGCTTGCGGTGCAAGCAGTTTTGAAAAACCGAATCGTGGCAAAGCCCAGCTAGCCTTCGCTTCGGCGTGCCGTCAAGGGTACGCTCGAAGGCCTCGCCGGCTCCGCCGCCCTTGACCGACGCCGTCGCTTCGGCTGAAGGGCAGTTAGGCGGGAGCTTGAGCTCCCGCGGGAACCGCCAACTTACAATCCAACCTGCTAACCCAGGTGGCTTCCACGTATCGGATAAGGCTCTAACCATAATTAACATAGGGTCCAGCGGCGCAGGCCGCGGCCCTGACCGTACTCAAAACAGAGTGCCCAGCCGGGTGGAAGGCCCGAACATTATCTACGGGGTCAGCCAAGCTGCCCCAACGGCACGATGCGAGAGGGCTCATCCACCCGGGATCGCCTCTTCGAAGAAGGGGCGATAGTCAGTTCCATTCTTGATCAATCCATAGACGATACGCGCGAGCTTGGCAGCGACCGCGCTATACCCCTTGCGGCGCAGATCGGCATCCAGCGGGTTAGCACGAACGTAACGATCGAACTTGCGGCGCAGACTGTTTTCGCGCATGCGCACCGCGGTCTTGGCCGCCATCCAGAACGCCGTGCGCAGCCGCGCGTGCCGTACTTGGAAAGCCGGCTGATGCCGCGGAAGCGGCCCGACTGTTGAGTCGACAGGCTCATGCCGCAGAACTTCAAGAACTGGCGATAGTGAGCGAAGCGACGCAGGTCGCCGGCCTCGGCTAGAATCGTTAGAGCAGTGAGAGGACCGACCCCCGGGACCGTCATCAACCGGCGGCGGTCGGGATTGCTCGCCAAGATGATTTCGGCCTGCTGCGCAATGCTCTCGCGCATGCGGCCGAGCATCAGGTACTCCTCGAGCACCAGACGGAGCATCGCGACCGCAGCGCCGTCTGGCGGCACTGGAAGAGCGATCGAATGTTGCGCGGCGGCGTGGATCTCGGCTAGCAGGGCCGCCTTGTGAACCTTGCGGCCGACCAGGCTCCAAGCTTGCGCGGCGAAGTCCTCAGTCGCGAGCGAGGTGATCGAGCCAGGGGTCGGGAACCGCAGCAGCAACTGGATCAACCAATCGCTGTGGTCGGAACGGATGAAGTGCTCGATCTCAGGGAAGTACAAGGGAAAGTAGTGATTGCGCAGGCGGTGCCACACGCGGGTCCGCGCCAACGTCACCTGATGATGAGTCTTCGACAGCTCCTGCGCGTCGTTGGTGCCACTGACCAGAGGATCATGCCAGGTCTGGCTCAGACCAGTCTTGAGCATGTGCAAAATCACTTGCGCATCCTTCGGATCGTTCTTATCCCAGGAGTTGTGCATCGCCTCGCGCGTGCGGGCCAGCGCCATAGTGGGAATCAACCGCAGCTCGAAACCTCGAGCGTGAAGAAAATACGCCAGCGGACGATGATAGTTGCCGGTCGCTTCGAAACCGAACAGCGCCGGCGTATCGAACTGGCGCAGGTAGGCAA
>DATLST010000185.1:0-39631 GCA_035534055.1 Candidatus Acidiferrales bacterium | reverse complement strand
TTTCTGGGCGAGTTGAACGAGCGCCAGCAATTGAAGTGGAGCGAGTCGTTTCTGGACGGCAGTTTCGCTCCGGCAAAAAAGGGGGCTGCGAAGTCGGAAAAACCAAGCGGGGCAAGGGGACGAAGTGGATGGTGGTGGTCGTGCGCTTCGGTCGGCAACTCACCGGACCGCGCCATCGGCCCTCCTTCGGCGCTGCTGACTCTGCTTATCTCTCATTTTCAAAAGCTCAACCAGCATCATTTCAATGGCTTGTCCACGGTTGTGCAACAGCTTCTAGTATCTGCGTGGATGGGGCGGCGTCGACCATCATGGCCGAGGTGTTCAGGAGGGAGATTTCGTCCTGCGTTTTGATGACTCGACAGCCGGACATGAACTGCTGCCCGTCGACGATGGTGATGCCCTCTTTCTGGAGGGCGAAAAGAATGGGCAGCTCGATGATGTCCACGCCGAGCGGCGCCTTGTGCAGGCCGCGCTTTTCGAGCTCGATCTTGATCTTGCGGGCTACGTCCTCGGCTCGTCGTTTTGCGGAAGCAGGGTGAATCGGCTGTTCTTATCCTGCGCCCAGGTGCCGACGTGCGTGGCGGTGATGTAGCGCACGTTGTTCATGTCGAAGCAGAGCAGCGCGCCCATCTCGGATTTCTGACGAACACCTGCTGCTCGCTGGGCACCGTGACATCCTCGAGCGAGGGAGAAAATGGAATGGGCACGTGCATGGCACAAACGGTTCATTCTCACTTTGCACCGACGATTTTGGCCGTGGTGGTTTGACTCAACCAAGAAATGACGTTATTCTTTTGGAAGAGTTTACATTAAGATGTCGTCCGCATTTTATTAGCTCTCGTTCATCTCATCCCGAATCCGGGCCTGTCGGGCGTTCTTCATCCAGAATGCAACCAGCTTCGTTTCAGCAAGTTAATAGAGACAGGCATCGGCAAGCTGCATTTGGCTTCTAAGAATACGGACAGCCCGCAAGAAATTTTGCAGAATGGCCGGTTGGCATCGGCGAAGGAAAAGATTTCGGCATCCACCATGACTAATTTGACTCTTTTTGAAAAGCTCGATCAGATCGAATCGCGGTACGAAGAGATGACCCAGCAGCTTTCCTCGCCCGATGTGCTTTCCGATTCCGCGCGCTACCAAAAACTGGCCAAGACTCATGCAGAACTGGCGGAGATGGTGGCGAAATATCGAGAATGGAAAGAAATCGAGAAGGGCTTGCAAGGAACAAAACAATTACTGGTCGAATCGGACGACCCTGAGATGAAGCAGATGGCGCATGATGAGCAACACGCTTTGGGAGCGCGCCGAGAGACCGTGGAGCGCGATTTGAAGCTCCTGCTGATTCCCAAAGACCCCAACGACGAAAAAAACGTCATCTTGGAAATCCGCGCAGGCACGGGCGGCGACGAGGCATCACTTTTTGCCGGCGAACTCTTCCGGATGTACTCGCGCTACGCGGAATCGCAGGGCTGGCGCGCCGAGATACTGGAAAGCTCGGCCTCTTCGATCGGGGGGATGAAAGAAATCGTCGCGGCGATTCAGGGAAATAAGGTGTACTCGAAGCTTAAATATGAAAGCGGCGTGCATCGAGTGCAACGCGTGCCGGCCACCGAGCAACAGGGTCGCATTCACACTTCCGCCGCCACGGTAGCCGTGCTGCCAGAGGCCGACGAAATCGACATCAAGATCGAGCCCAAAGATTTGCGCATCGACACGTTCTGCTCGTCCGGTCCGGGCGGGCAATCGGTGAACACGACATATTCCGCCGTGCGCATCACGCACATTCCCAGCGGCCTGGTGGTGTCGCAGCAGGACGAAAAATCGCAGATCAAGAACCGCGCCAAGGCCATGCGCGTGCTGCGCGCGCGGTTATACGAGATGGAACAGTCCAAACAACACGAGCAAATCGCTGCCGAGCGCCGGGGGCAGATCAAAACCGGCGACCGTTCGGAGAAGATCCGCACGTACAACTATCCGCAGAACCGCGTGACCGATCATCGCATCAACTTCACACTCCACCAACTTACCGATGTGATGGATGGAAAGCTCGGCCCCCTGGTGGACGCGCTGGTGACGCATTTCGAGTCCGAACGTCTGAAGCAGGAACTGGTCGAGGCGTAAAGGCAAAGCAGCGCGTTGCTTTGCTTCCGCCCACGTTGGCGGTTCATGGCTGAAACAAGTACCAAGAACGGAGTTGCATGCCGGGATATCCGCGCGGCACTGAAGGAAGCGATCGTACGGCTGCGCGCCGCGAAGGTTCCCTCTCACACTCTCGCCGCCGAGCTATTGCTCATGCATGCGTTGGGGCGCGGCCGCACCTGGATTTACACCCATCCGGAAGCGCAGCTCCAACCAGCGGAAGTCAAAAAATACCTTTCGCTCGTTACACGCCGCGTGGCGGGCGAGCCTACGCAGTACATCACCGGCAAGCAGGAATTTTGGGGCCTCGCATTTGAAGTGACCCCCGCCGTACTGATTCCTCGACCAGAGACCGAGCATGTAATCGAAGTGGCGCTCGACAGGCTCGGTGCACGCGGAATCAAAATTCGCCTCGACACGGGCGGCCCGAGTGAACCGCTTCGCGTAGCTGACATCGGCACGGGCTCCGGATGCCTCGCTGTGGCGCTGGCGCATGAGTTGCCGCATGCGGAAATTGTCGCTGTGGATATTTCAGCGGGAGCGTTGGAAGTGGCCCGCCGAAATGCCGCGCGGCACGGGCTGGCCGGCCACATCCATTTTGTTCAATGCGATCTGCTCGAGATATTTTTAACCTCTTCGGTCGCCGGCCGGGCACAAGCAGGCTCGAATCTGCCGGAAATGTTCGACCTCATCGTAAGCAACCCGCCTTATGTTGGCTACAACGAAGCGACGACGCTCCCTCGCGAAGTGCTGGAACATGAGCCACACGCTGCCCTTTTCGGCGGCGCCACCGGCGCGGAAATCTATGAGCGGCTTATCGGGCAGGCGGATTTCCTTCTGCGTGCGAGAGGGATTTTGGTCCTCGAACTTGGATATAATTCCGCCGATCATGTGCTCGGTATTTTGCGCGCGCAGCCTTGCTGGGCCAATATCAACGTCATGAACGACCTCGCGGGAATTCCGCGCGTGATCGTCGCGGAACACATCGGCGCAGGCTCTGCGGGTTCGCATGGCATAGATCGAAATGCAGACTAGGGGTGGGGTAATGATCACCTATCGAACCGGAAATGATCTCGAGCTTACGGAGGTCATCGACCTCTATGAGGCGTCCACACTGGGCGCGATGCGCCCAATCGGAGACCGGACTCGCATGGCCGCCATGCTGAAAAATGCCAGCATTGTGATCACCGCCTGGGATGGCAGTCTTCTTGTAGGAATCTCGCGTGCGCTTTCGGACTTCAGCTATACGACGTATCTTTCCGATCTGGCGGTGCGGCTTTCGCATCAGTGCGCGGGAATCGGCAAAGAGATGATTCGCCGAACCCAGCAGGCGGCAGGGCCGCAGGCCTACCTGATCCTGCTGGCCGCGCCTGCGGCGGCGGGCTATTACCCACATATCGGCTTCACGCACCATCCGCGCGCGTGGTTTCTGAAGGCAGACGAATCCGTGCAATAGATACAAGTCATGACGAAGCTGGCTCACTTTCGCGCCAAGCAGGAACCTTGGGGAGAACTCCAAACGGCATCCGCCGATTGCACGGCATCCATTCTTCATATCGACATGGATGCGTTCTTCGTCTCGGTCGAACTGCTGGCACGTCCCCAACTGAAGGGCATGCCGGTTATCGTGGGAGGCCAGCGCGACCAGCGCGGCGTGGTGACTTCGGCAAGTTACGAAGCGCGGCGGTTCGGGGTTCACTCCGCTATGCCGCTGCGTACTGCCGGGAGACTGTGCCCTCAAGCTATTTTTCTAGATGGACATCACGAACTGTACGGCCGCTGGAGCGACCGTATTGCCACGATCCTTGGCAAATACTCACCGGTAGTGGAAATGGCGTCGATTGACGAGGCGTACCTGAATCTCGCCGGGACGGAACGGCTGCACGGTCCCCCGCTCGCGGCGGCGCATAAGCTTTCGCGTGAAATCACGCGCACCACGGCGTTGCCCTGCTCGATCGGAGTAGGTGCTTCTCGCTTGATCGCCAAAGTGGCGAGCGATCAGGCCAAGCCACACGGGCTCATATGGGTAGCGCCGGGTAGTGAAGCTGCGTTTCTCGCACCGATTGGCGTGAGGCGAATTCCTGGACTCGGCAAGGTGACAGAAGCAGCATTGAAAAATATGGGAATCGAAACGATCGCACAATTGCAGGCGCAACCACTCGAACGGCTGGAAGAACATTTTGGCCGGTGGGGCACGGCGCTATTCCGCAAGGCGCGTGGAATCGACTCCTATGAGTTTTTCGTGGATGCCGAGCCAAAGTCGCTCTCGCATAACCAGACGTTCGGCGAAGATACGAAAGATCGTAAACGGCTGGAATCGACGCTCAGCTATCTCTGCCAGAAAGCGTCGAAGCGGCTGAGGGATGCCGGGCTTTACGCCCGCACCGTCACACTAACCCTTCGCTACGCTGATTTCACAACAATTACCCGAAGCCAAACTCTATCCGAGCCGACCGATTTGGATGCTGTGTTCCTCAGAGTCATTCGATATCTCTTTTCACGGGCCTGGGACGGCGCGGCGACGTTGCGCTTGGTCGGCGTCGAATTGTCGGTATTCTCCACAGGGGCGTCGGGCCAGTTTGGCCTGCTCGATGCGAGCCGGCGTGAAAAGCTCGAACGACTGGCGCGCACAACTGATCGGTTGCGCGATCGATTCGGATTCTCCAAGCTTCAGTTTGGCGGCTCGCTGCCCATTAGCGATCGCCGCGAGGAATGATCACGCTGCCGGAAGGACACAGGTTCGGCAAGGCGCTTCCCATCGTGCATCTATCTCCATCATAATCGATGTATGCAGGCCCGCGCTCTGGCTGAAAGGATTTGTCGCGTTCTGAAAAAAAGCGGCCATCAGGCCTACTTTGTCGGCGGATGCGTGCGCGACATCCTGCTTGGCCGTGAGCCAATGGATTATGATGTTTCAACCGATGCAACTCCCGACGAAGTACAGGAACTATTCCCGCACAGCTTGACCGTAGGCGCGCAATTCGGCGTGATGATTGTTATGGATGACCCGGCTGGAAAGAACGCGGACGGCGAGGCGCAGGTGGAGGTGGCAACGTTTCGTTCGGATGCGGGGTATTCGGACGGACGGCACCCGGACCATGTTGTTTATTCGGGTTCACCGCAAGAGGACGTGCGGCGGCGCGATTTCACTATCAATGCTCTCCTGCTCGATTCCGAAACAAATGAGGTGCTCGATTTCGTGGGCGGCCGCGACGATTTGCGTGCGGGTATCGTCCGCGCAATCGGTCGGCCCGAGGAGCGTTTTCGGGAAGACAAGCTGCGCATGATTCGCGCGGTGCGGTTTGCGGCACGCTTTCAATATACCATCGAAACCACCACCTTTTCTGCCATCGGAGAGCTGGCTTCGGAGGTTCGCCAGGTTTCGGCGGAACGGACTCGTGATGAGCTAACCAAATTGCTTACCGAAGGCGCGGCACGACGCGGATTTGAACTGCTCGATGAATCGCGGCTTCTGGAAACGCTCCTGCCTGAGATCGCGCGAATGAAGGGAGTGAAACAGCCTCCAGAGTTCCATCCCGAAGGAGACGTGTGGACGCACACGCTCATGATGTTGCAAAGCCTCCAGGCGAGGTGCTCGACGACGCTAGCATGGGGCGTGCTGCTGCATGACGTGGGCAAGCCTCCGACGTTTAGCCCTCCTGCTGGCCCTGACGGCCGCATTCGGTTCGACGAGCATGTCGGAGTCGGAAGGCGAATGGCGGAAGCGATCTGCCACCGCCTACGCTTTTCAAACGAGGACACAGATCAAATAGCGTCGCTGGTGGCGAATCATCTACGCTTCAAAGATGTGCCCCAGATGAAGACTTCGACGCTGAAGCGGTTTATCCGGCTGAACCGATTTGACGAGCACCTGGAGTTGCATCGCCTGGATTGCCTATCCAGCCATGGTCACCTGGATGCGTACGATTATGTCCGGCGCTTTATTGCCGAGACGCCCGCGGACGAAATAAAGCCGCCTCGCATCTTGACGGGAGACGATCTGAAATCGCTCGGCTTTCTCCCGGGGCCGGCTTTCAAGAAAATCTTGGAGATGGTTGAGGAGCGCCAATTGAGCGGTACAATTCGCACGCGAGATGAAGCGATGAAGTTCGTGCGGGGATCATTTTGCCCATGAGTAGATAAGTAAGTCTTTATCCTACATTACCTTACAGTTTGATCCGCGCTTTTTAAGAGCAGCTAAGATTTGGGCAGCGGAGAGGTATCTGCCAGTAACAATCACTTTTAAAATTTGAGGATATATATTTAGTGCGATATACTCAAGTCATCTTATAAGAATAGACGAAGCGCTGGGAATCCTCACGCGGTCTTTTGCATCTAACTGCTTAGATAGCGTGAGACAATCTTAGGACTGCACGTGGTGTCACAGTCCGAGGGGGATGAAGTGACCAAAATTACCAGGACCATTCCGCAAGAACTCCCCATTTTGCCAGTGCGAGACACGGTTCTCTTTCCAGGGGCTGTTATGCCACTTCCAGTGGGGAGAGAGAGCTCTCTTGCTTTGCTGGATTCCCTGGGCGAAACCGAAAAGCTCTTGGGCGTGGTGGCTCAGATGGACCCTCGAGTTGAGGCGCCCACGGCCGCCGATCTGCACAGCGTGGGAACATTGGCTAAGGTGCACAAGATGGTGCGCATGCCAAACGGCAACGTGGTGGCATTTCTCGAGGGGCTGGACCGCATCCGCGTGGTTGATGTGGTGGGTCTGAAGCCCTTTATAAAGGCTCACGTGGAGTTGCAGCCCGATCTCGAAGACCAGCGTGATGCTGAGTTGACGGCCTTGGAGCGCAACGTTCAGGATTTGTTCCGCGAAGTTGTGGCGCGTTCGCCGCAGCTTTCCGACGATCTTCAGACCGAAGTGATGAATATTGATTCGGCGCCTCGGCTCGCGGATTTCGTGGCCTCGACGCTGCCTTCGCTCAGCACAATGGTGCGCCAGGAACTACTGGAAACATTCAACGTTCGGAAGCGCCTGGAGACCCTCACCAACGAGCTCTCCAAAGAAAAGGAAGTGCTTGAGCTGCGCAATAAGATCCACGAGCAGGTGCAGGAGCAGGTAAACCAGAGCCAGCGCGAATTCCTGCTGCGCGAGCAGATGAAGGCGATTCAGAAGGAGTTGGGTGAATCCGAGGACGGACAAGCGGAGGTAGATGAGCTCCGCAAGAAGGTGGAGGAGTCCGGAATGTCCGCGGAGGGAAAGAAAGAGTGCGAGCGTGAATTGAAGCGACTCGCGAAGATGACCCCGGCCTCTGCGGAATACATGGTTTCGCGGACCTACCTCGAATGGATGACCTCTCTGCCATGGAATAAGACTTCGGGGACCGGCGAGGAAGCCATCGACATTTCGAAGGCGCAGGAGGTTCTCGACGAGGACCACTACGACCTCGAAAAGGTGAAAGAGCGTCTGCTCGATTATCTGGCGGTCAAAAAGCTGCAGCCGGGAATGAAGGGCCCGATCCTCTGTTTCGTGGGCCCTCCAGGCGTGGGCAAGACGTCGCTTGGGAAGTCGATCGCGAGGGCCATGGGCCGTAAGTTCGTGCGCATCTCCCTTGGCGGGATGCATGACGAAGCGGAAATCCGTGGTCACCGACGCACATACATCGGTGCTTTGCCGGGCCAGATTATCCAAGGAATTCGCCGCGCGGAGACGATGGATCCCGTCCTGATGCTGGACGAGGTCGACAAGCTCGGCCGTGATTTCCGGGGCGACCCATCGGCGGCGTTAATGGAAGTGCTCGACCCGGAGCAGAATTCCACATTCCGGGATCACTATCTCGATGTGCCGTTCGATTTGTCGAAGGTCGTATTCATAGCGACGGCCAACTGGATGGATCCGATTCCGGAGCCACTGCGGGACCGCATGGAGGTTCTAGAACTACCCGGATACACCGAGGAGGAAAAGATCCACATTGCGAAGAGATTCCTGATACCGCGACAGACGAAAGAACACGGACTGGCGCTCGGAGAACAGATCGAGTTCGCCGATGAGGCTTTGCACGATTTGATCCATCACTACACGCGGGAAGCAGGTGTGCGAAACCTCGAACGGGAAATCGCTACGCTGGTGCGGAAGCAGGCGCGGCGCATTGCTGAAGGTAAGACGAACAAGCTTGTCGTCACGCCGGAGGTTGTGCGCGAAGCGCTGGGAATTCCGAAGTTCCGCCTCGAGAAGGAAGTGGAAGAGCGGGTCAGCAAGCCGGGCGTCTCGGTCGGGCTCGTCTGGACTCCGGTGGGCGGAGATATCGTGTTCATCGAGGCCAGCAAGATGCGCGGAGGGAAGCAGTTCACCATGACCGGGCATCTGGGCGAGGTGATGCAGGAATCCATGCGCGCAGCCTTGACATGGGTGCGGGCGAACTCTGACCGCTATGGAATTGATCCGGACTTCTTCCGCAAGCTCGACTTGCACGTCCACGTTCCATCCGGAGCGATTCCTAAGGACGGGCCATCGGCGGGCATTGCGATGGTGACGGCATTGGTCAGCTTGCTCACAGGACGACCGGTGCGGCCGCGGCTGGCCATGACCGGGGAAATTTCGCTCTCCGGAATCGTGCTGCCGATCGGTGGGGTAAAGGAAAAGGTGTTGGGTGCCAAGCGAGCGGGCATTCAGGAAGTAATCCTCCCGTCGGAAAATGAACCCAACGTGAAGGAAGACCTGAAGCCGGAAATGCTCGAAGGCATTCAGATCCACTTCGTGCGGACGGCCGAACAGGCTCTTGAAATTGCTTTGGGCAAATTCGAGAAGCCTGCGCGCGCCGTCCCGGGCGACCGCCAGCATGGAGACCAACCTCCGATGACGGGGCCTGTGCACTAAGGACAAGCTGCGGGATGGAAAGCTAAAAGCGAAGCTTTCATCAAAGGCCCGGAAAGAAATTTCTGGGCCTTTTTCTTTGCGTGCGGGAGAATCGTTTCCTATTGCGCAGGGCAGCGTATTCGCGTACAGGTAGACACTGCCGATGCCCTATCGCCCCCGAGAACTTGTGGTGCGCGCACGGGAAGCTGCGGCTCTACTGCTGGCAATGCTAGACCGCAACGAAATGGTTGCGCGATTTCTCGATATATATGCGGCCGAGCATCGCCGGCCGGGCCGCGCCGACCAGCCCACACATTACCGCGAACAGCTCCAAACGATCCGCCGGGAGGCAATTTTAGCGATGGTTCTGCGCATCGAGACAGCGCTGCCGGCGCGGTTAAAGGTGAGCGTTACCGTACGCAGCGCAAAACGCGCGAACAGATCAAAAAAGGGAAAGAAAAAAGGCGCCCGGTCAAAAGCGAGAAAAAAAACCACGATGGAGCTGGGAATCCCCTTTCTCGACTTGTTCCGCGAGGAATTTTTTGTGGCTCTGGGGCAGGCACTGGATTGGACAGATGAGGATGCCCAGGAATTCTGGCGTGATCTGGCTCTGTACGAGAACCTTAGCCCGCGGTCGCCCAGGACACCAGACAAAGCCCCTCCGTCGGGACCCTTTGTCGATCGTGTAGGTTTCCTACTCGATCCTTCCTTGATGGATCAGGCCCGGCGCACGGCGGGAAAATTCCAGACCGAGGTCAATGCCGCCGCCGATCAAGTTCTGCGCCGGGTCTTTTCCCGCCGCCGCGAAAATTGATGTGATATGCCCGCAGAGTCTATGGGCTTGGCTTCGAGAATGATGTTGAAAGGCGTCTCCGCAGCACGCCTTACGCGGGTAAATCCGGACGAGCGAAGAACGCTGGCGAGACGCCTCTCACCTGCCTGAGCGCCCAGGCTGAGTCCTACTTCCTGAGACAGCGAGGCCGGCGTACAGAGCATCGTGGATGCACTGTAGAAGAGACGGCCGACCGGATTCGGATTGTTTTCCAGATTGTCGTTGGCGAAACGCCTGCATCGAGTGTTTCCAGGACGTGGCGTGTGGCCCTCGCCGGATCACCCATGTCGTGTAGGCAATCGAAGAAGGCAACAAAATCATAGCCGTTGCCCGGATAGTCTTTGGCTTTCGAGACTTCGAATGTAGTGCGGTCCGAAACGCCGGCTCGGGCGGCCGCTTCCCAGGCCATGGCAATTGACTGCGGGCGTAGATTTCGGATACGCCTGGGCCATGAGAATGGTGGAAGAGCCCAAGCCGCAGCCGACGTCGGCGACCCTGACGCCGGATTGAAGCCTGGCCTCAACGTCGCCGAGCGCGGGAATCCATTCGTGAATCAGGTGTGCGCGATAGTTGGGGCGGAAAAAGCGTTCGGTGCCGGCGAAGAGACTGTGATCGTGCTCGTGCCAGCCGACACCTTTTCCGGTGCGGAAGGCCTCCGTGATCATGGGCACGTCTTTGACGCAAGCGTCCACGATCTCGAAAAAGCCGGGCAGGAACACGGGGCTGTTCTCGTCGGCTAGAGCTAGCGCTTACTCGGCTGGCAAGGTATACCGGCCCGTGACGGCATCGTAGGTGATGAATCCGCCGGCGGCCTGGGCCGCAAGCCATTCGCGAACATAACGCTCGCTAGTCCCGGTTTTAGCGGCGAGGTCCGCTGAAATCATCGGCCCGGCTGGGGCCATGGCTTTGTAGAGACCCAATCGGTCGCCGATGATGATGAGCGCCGCGTTCATCGCGGCTCCCATTTCACCGACGGCCTTCATCACAAATTCGTGCAGCTTTCCCTCATTGATGGGTTGAGAGGCGGGTGTGGCCATAAGTTTCTCCCGGATATCGTGAGATGGGAAAAGGCCGCAATAATTGAGGTGAGTCAACCCTTGCTGATTTCGCAAGTCAATGTTCACAATCGTGCTGTTGGTTGGAGCTTTTTGTTATTCTCGCGCTTGTGACTGACATCTTCTACATCCTCGTGATCGTCCAGATCGCCGTCGCCCTCTATTCTCTTTGGAATGGATGGGAGTGGCTTCGCATGGTCCGGAGGCGAATGGCGTCGCACGCGGGTTTTTACTCACCGGTTGCGGCGGTCATCTGCCCTTGCAAAGGGAATGAGCCGGGTCTCGAGGAGAATTTGGCAGCGCTGTCTACATTTGACTACCCCAATTACGAAATCTACTTTTCGGTGGCCACAAGCCTCGATCCAGCCGTGAAGGCGATCGAAAGGGTTAAGGCGGCCAGCCCAGTTCCAGTCCACATCGTCGTTGCCGGACCGCCGGAGAATTGCGGCGAAAAGGTGCACAACATTCGTCGGGCCGTGGAATCGCTGCCCGAAAAATGCGACGTTATCGTATTTGTGGACTCCGATGTGCGCCTGACTCATGGATGGCTCCGCAAGCTCATCGCGCCGCTGCAAGACCCGCGCACCGGCGCCACCACCGCATATCGCTGGATCATTCCGAGCGGGCGCCTCGGTGCCGGCGGATTTTCGAGCGCGCTTGCGTCTGCGTGGAACGCCGCAGTCACCACGCTGCTCGGCCAGCCGGGCGAGAATTTTTGCTGGGGCGGAGGCACCGCCATCCGCCGGCGGACTTTCGACGATGCGCACGTGCTCGATGCGTGGGATGGCACGGTAAGCGACGACTTCGCCATGACTCGGGCGCTCGAAGAAGCCCGCAAGCCGATCGTCTTCTGCCCGGAATGCCTGGCTGCAACGCTGTATCCCTGGACCGGCACGAGCCTGCTCGAATTCACAAACCGGCAAATTCTGATTACGCGGGTATATTCGCAGCGGCGCTGGCTGCTGGGCGCAGTCGCGCACGGGAGCTATTCGCTTACCGTGGTCTATGCAGCCATCGTTATCCTAATCACGATGATTAACAACGATCCCTGGATTCAGTTCGCGCTCGTGACGTTGCTCATTCCCTTGCTTGCGGCGATGAAGGGGGCTATACGCACAGTGGCAGTCGATGAACTGCTGCCGCAATGGAAGACAAACCTGAAAAAATGGAACTGGGTATGGACGGCTCTTGCGCCCATCGTCCCATTTCTCTTTACGTGGAATTTTTTTGCGTCACTCGCAAGCAGGCGTATCCGCTGGCGCGGTATCCGTTACGAACTCGTATCACCAGGCACGACTCGCATCCTTCATCGGTAGCCCTGTGCGGTCCAGGCCATGAGCAGTGATTCTCGTGATACCGCTCGTGGCGTGGCCCGGCACGCTCAGATGCGTCGCTGGATATCCGGAAAATCGAGCCACACTTTGACGCCACAGAAGTGCGAACCTTCGGTGCAGATAGGAGTCGAAATACCCGCTCGGATATAGCAAGGCGGGCCAAGGTAACGCCCGAGCGCAGGAAACGCCGCGCGCACTTGCTCTACTTCTTCGAGCGACGCCTGATAAATTTCTTCCTGAGCGTTAAAGCAGGTCCGCATGGTCCACTTGTGCAACAGGTAGAGTAGAGAGCCGGACTCCACCAATCGGATTGCTTTTGCATTGGGCAGCAGGTATAGCGCGAATTCGGGCGGGACGCCGCGGTCGAGCAATTGATTTTTGGCGGCCCAAGCCTCCTCCATCGCCTGCTGGTAGATTTCGAGAGCGCGAGGATTTTCGCGCACGAGCGTCGGCGTAATGTAATCGGGCGAACGCGTATCGGCCAGGGTCAGAAGCGGACGCGTTCCGGGAACCAGGCGGTGACGCTGGTCTTGACTGTCGGCCGTGTGGCTGATTTTCTTGGAGAAAGTGAAATTCGCGTGCTGGAGGGCGCGCATCATGGGTGCGTGCACGCCGACGTTCAGGGTCTCGAGACGATAGGGGTTGCGGGCTGGATTAAGAAGTCGGTCGAGCGCTTCCTCCTCGGGACATTCGACCGCCGTAAGCCCTAGGACCGCCCGATACGCCTCCGCCACAGTAGCAATGGTGTTGGTCGAAAAATCGATGAGCCGCGATGTGTGCCCCGCGAGGCGCTCGTCGAATTCGTGGGCGAAGGCCTCGGCTTCTCGAGGCGGCTCCCGCCATTCGGGCAGTTCTTCCATGGGCTCGTTGTCGAAGCGGTCGAAAAACTGCGGATCGATTTCGCGGACGCGAGCGACCATTTCGCCCACCACTTGCCGCGACTCGAAAGGTGTGTCATTCGCCGTCTGCATGCGCCAAAGCCGGTACAGGACGATGCCGGACAGCGTGTGCACCATGGTGGTGAACGCCGCTACCGGCAGAACGTAACGCGCCACTTCAATGGCGCGCTTTTCCGATTGCCGGTCGACCTTCTGCACGCGTTTGGAATGTGACATCGGGCTGATGTGCCAGATATCCGCGAGGATCTCCCGGGCGCTTGGTCCAAGCAACCGGGTGAGCTCGCGGTAATGTTCCCAGGCGCGCGCTACGGCTTTCTCATACAGGGCTCGCTCGTTCGGGCCAAAATGCGGATTCGCTGGAGCGCCTCCCGGCGGAATATAGGCTTGCGCTCGGTCAAGGCGGACGTAGCGCTGGCTCTGCTGCTCGGAGTTATAGAACGGGTGGGCATGGAGAAACGACCAGACGAATTGCCGGCTGATGTTCTCGAGGCCAAATTCGAAATGGGCGTGCTGATAAACGGTATGGTGGCCGCCGAAATACGTGCCGGAGCCGATGGTCACGCGCTGCTTTTCGGTAACTTCCTCGGCATTGACGATGCGCGGCGAGTAGCAGGTCCGCGCGGCGGCAATCGCCGAGTCAAAAGGATGGACGAAATAGTTTCTCAGCGTGACACGCGGCGCGGCGGTTTCGACGGGCGATTGCGAAGAAGAGTTCGGTGAATACAATTGCGCGGCCATCTTCTAAACGCATTGTACACCGCGCGGGCTGGATTCACCTCAGCACGTCCGTGAGCAGCCAGCATACGAGAGCGTGTCGTCAATTAGACTCATGGTGGAGAAGAATATGGAGAAAATGTGGAGAAGAAGATGCGCAGGAGAAGTGAGGCATAATGAAGTGAGGTTGGCCGAATAGGAAGGGATTCCCTCCCGCAGCAACGGCCAGAATCCTCGCGCGTATGACAGGAAACTCTACCAAGCACGCCGCCTGATCGAAAACTTCGTCGCCCGGCTGAAGCAATTCCGCGCCAACGCTACCCGCTATGACAAAACGGCTTGCAATTTCCTCGCCGCTTCCATGATCTGCCTCAATTGATGACATGCCCTAAACAGAAGATCGGACGAGCAACGAATTTCTAATTTGGAACGCGAAGGTCATGACGACGGAATAGTCCCAGGAAAAAATCGGCCAAGTAAAGAAAATCGTTGAAGAATAGTATCTCAACTCTGGATACGCTGGAAACGGCGGCTCGTCAGACTTGAACCGGAATTATAGATTTTGGAAAGTGGTGCGCCCGGTGAGATTCGAACTCACGACCCCGTGCTTCGGAGGCACGTACTCTATCCATCTGAGCTACGGGCGCGCCGTGCCTAAGTGCCAATTCTGCTTTAACTACTTGTGACTGCTCCTGTTATTCTCGAATCGTTCCAAAGCCATACTACTGATCTTCAAGGAAACTGCTGTTTCTGGAGACTAGCGCTCGATCCAACCGAGTTGCAGGTACCTTCGGAAGAAACGTCTCACTTCTTTCGCGCTCATTCGAGGTGCCGCGAAGGATCGCATTCGGTTTCTTAATATTACCTTGCTTTCCAGATGGGATCAAAGTATCCGCGAACTTGGTGAGTTGCGGTTACTCGCGAGAAGTGCTCGGCGTAATTCGCGAGGCCACGACATTGTTTTGCACAAAGAATCGGTGGTCCTCGGCGCCCTTGCGGGCCGTTCTCTGAGCAGAGAGGAGATCTTTGTCCACGACATAGGCGAAGACCGGTTTAGGCATCGCATCGGTAGCGAATCCTTAGTGGAGGGCTTCGAAATGCCAAAGCTAACGCGCTGTTCTGCCAATCAAATCTCTTCTTCCGTCGGACGGAGGCTCCTCGTGACCGCAAACGTTTGTGCCAGCCCGACTAGGGCATGTTATCGATTGAGGCAGATCTCGGAAGCGGCGAGGAAATTGCGAGCCGTTTTGTCATAGCGGGTAGCGATGGCGCTGAATTGCTTCAGCCGGGCGACGAAGTTTTCGATCAGGTGGCGCGCTTGGTAGAGTTTCCTGTCATACGCGCGGGGATTCTGGCCGTTGCTGCGGAGGGAATGACGAAGGACTTGCCTACCTGTTCCAGCGCCTGAAGCGCGCGTGCACCACCCGGAAGCCACCGAACCGCTCCGGCAAATCCCGCCACGGAATCCCCGCCTGATAGCGATACAAAACAGCATCCACGAACAGACGATTATCTTTGGCCGTCACTCCCCCCTGATTCCTTCCGCCTCCGCAGTAAATCCTGAATCCGTTCCCACGGATCGTCGCGCAATCCGTACCGTCGTGCGATGAGCTGGCCCTTCCTATTCGGCAACCTCACTTCATCATGCCTCCCTTCTCCTGCGCATCTTCTTCTCCACATTTTCTCCACATTCTGCTCCACCTTGAGTCTAATTGACGACACGCTCTCGTATGCTGTCGACAAATATTACATGGCAATGGCATTGCTCTGAAGATAGGCATCGCGGGTGCAGAATGGAGATGTCTATAACGATGGGACGGCCGAAAGCAGCATTGGCGTTGGTGGGCAGCAGCGTGAGCAACTCGAAGGGATGGCCCATTCACATTTTTTTCCCGCAAGGTGGTGATTCGGGTGCGTATCGTCTTGCTGAGCCCCGCCGGGAAAATGAACCAGGAGATCGGCCGCCAATTGAGACTGGCGAACGCACGGTGGCAAGTGAGGCGGCGATTTCTGGAGCAGGATGTGGCTGGGTTGCACGACGAGTTATGGCCGGGCCGTCGGCGACAGATCGCCCGCCAACCACGGCTTTCGAAATCGACGGTGCATCGCATCTGGCAGACATTTGGTTGGTACTACACAGGCAGCGACATTTCAAACTCTCGACCGATCCATTTTTTGTCGAGAAGGTGCGCGATATCGTGAGGCTGTATTTGAATCCGGTGGAAAATGCTGTGGTTCTGTGCGTAGACGAAAAGAGCCAGATTCGGGTTTTGGAACGCACCTAGCCGATACTCCAATGGGACGGAGCTATGGGAAGGCGTTACGTACGATTACCGCGTCCCGGAACGATCACGGTGTTCGCGGCACTGGATGTGGCCACGGTGATCGCACAGTGCGGTGGCATCATCGCCACCAGGAGTATTGGGACTTTTTGCGGAAGATCGAAAAGAACGTGTCTTGGGAACTGGACGTCCACGTGATCATGGACCACGATGCCACGCACGAGCATCCGTGCGTGAAGCACTGACTGGCGGCGCGACCGCGCTTTCATGTGCACTTCACCCAAGCCTATGCCTCCTGGCTGAACCAGGTAGAAATCTGGTTCAACCGGATCAACTCAGAGAACGATTCGGCGAAGAACCTTCCACAGTGTGAAGGAACTGGGGTAAAGACGGATCAGTTCGTGCGTGCCGAAAAGACCACGGCACGTCCCTTCGCGTGGACTGCCACCGCCGGTTCCATCTTCGCCAAAGTCCAGCGACGATACGAACGTATTCCCGGGACAGGACAAGGCGTTCAGTCTATCCGAGCAAAAGCGCTATACTGAGCGTCGCTGTTTTTTCTGGCTGCCAACTAAAGGAGAAATCGCTTGGCGCAATTGATGAGGACTTCGAATCCGGCCTTGAACGATCAGGTATTCCGAGGCGAACACGCTGGCTTGGGCGAGGCCATGACGCTCCAAGGAACCGTCAACAAGACGGGTGTGCTCCTGATTTGCACAGTAGCTACGGCGGCCTGGACATGGAATCTGTCCATACATTCAAACTCGCCGACGGCCGTCGGGCCGCTGGCCCTGATCGGTTTGGTCGGCGGACTGATCTTTGCAATTATCACCGTGTTCAAGAAGACCTGGGCACCCGTCACCGCGCCGATCTATGCGCTGTTGGAAGGACTGGTGCTGGGCAGCGTCTCAGCCCTGCTGGAGTTGAGGTTTCCCGGCATTGCCATTCAGTCCGTCAGCCTGACGTTTGGCACGCTGGTGGTTCTGCTGCTTGCGTACCGCTCCGGCCTGATTCGCGTTACCGACAAGTTTCGTCTGGGCATCGTGGCTGCCACCGGCGGGATCCTGCTCTTCTATGTGTTGGAAATGGTATTGGGATTTTTCGAAGTTCATTTCGCGTCCATCAATGGCAGCGGAGCCATCGGAATTGGCTTCAGCGTTTTCGTGGTGATCATCGCTGCCTTGAATCTGGTGCTCGATTTCGATTTCATCGAGAGCGGCGTTCGTGTCGGAGCGCCCAAATATATGGAATGGTACGGCGCCTTCGGTTTGATGGTCACTCTGATCTGGCTCTACTTTGAAATCCTTCGGTTGATGTCGAAGCTGCGCAGCCGCGACTAATTCTCTCTCCGCTGATATCGGCAATTGTTCGCGCGCCCTGGCGAAATGAACCCTTTATCGCAGGGACTCGTCTGGTTGCACTGCGCCTTTCATCCGTGCCCGCGCATTATTAGAGGATACTCCGTGTCTCCTGTATCGCCATTCGCTGGGTCGCCTTCCGATTTTTACCCTTATTATATTGTCGGCTAGAACCTGCGGAAAATCCTGTAATGCACACCCTCATTGGTAACGTTTCTACCCCGCTCAATCCGATTTGGAGATGACTGGATTCCAGCTCTATGAGTAACCCCCTTTAATTGGCATTAGTTAAAGGGACCTCCCACTGGCCTGCCACGTGCTGCATAGTCCCCGCTGGTAGCTATTAGGCCTCGCCGTAAGAGGGTTTGAACGTGGAAATGGAGAAAGGGCAATCAATGGCTGGACGCAGAGGCAGGATGGCGGAACGCGGTTCCAGCCTGGTCGAATTAGCAGTTGCGACGATCATCATTTTGACGATTTCTGCGATGGCGATCCTGCAAATGTGGCCGGCGCAGCAGCAGTCTCAAGCCACTGCGGGGCTGGATGCGGTGAAAAGCACCTTGCGTCTGGCGCGTGAAACGGCGATTAGTCAGCGCCGCACCATCGTTGTGGAGTTTGTGGGAACCAACACGATCAAGCTTTTCCAAATGGTCGTGGTCGCGGGAACACCACCGGTCGTAACAATGGCATCGGCGCCCTTCCTTACGATTCCAATCGAGAACACTGTGCAATTTATGACTTTCTCTGGTGAGGTGGACACGCCGGACAAGTTCGGACTCCCCACCGTTCCCTCTGGGATCTCTTTCCCCGGCGCTGTGGGTAATCCGCAGTTTCAGAGCGATGGAACCCTGACGGATAGCAACGGCACGCCGATTAATGGCACGGTTTTTCTGAGCGTGCCTGGCACGACTTCTGCGACGGGTGCGGTGACGGTGATGGGTAACACAGGCCGGATCCGCGCTTACCACTACACCGGTGGCGGATGGTGGCAATGAAAAGGAGAGCGGATATGCCTGCACGCATGCGCCGGAATTCTCAGTCCGGCTTCACTCTAATCGAAACCATGATTGCGATACTGGTCATGACGATCGGCGTTCTGGGTCTGGCAGGCATGTTGGCGGATGGACTGGCCTACATGAGCATGTCGCAGATGGATTATATCGCTCAGCAGAAGGCGTCCGAGGCTGTCGAGTCGATATTCACCGCCCGCGACATGGGTCAGGCGACTTGGGACAGCATTTGCAATGTGGGATCCACCATTTGCAGCGGCGGCATCTTCATCAATGGCGCCCAGCCGTTGTGCGATCCGGGCACCGATGGAGTGATCGGCACCGCGGACGATTTCGCCGGAACCGCCTGCGCGGGCGGAACGCAAGGGTCTGATGCAATTCTCCAGCCGAACAGCGACGGTGTTCTCAACAGCACCACCGCCACTCGAGTGCCGCTCTCCGCGTACCAGTTTCTGCGGACGATCACCATTACGTCTCCTGCGAGCGGACTGGCCAACCTGCGCAAGATTCAAGTGACCATCACGTACCGCGCTGCCCGGTTCTCGCGGACGTACACAATGAGCACCTACATTTCAAATTTTTCGTAGAGAGATCCGCGAGGAGAAACACGCATGAGGCGGGAAACCGGATTCACGTTGCTGGAAGTGCTCGTGGCGACCGTAGTGATGCTCATCATCGTTGCCGCCACCGTCGGCGCGCTAACGGATGCGGTCCATGCCATCCAAGGCGTCACGCTGATGGCGGATACGCAGGAAAACCTGCGTGCGGGAATGAATTACATCGTGCGGGATCTCACGCAGGCGGGCGAAGGAATTCCCCAGAACGGAATCACCCTCCCGACTACCGGTGTAATCTGGCCGGGGACCGGCATCAAGTTCTCGACCGGCGGAGCCAATTGGAGTGCTCTCCCCGCGATTTCGCCGGGATATCAGCTAGGACCAACCACATCCACGTCGGGCAACGCGACCGATACTCTCACGCTAGTGTATGGCGATACCACGCTGCAAGATTCCAACAATAATTGGCTCAACAAATATCCGGTGAACTTGGCATCGTCCTGCCCGAAGGGCGCCGTCACCACGAGCGGCAGCACAACTACCATCACCTTCGACCCCAACTGCGTCAACATCAACACTGGCAACACCGCTTTGGCCGCAGGCGACCTCATTCTATTGCAGAACAACGCCGGTACTTGCACCAATGCGAACAGCATCATTGGCAGTGCCAGCTGCGATGCCAGCAGTCAGGGAACCAGCATGGCGCTCTTGTACGTTTCCAACGTTTCACTCGGCGCCAATAAGATCACGATTTCCGCCGGTGATCCGTTCGGGCTGAATAGCGCGTCCATTCTGCCGGCGGGAACCGTCACCGCGACGCGCGTCTGGATGATCACTTATTACATCGACAATTCAGATTCCACGAGGCCCCAGCTGATGCGCGAGGTGAATTTGAAGGGCGCAACCGCCGTCGGAGACGTGATCGAGAACCTGCAGGTTTTTTACGATATCCTCGATCCCGGTTCGAGCCCGCCGGCGTTTGCCGCAACGCAATTGGAAGCGCCCGCGTATGGGCAGTTGCCCTACATCCGCGACGCCTACGTTTTTCTCGGCGCGCGCTCTTCCGATTCGTATATGCAGAACGGGCGCTATTTTCGGAATAATCTGGAAACGGCAATCAGCATTCGCAGTTTGAATTTCTACAATCAGTTCAATTAGGACCTATGAAAGTGCCCATGCGCTCGCCAATGGATTCACCCGTGGTTGGTCCTGAAAAGGAGACGTCCGTGAGAAACCGTCGCGAAATGGGAATGGCGCTGATCACCGCGCTGCTCGTGCTGCTGCTGATGTCCACGATGATCGTGGGCCTCTCGTGGCTCGTCATGAGCGACCAGAAATTGAGCGGCGGCAACAGCGACCGTCAGGTCGCGTTCTATGGCGCCGAAGCGGGCATGGAGCAGCTCACCGCCAGCCTTGAAAACCTGTTCGATGCCAACTATGCTCCGAATTTCGCTGCAATCAATGCGCTCGAGACCAACCCGGGACCGCCGACCGACATTACCGGAGTTCAGTACCTCGCTCCGGGCAGTACTACCAATGGCTCAGGCTACTTAATTTCGGCCACGCCGAGCGCCACCAACTCAAGCGTGCCTGCGTCCAGTTATGCCACCATTCCCACGGGTACCTACGCCGGTTTGGTGGGACTCATGACCCCGTATACCTTGTCCGTGACCGCCCATACCGCCTACGGCTCTGAGGTAAAGCTCCAGCGGGAAGTTCAGACGGTTGCCATCCCGGTCTTTCAATTCGGGATTTTTTCTCAAACCGACCTCAGTTTCTTCGCGGGCCCGGACTTTAACTTCGGTGGGCGCGTGCACACGAATGGAAACCTGTGGCTTGCCGAGGGTGGTACTCTCACGATGGCCAGCAAAGTAACTGCTGCCGGCGAAATTATCACCTCGAATCTGGAGAACGGCTGGCCAACCAGCAGCGGCTATACCGGTGTGGTGAACATTACGACCGGCTCGAGTTTCGCGAATTTGAAAAGCCAAAACCCCTCGCAAAGCGTCACTGGGATGAACAACTACTTCGCAAACATCGGCCCGTATAATTCGAACTTTGGCCCGAAAGTCGCCAGTAAAGTCTATAACGGGAACGTTGCCGTCGGTCCCACCGGCGTCACCGCATTGAACCTCGCGATCGCCACACCCGCCATCGGCGGCCAACCGATCGATCTGATTCGCAGGCCGGTCCAGGGCGAGGCCACCACAGCTCCCGCCAAACTCTCCGAGCGCTACTACAGCCAGGCAAGCTTGCGGATTCTTCTCTCCGACTACGGTCCGTCCGGCAATTGCTCCGACAGCGACATCAGCAACTCCGGTGCCAACGCCCTTCCGTACCTCTCGGCGAATGCCGCCAATTCGCCGGTGGACTTGGCAACTCTCGCCTGGGATGCATCTTCCCCCAGCGTGTACAAAACCGCGCCCACTTGGCTGACGAACGTCGGCACCAATGTCTTTCCTTTGCCCGTTTCCGGCGCGGAGGGCGCAAGCTATAACTCGAACGACGGCTATTGGGTCAAGGAGTGGTATCCGATCATCACCGGTTGCATCAAGATCGATTATCAGACATCGACTGGCGGGGCCTGGACCGACGTGACCACGTCGATCCTGAACCAAGGCTACACGGGTCGCGACATCAACCCCCAGACCGTGACTCGGAGAATACCCTATACTACGCCACCAACCCTCCCGCCTCTGCCGGGAACGCCGCAAGTAAATGCTTCCGGGCCGACGGCAAATGCGGGTGTTTCTACAGTCGGATGCGCCGATCTCAGCGCCAGCGCCATTATTCGCCTCGCGCGCGTCCGGGACAATCCTTCGTGGGCTACTACGGGGGGATGCCCGACTCCCACGGCTTTGCAGAGCCAGGCAGGAACGGATTACTGGCCAAATGTATTGTTTGACACTCGTGAGGCCCTCCTCCAGGATCCAAGTAACCCCATGGCCAGCACCCAGCTGCCCGTAGCCGGTGCGATGCACTATGTCGAGCTCGACGTCGCCAATCTGGCCACATGGTTCATGGCAAACAGCGGGCTTGTCAACAACCCGACCGGCTATTCCGTTTATTTCTCGGACCGCCGTGGAGAACAGCCCGATCCGAACCCGCCGGCTTCCGTCGGCGGAGCATCCGTGCTCACGGGCGGATTCGGCTGGGAAGACAACGTCAATTTCGTGAACGGCGTTTCGGCCTCCAAGGGTTGCCCGAACGGCTCGCTGGATCAAGGCGAGGATGTGGAATCCGACTACAATAGCGACGGCACATCGCAGAATACCTCGGCGACGCCGCGCACCTACGGCAACGTTCTTTCACCGCTTCCCTCGGTTTTGTGGCCCATTGCCGGCACGGCGACTCAACTGGGAACCGTTTCGAACCTTGTCAGCAGTGTTCTCGCAAAGAATCCGAACTGCACCTCTCAGGGAACTAACTGGCCGCTCGCCGTCGCTACAAATTCCCAGGATTTGCGCGAGAATCCGCCCATCTTCTTCCGCAGGGCTCTGAAAATCGTCGACGGAAGCACGATCAGCCTCGGCACCTGCAACAGCGTGCCCTGCGGCTTGACGATTATTTCGGAAAACCCGGTGTATCTGCAAGGTGACTACAACAACCCGGGCCTGAACACCAAGTTCACGGGCGCGAGCGTGGGCGCTTCCATCATCGCGGACGCGGTTACTCTGCTCTCCGACAAATGGAACGACGTAAACTCGTTTGCTTTCCCTTACCTAAGCGTTAGGAGTGGGCGCGGCGCTGCCACCACCACTTACCGTGTGGCCATTGCCGCC
Source organism: Candidatus Acidiferrales bacterium (assembly GCA_035534055.1). GTDB lineage: Bacteria > Acidobacteriota > Terriglobia > Acidiferrales > UBA7541 > Palsa-295. Next base: position 16,861 of record DATLST010000185.1, on the reverse strand, counting down.
GGGAAGGGCGTACCGTTCGCAAATCCGAGCGGAACGATTTATCAGGACTTCGGCACGGATGGCGGGACGCACAATTTCCTGCGCTTCTTGGAAAACTGGGGCGGCAGCACCGTTTATTATGATGGCTCCATCGTCAGCATGTACTACAGCCATCAGGGTGTCGGCACATACAAGTGCTGTCAAAACGTGTATAACGCGCCATCCGCCCGCGCATATCAGTTCGACACGAATTTCCTGACGCCGAGTTTGCTGCCGCCGCTGACTCCGATGCTCAGGACGATTAACACCGTCGGTTTCTCTCAGGAGATTCTGCCGACGCAGTAGACATAGTAAAGGTTTGTACCCCGCAACACCCCCAAGCGGCTCCCCGCTCCTCCCGGGAGCCGCTTTTATTTTGCTAGGAGGAGGAATACAAGCTTGCATGATGCGATGAGTGCCGTGCTTGGCGGCGGCCGACCGCTCGCAGACGCGCCAACCGATTTCCTCCCGCTGCCGCTAGGGCAAATCCGGACGCACGCGCGGATTGAAATCCGTGTCCACTGCGGGAACACTGCACGAAGGGCTGGCGGTCGAGGAGCAGAGATCGTCCAGCGCGCCGCTGAAATCGTCCGGAGCGGACAGCCCAACGAGCGGCTCGGCGTAGATCGCGTAGTTGTTGCCCACGGGCAACCGTTCGATGTCAAACGATCCATCGAATTGCACCTCAGCACTCGATTCGTTGCAGCTCCAGCCTCCCATCGTTCCGGCAACCACCGCGCCCGTGCCTGCATTCACCGCCACCACCTGCGCGCCGAAGATGCCGGTTATCGATACGCCGGGCGACGGAGCGGGAAGTCCCGCCAGCGCAAAGGGATTCGCGGGAAGCACGCGGCCGCGAATGGCGCCGATATTCACCGAATCGTTCGGGTCGGGATAGAGCGAGCGGATTCCAGCGCGATCGTCATCGGCAAGAGGTCCGTCAGGCGCTTGCATGGTGGGGCGGTCGCCCAGAAATTGTCCCGGCGGCGGAGAGTAGGGAAACATCACGGCCCGCCATATCCCCGAATGGTCGAGCGAGAACCAATGCCCGATCTCATGAATCAGGAGTGATTCCAGATCGTAGGCGCCCTGGCCCTGCGATGTGGCAAGCGCTGCGGGCGTTGCAAACGTGGCTTGTCCATCGTTGCGGAATAGCGTATCCGCATCGAGAATTTGTCCCGCAAAGGAAGCGGGCTGGCCGGAGCCAACGGATGCGCCGGGCGCATTCGCGGTAATCACCCTGGTGAAAGCGAGCACCCCGGCTGTGAAACCGTCGCTCGGTTGATTGAAGCAGATCGTATTGAGGCCGTCTATGTTGCTTTCCTGGTCGTTCGTGCAGGAGTCGGCGCTGCTCTCCCGTTCGATCGGAGCTAGCAATCCAGGATGGCTCGCGGCGTTGAATGTGGTGCCGGTCACGCCCGACCACGCGCCGAAGGAATCCGAGATCGCCTGCTCGATCTCGTTCAGCTGCGCGCTCGTTCCTGGCAAAGAGCTTGTCAGCAGCGTCGCGGGCGCGCTGGGAAGCGACGTGCTCCAGCGGCGGACAAGCGGCGAAGCGAGCGACAAATCCCACCGTCCTGGCTCGGGGCATCCGCCGGCCAGCGGAACCACCGAGCCCACCAGATAGGCGTTCGCGGAAGGCTCAAACGTCATCGCCAGCAGAAGCCCAGCCGCCGTGGCGATAGCTAGCGCCCGCTTCACGGTGTCCTCCCTGCGCCGCCGTGCAACGAGGCTTCAACTTGTGCGCGGAAAACGACGAGCGGCATGTCGCGGATTCCCTGTGTTTCGAACTCGCGCGTCGCCGGATCGAATGTCGCGAACGATGCGGTGTCTTGCAGCACGGTTTCGCCGCCGGCATGAATACCGTGCCGGATGCGGAATGTGCCTTGTTCCCAGCTCACCACGGAAAAATCGCCGTGTCTGGTGGGCGCGAGAAAAAGCACCACGTCTTCTCCTGGGCGGAAGCGCGGAATGCCGGAAACGTGGGACGTCAGGTTTCCCGAGCGTCCGCCGAGCAGGCGTACCATGATCTGCGGTGCAGGGGAGCCTCTCCACACTTCGTCCACGCTGAAGGCTGTGAAAGTCCAGATTTCGTTCGCATCCCAGCGGGTGGAATTGGATACACAGTGCGCTCGAACGATCACTTGGGCCGCGTGCGACAGTTCCGCGACGGACATGCGCATCAGCGTGGTTGCTTTCACAGCGCTACCGCACGTGGCAATCGCTAGCAGCGCTGTGGCGCAGCGGACCAGCAGGGTGTGGCATCGAGTGTGTTTCCTCATTGGACCTCCAGCATTCCGGTTGCGACGGCGCGGTCGCCGTTTAAAGTCGTAATGAAAAGCGATCGTGCGCCCGGCGCCGTCGTGCTTGAAATCTGCAATTGCAGTTCCACCATGTTGGGCAGCAATCCTGTTATGGACGAAGCAGTCACGCCGATATCGCCGCCATTAGGCACACCGTCGGGACCCGTGAACGCGTATGTGAGCGCGGCGTCGAGGCCGTTGCCGTGTACGCAGATGGGCACCTCAGCGGAGCCGGACGCCGGCCGAGTCACCGTGAGTGGTGATCCCTGGACGCCGCAGTTGTTGCCGCCGCTGAGATAGCCGACAAAATCCACGTCGATTGGCGACGAGGCGGCAGCAGTCGTCGGTTCGACGACGATAATGTCCTGTCCGGTGGCAACAGGCAGTGATGAACTCAGCGAGATGGTTCCCGTGGAAACATCGAAGGGCTCGACGACCATCGGGACGGGATTGGAAAGTGCGCCGGGCGAGCCGGGATTCTGGATTTGGATTGTCAGCGTGCCTGCCATCTGTACGTCCATCGGATTGAGCATGGTGGTGCAGATGGTGGCCGTTGCGCATGTGGTCGCGCGGGGCACGCCATTCAGCAGTATCTCCGACGATGCGCTTCCGGTCCCGGCGGTGAAGTTCGCGCCTTGCACGGAAAGGGGGAAGCTTTCAGCCGCGCCTGCCATCACGCTCGAGGGTGCAATGGCTTCGATCATGGGCCCATTCGTGAGGGCAATGGCCGCGAAGGCGGACTTGGTGGGATCGGCCTGGCTCGTTGCAACTAGGGTAACGGCGTTCGGCGATGGAGCGATTGTGGGCGCGGTATATATGCCGATCGCGTTCACCGACCCGCATGCGGCTCCCGCGCATCCCTGTCCCGCCACACCGCTCTGAACGCTCCACGCGACGTTTTGATTCGTCGAACCCATCACTGTGGCGAAAAATTGCTGGGTGCTCAGAGTTCCGCTCGACGGCGCCTGGAAGGCGTAAGCCGGCGAAATCGCGACGCTTACAGATCCGCTGCTCGCCGCCTCCACGACAACTATCGCCGTGCCGCTTCGCGACGGCTGCGCGTGGCTCCTAGCAGTCAAAGTCACCGGATCCGCGGCTGGCGCGGACGCGGCAGCCAGGTAGTCCACCGTGCCGGAGACAGGCCCTGCCGGTGGAACGCAGGGATTGCTCCCCGCCTGGCAGATTTCTCCGGTGATCGAGTTTCCGTTGGTTACACCGTTCACGAGCCAGGTCACAGTGGTATCGGCGGTATTCGAGACCGTCGCTGTGAACGACAGGCGTTGTCCCGTTGCGATGGTCGCCGCCGCGGGCGTGATGCTAACCGCGATATTACTGGTAATCGTAACTGTCGCGGAGGCGGTTATCGAATTCCCGGCTGGGGAAGTCTCCGTCGCGTGAATGTTCACCGGATCGAGCGGTGGCAGCGCGGTGGGCGCTGTATAGACCGCTGTGGTCGCGCTGGTCGGTGAGATCGTGCCCACGGCGGAGTTGCCGTTCGGGATTCCATCGGTATCCCACGTCACGGTCGCGCCATTCGTCATGCAAAATGATGCGGTGAAGCTGGCGGTTTGGCCCAGCGCAACGCTCGCGGTTGAGGGTGAAATCGAGTTCGTGGCCGCGCACGTGATGGTCACGGTGGCGCTGGCGGATTCAGAGCTGTCGGTCACGCTTATGGCTGTGACAGTCACGGTCGCGGGCGAAGGTGGCACGGCGGGAGCTGTGTACAATGCCGTCGTCGTACTGCTGGAAGCCACGATACCGGTGGCGGGATTGCCGCCCGCCACTCCGTTCACGCTCCACACCACGGCGGACGAGGCCGTGCCGGCGCCAGTCACGCTCGCTGTAAACGCTAGCCCGCCTTCGGCTGGCACCGTGGCCGTCGTTGGGGAAATACCGACCACGATTTTGCCTGGCGCGCTCACATTGGGCGAGGAAGGGGAGGATGTTGCAATACCTCCGCAGCCAATCAGCGCGCATAGAATCAGACATGAGGTTGCAAGGAAAACGAACTGCATCCGCCTGTTTTCTTCGAGGCCGATGAAACCCGCGCATCGCCCCACCTGTGGCTGAGATCTCTCGGTAGTGCGAACGATTCCCATGCACGAATGCGTAGCGCACGGCATGTGCCAAAGCGGCGCAGTTTCACATTTGCTGCGTGAATATGCTTTGGAGCGTCGCTGGTGAAGCGCAAAAATCTCTCTAAACTTCCTCGCGGCAAATGATTAGCGTTCGGGAGTCAGCTTGAGCGCGGTGGTGAATTCGCTCACCGCGTCCAGCCGTAAGAAGTCTTGCGTTCGTGAAGGTGTTCCGTAACGGCGCGAAGGGAAGACCAAATCGGGAAAGAAGCCCTCATCCCATTGCGAGCATTGCCCGCAGCGCCATTTCGATATCTTTGAAGCGGAATGGGTAGCCTGCGCCGAGCAGCCGTTCGGGTTGTGCTCGCTGGCTCGAAAGTAACAGCGCATCGGCCATTTCGCCGAAAGCCAGCCTCAAAGAGAATGCCGGGACGGGAACAATTGCCGGGCGCCGCAGAATTTTTCCCATCAGGCGTGCGAAATCGACGTTTCGCGCGGGTAGAGCCACAGCGTTTATCGGTCCGCTGATGTGATTGCTCGCGATGACAAAACGGGCAATGCCTGCCGCGTCGTCGAGCGCGACCCACGGCATCCATTGTCGTCCATTCCCCACACGGCCGCCGAGGCCGAACTTGAATGGTGCCACCATCCGCGGCAGCGCCCCGCCCGCTGCCGAAAGAATCACGCCGAATCGGAGAATCACGGTGCGGATTCCGCACGCTGCGGCGCGGGCGGCCTCCGCTTCCCAATCGCGGGCCAGTTCGGCAAGAAAACCCGTTCCCGGTTCGCTCCGCTCGCTCAGGATTTCATCGCTGCGATTTCCGTAATACCCCGTGGCGGAAGCGGAAACGAACACGCTGGGCTTCCGTTTCAGGCGGGCGAACGAATCCACCAGAAGGCGCGTGGTATCGATGCGGCTGCTGCGAAGAAGGTGTTTTCGCGCGGGTGTCCAGCGACCTCCGGCGACGCTGGCGCCGCTCAGATGCACCACCGCATCGGTGCCTTCCAGTGCATCCACGTCCGCGTAAGAAGAGGCCGGATCCCAGCGGATGTCGCCGGCGGAAGGTGTTCCCCCAGGGCGCACCAGGTGCGCCACCGTATGATTTTCTGCCCGAAAAGCGCTCGTGAGCGCGGTCCCTATCAGACCGGATGCGCCGGAGATGGCGATTCTCATAGTGTTCCTCAACTCGGCGCCGGCACTGGCGGGACCTCGCGTCCAGACTACGGCGCGCCGAATTGCGCGTCAAGAACGAGGTAAGCCTGGGCCGGTATTCCGTGCGATGATGCCGCGAGATGCGCAGTTGAACGCGTCCCCCCGCGGCAATCCCAGCAAACCGGTGTCGGATGCGCTAAAATCAAGCGCTTTTCTTGCGAGGCGGAGATGAAAGGGTTGTGGCAGCCTCTTGGTGGCGTTGGTGTACTTCTGATGGGCTTGTGTTTATTCGGCGGCGCAATTTCGGGCGGCAATTCAGGCACAGCCGCAATCCCCGGATTTCTGGCGCGTCATGTCGAAGCCGAGCAGAGCCTCGAGCAGAGGCTGATGGGTATTCCCGACCGGGCCCGCGCTGAACGCGATCTCCGGCAACTCACGAGCGAGCCGCATATGGCCGGCACCGAAGCCAGCCATCGGGTAGCGGAATGGCTGCGCGATCGGTACCGCAGCTTCGGTTTCGACACGGAAATCGTCACCTATAGCGTATGGCTGGCACAGCCGCGAGAGGTAAAACTCGAACTCACCGCTCCGGAGCACATGCCGCTCGCTTCTCCCGAGGAGCCCTTCGAACAAGATCCAGACTCGCGCGATAAGCGGGCGGCCGTAGGCTTCAACGCGTATTCGCCTTCGGGCGACGTAACCGCGCCTGTGGTGTATGTGAATTACGGCATGCAAGACGACTACCGCGAACTGGATTCGCTCGGCATCAGCGTGGAAGGCAAGATCGTCATCGCCCGATATGGCGTGGGCTTTCGAGGCATCAAGGCCAAACTCGCCGAGGAACATAAAGCCGTGGGCGTAATCATCTACTCCGATCCGCAGGACGACGGCTACACGGTGGGCGATACATTTCCCGTCGGGCCCTGGAGGCCAATGAGTGGCATCCAGCGCGGCTCGGTGCTTTACACGGAGATTTATCCCGGCGATCCGTTAACGCCCGGGACTGGCGCAACCACCGCCGCGAAACGCCTTGCGCCTGCTGAAGCCGCCAACCTGCCGCGGATTCCCACCATGCCGGTCAATGCGAAAGATGCCGCCGTTATTCTCAGGAACCTTGGTGGCCAGCACGTCCCGCGCGGATGGCAGGGCGGCCTGCCCTTCACGTATCACGTCGGCCCGGGAGAGGTTCGCGCGCACATGAAGCTTGTGATGGCTTACCAGCAGCGGCCGATTTATGACGTCATCGCCAAGCTTCACGGCGCCAGTGACGATCAATGGGTCATTCTAGGCAATCATCATGATGCCTGGGTCTTTGGCGCCGCCGATCCGGGCAGCGGAACGGCCGCCATGCTCGAAGTGGCTCGTGGGCTGGGAGATCTGGCGCGTTCCGGTTGGAAACCGAGGCGCACTATCGTAATGTGCGAGTGGGATGCGGAAGAGCCCGGGCTGATCGGATCGACTGAATGGGTCGAGGCGAATCGTGCCGAGCTTCAATCCAAGGCGGTGGCCTACATCAACACGGATGTCGGCGTTACGGGCCCCAATTTTAACGCCGCGGCCACACCCTCTCTGGCGGAATTAGTGCGAGATGCCACTCGCCAGGTCCCCGATCCTGATACCGGCGGCAGCGTCTATGATGCGTGGCTCGGGCAGGCCGCGCACTCGGAGCAGGAGGCCTCCGGCACGGCTCGCCAGACTCCTCAGGCCGAAGATTCCGGTAAAGCACCGATTGGCGCACTGGGCGCGGGGTCGGACTTCTCTCCGTTTTTCGATTACGCCGGCATCCCTTCGGTGGACATCAGCTTCGGCGGCGATTACGGTGTCTATCATTCGATTTATGACGATTTTTACTGGATGAAACATTTTGGCGATCCATCCTTCGCCTATCACGTGGCCCTGGCACGTATGCTGGGCGTGCTGGCGTTGCGCTTGGACGAAGCGGATATTTTGCCCTTCGACTATTCCGCATACGCTTCGGAAATCGCGCGCGCCCAGGATGCCATTGCCTCCCGCGCGGCGCGCCGGGGTGAAGGAGGTGCCAGTCTGAAAGCTGTCACGGATGCATCGGCGGAGTTGTCCGCGTCTGCTTCGCGCGCAATGCTGTTGCTTCGCGCGGCTGGGTCGGGATCGCTCGACGCCTCCACGGAGAATCAAATCAATCGCGATCTGGTGCAGGTGGAGGAATCGCTGCTGGCCCCGGAAGGGCTGGCCGGGCGTCCCTGGTTCAAGCACACCATTTTTGCCCCTGGCAGCTATGCGGGCTATGCCGCCGAGGTATTGCCTGGCGTCAGTGAATCTCTCGATCGCAATGATCGGGCTGAGTTGGCCACGGAAGCCGATTCGCTGGCCGCGGCGCTGCGGCGGGCGGCCTCGCGTTTGGACGATATCGCCAGGCTGGCGCAGCAAGCTGTGCCTTCTTCCTCCCGCAACCGCGGAATAGCTCCCTCGGGTCAAGCTCAGCCATGAGTCTGCGCGCCCACCATTCGATTCGAAGGGTTTGCGTGTACTGCGCCTCCAGCGAAAAATCGGATGGCGCGTACTTTGAAGCAGCTCGCCGTCTGGGCGAAATTTTGGCCGGCAATTCTATTACCACCGTCTACGGCGGAGGTGCCATCGGCTCCATGGGACGCTTGGCCGAAGGCGTGCTTTCCCGAGGCGGAAACATCATCGGGGTCATTCCCCGCTTTATGCAGGAACTGGAATGGGGCCACAAGGGACTTACGGACCTTCTCGTCGTCGAAGACATGCGCGAGAGAAAACACCGCATGCTCACCGAAAGCGATGCCGCTATTGCTCTCCCCGGAGGCTCCGGCACTCTCGAAGAATTGCTCGAGGCCATCACCCTGAAGCGTCTGGGCATTTATTTGAACCCAATCGTGCTCGTAAATGTGCGTGGCTTCTTCGATCCTCTGCTCGCGCTTTTTCGCCGCTGTATCGACGAGCGCTTTATGGACGAACGCCACGCCGCCATGTGGCAGATAGCGCCGGGGCCCGAACATGTTTTGCAGGCGATTCGCTCTTCCGCCGCTTGGTCGCACAATGCCCGTCAATTCGCCGCCTTGCTCCCGGAGAATCGTCCGCTCTAACCCATGCCTTCTTTCGATTCCGCCTATCGCCGTGCCGCGCTTCTCGTTCCCCGCGCCGCAAGATAGAATGAGCGTGATGCGCGTCCGCGTGCTTTTCTTTGGCCAGCTCAAGGATATCGTCGGCGTCTCGCAAGAGGACGCCGAAATCTCCGAAGGCGCCCGCGTCGAAGACCTCTTCGAGCGCTACGGGCGCCGGTTCCCCAAGCTTGCCGAGTTTCGCCCCTCGATTGCCACCTCCGTGAATCAGGAATATGCGGCCTGGCGCGCGCCGCTCGTTTCCGGAGACGAAGTTGCGTTTCTTCCTCCAGTCAGCGGAGGCCAGCAGGAAGCCGCCGGTGCCGAAGACATTGTTCAGCTCGTGCGGCAGCCCATCGTTTCGCGCGAGTTCGTCGAAAGCCTGAAGGCTCCGCAAGATGGAGCGCTCGTGGTCTTCGACGGCTTCGTGCGCAATAGTTACAAGGGGCAGCCTACGCAGTATCTGATCTATGAGGCCTACGAGCCGATGGCCTATGCCAAAATGCGTGAGATCGGCGCCCAGATGCGCGAAAAATTCCCCATCCATCGCGCGGCCATCGTTCATCGCCTCGGCCGGCTGGAGATCGGCGAGACCAGCGTGCTGATCGCCGTTAGCTCGCCGCATCGTGCTGCGGCATTCGATGCCTGCCGCTACGCAATCGATACCCTCAAGCGAACCGTGCCCATTTGGAAGAAGGAGCATTTCGTTGGAGGCGCCGTTTGGGCCGAAGGAGAATTGCACCCGCGGCAAGCCATTTCTCCTTCGGATGAATCTATTCCCAAATGAAGAATACACAGGCAGTGTGTGTCGCGCTGCTCGCGGCGGTCCTTCTCGGCAGCGTGGGCATTGTCGTGTCCGTGGCGGCGCGCCAACAGAAGAATTCGAACGCGATCCGTGTACAGACCGACCTCGTCGGCATCCTCGCTAGCGTCATTGACGCGAAGGGCGAGCCCGTTCCCGATCTCACTCAGGATTCCTTCTCGCTTTCCGAAGACGGCGTCCCGCAAACAATCGCTCGCTTCGAACCCGAGACGAACCGTCCGCTCGACCTCGCCTTGATGGTCGATTCGAGCATGAGTGCGCTCAAGGACATAAAATTCGAGACGGAAGCGGCGGCGCACTTCATCCGGCAGGTCGTGCGTCCCGGCGACACGCTCGCTGTTTTTGAATTCTCGGAGTCCGTCTCGGAGCTTTCCGAATTTTCCGATGACGTTCCGCGCCTGCAATCTGCGGTGCGGCGAATCGCTCCCGGCAGTGGCACGTCGATGTATGACGCGGTTGTGCTGGCTTCAAATGCGCTGAAGCGTCGTCCAGCGGAGCGCCGTCGCGCGATCGTGTTGGTCACCGATGCGGGTGAAACCACGAGCTACTCGAAATTCGACGATACCCGCCGTGCCGCCATTGCTTCGCAGGCCCTGCTTTATTCGATTATTATCCGTCCCGTTCAGAATGAAGGCGGTCGTAACACGGCAGGGGAGCACGCGCTGATTACCATTACCGACAGCACCGGCGGCGCTCTGTTCGTCGTCGATTCTCCCGCCCAGCTCGACGGCACGTTCGACCGCATCGATCGCGAGCTGCGCACCCAGTATTTGCTCGGCTATTACCCCAATCCGGTGCCGCCGCCTGGAAGCGACCGCCACGTGGAGCTGAAGGTGAAGACGGGCGATCTGGTTCGTTATCGCAAGGAATATTTCACCGCCGGCAAGCCGGAATGAATGCGAGACGCGATCGCCTGGGTCGGAATACAATAATCGTGTAGCGAGCGGCCCGCCAAGATTGAGAATCCGGGTGGTTCGGAACGGGACTCCTCCTTTACAGGTGCCAATGGAAAAATTTCTGGAAGTGGCCGTCCAAGCGGCACGCGAAGCTGGCGCAGTGTTGCGCGCGGAATTCGACCGTCCCAAAACGATTTCTTACAAGGGTGAAGTGGACATCGTCACCGAATCCGACCACCGCTCCGAAGCCATTGTGGTCTCGCGGCTGCGCGAGCATTTCCCCGAACACGCTATCGTCGCCGAGGAAGGCCGCGGAAACGCCTCGGCGGGAGCAAAATATTGCTGGCACGTGGACCCGCTCGACGGAACCACCAATTTCGCGCACGGCTATCCCTGTTTTGCCGTTTCCATCGCGCTGCTCGAAGCGGGGGAGCCGGTTGTGGCCGCCGTCCTGAATCCCTTCAGCGATGAGCTCTTTACGGCAATACGCGGCAAGGGCGCTTTTCTCAATCGGAAGCCTATTCATGTTTCGCGGGTTGAAAAGCTCGCGAATAGCCTCGTGTGTACCGGATTCCCGCCGCAACACCGCAAAAATAGCGCGAACATGAACTACTACTGGGAATTTACCCTGCGCTCCCATGGCGTCCGCCGCGACGGTTCCGCCGCGCTCGACCTTTGTTCGGTGGCTTGCGGGCGTTTCGAGGCATTCTGGGAGTTTGGCTTGAATTCGTGGGACACGGCGGCGGGAATGCTGCTCGTGACCGAAGCCGGCGGAATGGTAACCGATCTCTCGGGCCGGCCCTACCACCCGGGCGAACGCGAAATGCTTGCATCGAACGGCCTCGTCCACTCCGAGATGCGGCAAGTCGCCGCGCGGATCAATCCGCAGGCGCCCAAGCTGTAAGAGCCGCACTTTTCTGTGACGCAAGGGCGGAAGAATGCTGCTTTGCCCTTTTGCGCAGCAAGCCGTTTTTGGTAAGTTAGATAGCCCCTGCTTTTCCGGGATGGTGCAATTGGTAGCACGTGGGCCTTTGGAGCCTAAAATCTTGGTTCGAGTCCAAGTCCCGGAACCACTCTTCTACTTTTTGCCGCCGGTGCCAATTGGAATCCGCCGATACTCCCCCCTTGCATCGGGCCCGCCTTCGCAATAAAACATAGGCCAGCAAACCGAAGGGAGATCGCCGATGTCGGGCTTTGAGAAAGAAAATCACAATTACAGTGAGTGGACCAAGGGAAGATTTTCAGAAGTAGTGACCGTCTCCGGACCCGGCACCATTATTTTTCTCGCCGGTGTTGGCGGGGAGGACGAAAACAGCCCCGTCGGTACGATCCTCTATCCTGGGAATGTTTCGGGGCAATGCCGCTATGCGTTTGACAAAATTCGGCGGCTCCTGGCGCGCCACGGAGCGGCGATGAGCGACATCGTAAAGATGGTAGCCTACGTCACCGACATTCGTTCGGGCCCCGACTATTTCAAATGTCTGGCTGAAGCGCTGGGTGACGCGCCACGTCCCGCTCACACCTTCCTCAATATCAATCAGCTTGCACATCCGGGGATGCTGGTTGAGGTCGATGTCACCGCCGTAATCCCCGCGCGGGACGCGAGCTGGTAACCGGGCTTTCACGCTCCCCTCGCACGGCTCCGGCGGAGAGTGGCCGCAGCCATCTCCGCCGTGGCCCGCGGCTTCAGCGCTTTTTCGAATTCGCCAGGTTGAGCGCCTTTTGGTAGTACGAGAGGTCGTAGTATTTCTTCGCGGAAGGCGCTTTCCCGCCCGAAGCTGTGTCGAACTCAGCCTTCAGCTTCAGATCGTCCTGGAAGCCTTTCGCCAAGAAGACCGCATCCTTGCTCCAGCCATTCTGGATGTCGGTTTCATACGTCGCGGCTGCAATGTCTTCGGGCACCCGCTCGTCTTTCATCACCAGATTGATCGCTTCCTGCTTGTTCTCGGGCGACATGAGCCACCTCTGTGCCTCGATGAAAGCGGCGATATACCGTTCCAGTAGATTGGCGTGATCGCGCGCCCATTGCCGCTGAACGAATCCGCCGATGCCCTGCGAAGACCCCGTGTGCATCAGATCCTGCGTCAGGCCGAGGCTCTTCATCCCCGCGCGCTCGGCTAGAATCGAGGTCGGCGGCTTCTGTATCGTGGCGGCGTATGTCTTGTTCTCTTTCATCGCATTCAGCCGTGCCCGCGACGTTCCCACAACCTTCAATTCGTAATCGGCTCCTTCCTTCAACCCGTTCAGCAACAGGATTTTCTTGAGCGTCAGGGTATAGGCCGTATCGGGCCCGTCGGTAATTACCGTCTTTCCGCGCAGGTCCTTCACCGATGGAATGGTCGGCTGCACGATCAGCTCGCTCGTCGAGCCTTCGCCGCCCATCACGATCACCACGTTCGCCTGTCCCGTGTCGTCCATCACCACCGCGTTTTCAACTGCGGAATGCGCCATGTCGGCCTTCCCGCTCGCCAGGTCGGACTTCACCTGGATCGCGTCGGATGCTTTTTCCGGCTGAACTTCGATCCCATACTTCGCGAATGTGCCGTTCATGTTCCCCACCACCACCGGCAGCGGCACTCCGGGGAGGCAGATCAAGCGAATCGTGTCGAGCTTTTGCGGGCTTCTCGCAAATGCCGCTGTCACGGAAGCGATAAGCAGAAGAATGGCTGGGCAGTACAAGGAACGTCCAAGTTTCATGTTTCTTTCGATCCTTTCCATTCGTGCGCGGTAACTTACGCCGGCCATTATGAACGCTGCCGTTGGCTTTACAACAAAATCTTCGCGCTCGGCCGCGCGATGCGCGGTTGTGCGTCGGCCTGCCGGTTTCGCAACGGTTGTATATGCAGCATCGTTCCCTGCATTGTGATTGCATTGATTCGAGGGCAGGGAAGGTCCATTTCGGCCAAATTCGAACGGATACACGCCTGAAGCGCGCGTGAGGACTCAAGATTTTCGCGCGAAGTCCTAGGCTGCGGAATATCTCCGGCCACTATGGACCCGGAACCTCTTCAGCATGCGAATCTCGCACATTTTCAAATATTCCGAGCTGCGCCGCAGTAGAAGGTCCAACTCGGGTCGGAGCGTTTTGTGCGGTCGATGGAGGCGACGAGGTAAACGACAGCGAGGAAGTTACGAGCCGTTTTGTCATAGCGGGTAGCGATGGCTCGGAATTGTTTCAATCGGGAGAAGAAGTTTTCAATCAGGTGGCGCGCTTGGTAGAGTTCCCGATCCTACGCGTGAGGATTCTGGCCGTTGCTGCGGGAGGGAATGACAAGGACTTGCCGCCTGTTCCAATGGGTGAATCACGCGTTGGTAGATAATTGTCGGCGATCACGGCATCGGCCTGGATCTCCGGGAGCAGGATGTCGGCACGCTCCAGATCGTGTGCCTGGCCCGGCGTCAGGGCGAAGTTGGTGGGATTCCCCAACGCATCCACGGTGGCGTTAATTTTGCTGCTTAGCCCGCCCCGGCTGTGCCCGAGGACTTGGTTGTCGCCCCCTTTTTCTGCATCCCCGCACTGTGCTGATGCGCGTGTGCACCACCGGAAGCCACCGAACCGCTCCGGCAAATCCCGCCACGGAATCCACGCCCGATAGCGATACAAAACAGCATCAACAAACAGACGATTATCTTTGGCCGTCGCTCCCACCGTTTCTTTCCGCCCGGCAGCAAATCCTGAATCCGTTCCCACGGATCGCCGCGCAATCCGTACCGTCGTGCGATGGGCTGGCCCCTCCTATTCGGCCAACCTCACATAATCATGTCTCCCTTCACCTGCGCATCTTCTTCTCACGTTCCTGTCCACCTTATGTCTAATTCGATGACAGGCCCTTAGTATCGTGCCCCGCAAGTAATGCGCACAACCAATCCAGTGCCGTCAACCCTAAAGCGCTTATGGGAATGCTACCTATTGCGCCCCAAAATCGTGCAGCATGTTTCCGATTGCACTCTAGAAGACATGCCAGGCGCCGAGACTGTAGAGAAGCAATGCGAGAACAATTAGAGTGACCACAACGTAGGTCCAATCGCGCTCGTAGGCGAATGCGAAAACGGTAAAGGCAACTCGCGCGACAGGCGTAGCGATCAGGAGAAGCAGACCAAGTTGAATGATGCCGAGAGAATCTAAACGAACGGCATCCCGCACAATCGCGGCGACGTGCAGCAAATCGCTGGGCTCACCGCGAAATAGACCATAATGTGCTGGCGAGGATCCATTGCGAGCAAGATAGAAAATGCCGCCCGCCAGCACGACCAGAGCGGCAAGGATCACGCCCGTGCGCAGAAGAGTGCCGATGATTTCTTCAATGCCCTGATCGCGGGCACGGCCATTGACCACGGTCAATGCGAAAACCTCCCGGTAAATGCGCTCACAATCATTTCAACTGCCAATGCCGCGACCACAACGCTGAACAATGTTCGTAACAGCGGCGTCCTCGCTTTTGCCAAGACAAATGTTCCGGCCAGTGATCCCGCAAGGACTCCCAGCATGACCGGCATGGAGAGGCCTGGATCAATATAGCCGCGATTGAGATAGACGCCTGCGCTCGCTGCAGCCGTGACCCCGATCATGAAATTGCTAGTGGTTGTGGACACCTTAAAGGGGAGCCGCATGGCCCTGTCCATGGCGATGACTTTGACGGCGCCAGAACCGATGCCGAGCAGGCCCGACAATATGCCCGCGAGGTACATAAGACTGAACCCGGCAGGGACACCCTGGACACGATACGCCTTCAAACCCTCGGGAGTTGGATAGGTTCCATCCATGCGGAGCCATGCGGCGACCGGTCCGGTTTTCTCGACGGCGTGAATTTCCTTGGACGGGTAATACGACATATATGCCGAATAGAGCAATACAATTCCAAAAATAATCGCAATGGCTGGTAGCGGCAGCCGGACTGCGATCATCGCGCCCGTGATCGCACCGAAGGTAGTTGCCACTTCGAGGAACATGCCCACTCGAATGTTGGAATAACCTTCTTTCACGTAAGCAGCCGCTGCGCCCGAAGAGGTTGCGATCACGGAAACGAGCGAGGCCCCGATGGCGTAGCGGATATCGACGTGAAATGCCAGGGTAAGGAGGGGAACAATTATGACTCCGCCTCCCAAACCGGTCAATGATCCGAGGAAGCCTGCGACGAGAGACCCGAGCCAGACGAAGAAGGTCAGCTCAAAAGTATTCAACTGGCGGTCACCATGGCGAGGGAGGCCGAAAATGGTTCTCGGACGTTCAAACTGCTGCGATGTATTGTTTCCCCACGGTTCCGATGAGTGACCATTTTTTCAGGTCTTGCTTTTCGCGCTAGCAGGCTCACCGAAAACGTTCCGACGACTGCCGCTGAACTTCGATATCCGACAGATCGTTTAACAGGAGTCTGTCGATTAACTCCTGCACGCCTTTGCCACCCGACTCCGTCATGATGATGTCGGCGCATTCCTTCAATCCAGGGGTCGCATTTGCCACTGCGGCGCCGCATGCGCAGAGCTTCAGTAGTTGCTCATCGTTTTCCGCATCGCCAACACCGACTGTCTGGCGCTCGGAAAGACCAAGATCGGAGAGAGCGGCGAGCAGCCCCGTGGTCTTGTCGGTCCCGGCAGGCAGAACCATCACGGAGCCTTTGTTGTAAGCCACTTGTAATGGCAAGCCTAGCTCGCGGATAGCGCTGTGGACCGCAGCGCGGTGTGATTCCACGGTGGCGACAATGACCCGTCCGATACCCAGCGGCTCGACATTTTTTTGTCGAAGCGCGTCAATAAATTTCTGAGGCGGAGGATCGGCGAGCGTCACCGTCCGGCCATTGGCGGGAGAATAGACCACCGCGCCATTATCGGTAACGATCCGCTCAAAAACCCAATGTGCAGGGAACGTTTGGAGTAGTTCATCCAGTTCGCGGCCGGTAACAAGAATCAGCTTCCGTCCAGAAGCTTTGAGTCGTTTGAGAGCGGCGAAAGTGCTGGGAGAGACGGCGCCTTCATCGGCCAAAGTGCCGTCGTAGTCACTGGCGAAGGCCAAATAGCGCATGACTGGCTATGGGTGCTCCTTGTCATAAACCGGCAACCTTCTAATTGGCTTGCAGCGAGAGTTTGCACTCTTCATTCTTAAATTGTAATCCGAAAGCGATGTATTTGCGGGAAGAAAAGCGAGGATGGTAAATGCGCGATATATTCAGTGTTGTTCCCGTGAGAACCGGATCACGATGAATAAAAATAGAAGGGGTCTGGATTGGGCGTGGTGTCCCACTAAAAAACTGTCGATTCCATTCCAGGCCGGCCTGTCAAGGGCTGAGGAAAGCCTCACGAGATTGTAAGGCTTGCGACTTGTGGAAGCGCGGAACGCAGACAGTATTTCGCGAAGCCAGACCAGGCGCCAAAATCATGTTCGTCGGCGAACAACCGGGCTACCAGGAGGATCTGGAGGGCAAACCGTTTATCGGGCCTGCCGGCCAGTTATTGGATGCCGCCTTGCAAGAAGCGGGCATTGATCGCGAGAAAATC
>DATLST010000184.1:0-16836 GCA_035534055.1 Candidatus Acidiferrales bacterium | reverse complement strand
TAGTGGCCTGTCGCGGAGAAAGTGTTACTGCAGACGCCACACGCAAAAACCAAGAGCAACTGTACGAATGGCGGGTGCCAGCTATTTGGCCCATTCTTTTCCCAGAATCGCGTACTAACGAATTCACTGCGACAGGCCACTTCACGCACAACCGAGCGAGCGACCTACTTCTCAGCCGCGGCTTCCTTTTCGTCCGGAGCCTCTTGTGCCGCCGCTTTTCTCGATTTTTTCTCTTTTTTCTTCAATTCCGAGCCGATGAATTCAAGGATAGCCAGCTCCGCGCCGTCCCCAATCCGCCATCCGGAACGAACGATTCGGGTATAGCCACCTGGGCGATCCGCAAACCGCGGCGCGAGACTGGTGAAAAGCTTCTTGGTGGCATCCACCGTCGTAAGGAACGCCGCCGCCTGGCGCCTCGAGTGAAGCGAATCCCGCTTGCCGAGTGTGATCATGCGCTCGGCGAGAGGGCGAGCCGCCTTGGCGCGCAGGAGCGTCGTCTGGATGCGCTCCTTTTCAATCAGGTTCGTCACAAGATTGCGCAGCGTTGCGCGGCGATGCGCCGGGTTGCGTCCCAGCTTGTAGCCTGAGTTGAGGTGTCTCATGTGTTTGGGTTCCCTGGCCTAGATAGCCGTGGTTTCCTCCGACGGCGGAGGGGCGGTCTGGCTCGGCAGCGGAGGCCAGATAATGCGCCCATGTTCATCGAACTTCATGCCGAGGCCCAGGCCCATCTTGTGCAGAATATCCTTGATCTCGTTGAGAGACTTGCGTCCGAAATTTTTTGTCTTGAGCATTTCCGATTCGGTCTTCTGCACCAGCTCGCGAAGGTTTTGGATGTTCGCGTTCTTCAGGCAGTTGTAGGAGCGAACCGAAAGCTCCATCTCTTCGACGGACCGGTCGAGATATTCCAAGCGAGGATCGCTATAGTTCTCGACGACTTCTTCGGGCAGGTCCGGTGTTTCCTCGAAATTGATGAAGATGCTCATGTGATCCTTCACCAGTTTCGACGCCAGCCCGATCGCGTCCTGAGGCGTGATCGCGGCGTTCGTCCAGACATCCAACGTGAGCTTTTCGTAGTCGGTCATCTGGCCAAGGCGCGCGGCTTCCACCGCGTAGTTGACCTTGCGCACCGGCGAATGGATGGAATCGATCGGGATGTATCCAATGGGCAGATCCTCGTCGAAATTGCGGTCGGCAGCGACATAGCCGCGGCCGTTCTTCACCCGCAATTCGAGTTCAAGCTTGCCGCCTTCGCTCACCGTCGCGATATAGACGTTCTTATCGAGCACGGCGATATCCGCATCCTCTTCAATCTTCTCCGAAGTCACCGGTCCCGGCGCGTCCACGTTGAGAGTGATGGTCTTCGGTTGATCCGTATTCAACTTCAGCGGAACCTGTTTGAGATTCAGGATAATGTCCGTTGCGTCTTCAACAACACCCGGAATCGGCGAAAATTCGTGCAGCACTCCTTCGATTTTTACCGCCGTGATCGCTGCGCCCTCAATCGAACTCAGCAGAGCACGCCGCAGAGCATTCCCGACAGTGGTTCCCCAGCCGCGCTCAAAAGGCTGCGCGGAAAATTTTCCATACTTGTCGGTGAGTGTCTCGGGTTCTGCCGCCAACCGCTTCGGTTTCTGGAAGCCCTTCCACATATTCGTGTTCCTCCTGGTCCGCGCGAGGCGGACCCGCCAAAGTTGCCGTTCTAAAATGACGCCGCTACTTCGAATAAAGCTCGACGATGAGCTGCTCGTTCATCGGAGGCGTTTGCACGTCCTCGCGGCGAGGCAGCGCCACCACGCGCGCCTTGAAATGTTCCCGGTCGATGTCGAGCCATGGCGCCACGCCCTGGCTCTGCGCCAGGTTACGAGCTTCGAGCACCATCGCGTTCTCGTGCATGCTTTCCTTGAGCGCCACTTCGTCGCCCACCTGCACCAGATAGCTCGGGATATTTACCTTCTGGCCCTTGACGCGAATGTGGCCGTGCAATACAAGCTGGCGGGCCTGCGCGCGCGAGCCGCCGATTCCCATCCGGTAGACCACGTTATCCAAGCGGCGCTCCAGGGTGACCACCAGGTTCGATCCGGTCGGCCCCTTGGTCCGCACAGCTTTTTCGAAATAGGAGCGGAACTGGCGCTCAAGCAGCCCGTAAGTGCGCTTCACCTTCTGTTTTTCGCGCAACTGGATGCCGTATCCGACCATCTTCGCGCGGCGGGCCTGCCCGTGCTGGCCGGGAACGAAATTACGTTTTTCAATGGCGCATTTCTCCGTATAACACCGGAGGCCCTTGAGAAAGAGCTTCATGCCTTCTCGCCGGCACAACCGGCAAACTGCTTCACGATGTCTTGCCAAGTGCTTCTCTCCTTTGCGTCACTGCAAATACCTTTCTCAAATCAGACGCGACGCCGTTTCGGCGGACGGCAACCGTTGTGGGGCACAGGCGTGACGTCCTTGATGGCGTTGATGTGCAATCCCGAGGAAGCCAGGGCGCGAACCGCCGATTCGCGTCCCGCTCCCGGTCCCTTGACGCGTACCTCGACCGATTTCATCCCATATTGGTCGCGCGCCACTCCGGCAGCCGTCATCGCCGCCTGCTGCGCCGCATAGGGAGTTCCTTTGCGCGAGCCTTTAAATCCAACTGAGCCGGCGGACGACCAGCTCACCGTACGGCCATCGGGATCCGTGAGCGTAACAATCGTATTGTTAAACGTCGCCTGGATGCACACGACGCCGTGAGGCACCACACGCTTCTCTTTTTTTTTGCGAAATTCTTTTTTCCGCTTCGACGTTTTCGCCGGCGCTGCCGGAGCAGCGGCTGCATCCTTCGGTTCTTTTGCCACGATCTTTCCTCTCCTCCGCCTGCTTGAAACTTTCCGGATAGCGACGCAAGTCTGAAAATGCTACTTGCGCGCCATCACTTTCTTCTTGGCCGCCACGGCACCCTTCCGCGGGCCTTTCCGTGTGCGCGCATTCGTATGCGTCCGCTGGCCGCGCACCGGAAGATTCCGGCGATGGCGCAGGCCGCGGTAGCACTGGATTTCGATCAGCCGCCGGATACCCATCTGCATCTCTTTGCGAAGATCGCCCTCGACCCGGCCCTCGGATTCAATCGCGGCGCGAAGGCGAGTCACTTCTTCTTCCGTGAGATCCTTGATCTTCTTCGTCGCATCGACGTTCGCCTTCCCGGCCAGCGACCGGGCTCGCTGTTGCCCGATTCCATAGATCGACGTCAAGCCGATCCAAAGCCGCTTGTTCGGCGGTAAATCGACGCCTGCAATGCGTGCCATTTTTTATTCCTCCCTAACCCTGGCGCTGGCGGTGCTTCGGGTTCACACAGATCACGCGAACCACGCCACGCCGGTGGACGATCTTGCACTTCATGCAAATTTTCTTAACCGATGCCCGAACTTTCATCTTCTACTCCGTTCTTTCCCGCCGCCGCTTCTCGCATCTACTTGTATCGGTAGACGATCCGTCCGCGCGTAAGATCGTATGGCGAAAGCTCCACCGCCACGCGATCCCCGGGCAGGATGCGGATGAAATTCTTCCTCATTTTCCCGGAAATATGGGCAAGCACCTGGTGCTTGTTTTCAAGCTCCACGCGGAACATCGCATTGGGGAGCGGTTCAATAACAGTTGCCATCACTTCGATGGCGTCTTCCTTCCCGCTTCCCTCGCCCGGCTTCTTCTTGTCTGGTTCTGCCCTTTTCGCCATGCGCTCCCGTCTTAGACTCTCAGATTCCACCGAATCCGTGTTTGCTTCTCACCAGCAGGGCCCGGTGGCTTCCTTCGGCCTGGTCAATATCCACGGTCCATTCGCCGTAACAGCCACGGTGTGCTCAAAGTGCGCTGAGTCGCTGCCGTCCGCGGTGACCGCAGTCCAGTCGTCGTCCAGTACACGGACGCCCGGGCCGCCCATATTCACCATCGGCTCAATGGCTAGGACCATGCCTTCCTGCAAGCGAGTTCCCTGGCCCGGTTTGCCGTAATTCGGAAGCTGCGGCTCCTCGTGCATCCGGGTTCCGATGCCGTGTCCCACAAACTCCCTCACCACGGAAAACCCGCTCTTCTCAACCCATCCCTGCACGGCCGCCGAAATGTCGCCAAGACGGTTGCCCAGACGTACTTTCTCAATGGCATGGTCGAGCGATTCACGCGTTACCCGCAACAGATTCGCTCGCTCCGGCGAAATAGGCCCGACCGGCACCGTCAGCGCGGCATCGCCAAAATAGCCGCCCAGTTCTACTCCAAAGTCCATGGACAGAATATCGCCTTCTCGCAGACGCCGCGAAGGCGACGGAATACCATGCACGACTTCCTGGTTAATCGACGTGCAAACCGAGCCCGGATACCCGCGGTAGCCTTTGAATGCAGGCCGCGCATGGTGCTCTGCCGTGTACGCCTCGGCAAATTCATCCAGCTCTTTGGTCGAAACCCCGGGCTTGACCATCGCGCGCATTTTTTCCAGCGCGCCCCAGACGATCAAGCCGGCCCGGTGCATCGTCTCCAGTTCCGCCGGCGATTTACAGATGACCATCTCGCGTTGCCACGCACCCCACAATTTTCGCCAGGGCGCAGCTTACTTCCTCCATGCTTTTTGTTCCATCGACGGCAGCCAGCACACCCTTGCACGCGTAATAATCGGAGAGCGGCTTCGTCTGCTTCTCATATGCCACTAAACGCTCTTTCACGACTTCCGGCCGGTCATCCGCACGCTGCACTAGCTGGCCGCCATCGTAATCGCAAATGCCGGGCACCTTCGGTGGCGCGTCGAAGATGTTGTAAATCTCGCCTCCCACGCTGCAGGTCCGCCGGCCCGACAGCCGTCGAAGGAGCTTCTCCGGGTCCACCTGAATATCCACGACCACCGGCTTGCCGAAGCCCAGCCGGCAGAGGATCCGGCCGAGCTGATCGGCTTGCGGTATCGTCCGAGGAAACCCGTCGAACGTAAATCCTTCAGCGCAATCGGGCTGCGCCAGCCTTTCCTCCACCATTTTCATCACAATCTCATCCGGGACGAGCTTGCCACTTTCCATAATGGGCTTGGCCAGCCGACCTGTCTCGCTCCCGCGGCTGACCGCCTCGCGAAACATATCGCCGGTCGAAAGGTGGGGCACGCCGTACAGCTTTGCAATAAGTCTTGCCTGGGTGCCCTTCCCCGCTCCCGGTGGGCCTAACAGAATGAGCGCGTGATTGAGAGCCATCCACCACCGCTGAAATTGAAATAGTGATTATCCGCGACGATTACGTACGCGGCCCTTGCGCACAAACCCTTCGTAATTCCGCATAACCAATTGCGCTTCAAGCTGCTGCACCGTGTCCATCGCCACTCCCACGACGATCAGCAACGACGTGCCTCCAAAATAAAATTGCACGCCGAGCCCATCAAGCACGAACCGCCACATGTGCTGGTCAAACCAATTGCCCCCCAGCCAAATGGGAAGGTGTTGCAAGTGAATGCCGGAAATCAGCCATTCCGGCAGCAGGCAAACAACCGCCAAATACACGCCGCCCACAAACGTGAGGCGCGAAAGAATGCGGTTGATATGCTCCGACGTATTCCGCCCCGGACGAATTCCGGGAATAAATCCCCCGTACTTGCGCATATTGTCCGCAAGCTCCGTGGGATTGAAAATAATGCCTACATAGAAAAAGGCGAAAAAGATGATCAGCGCCACATAGATCACCGTGTAGAGAGGTTCGCCCCAGCCGATCGCCTTGGCGAATCGCTCAAAGAACGGCGACTTATTCTGGAAAATCAGCGCCAACGTCTGCGGGAACGTGAGCAGTGAACTCGCGAAAATCGGCGGGATCACGCCGCCGGAATTGACGCGGAGCGGCAAATAAGTCATCTGCCCGCCCATCACGCGCCGTCCCATCACACGTTTGGCGTATTGCACAGGAAGGCGCCTCTGACCGCCCTCCACGAACACAATAAAAGCGACCACCGCAGCCATCAGCACGATCAGACCAAGCAGCGCAATCGGCGTGAACGAGCCCCATTGCTCCGTCTGCGCCTTGCCCCAGAGATCCTCTATGGCGCGCGGCAAGCCCACAACGATACCCGCAAAAATAATAAGCGACATCCCGTTGCCGATGCCGCGATCGCTGATCTGCTCGCCAAGCCACATGATAAACGCCGAACCGGTGGTCAGCGTCAGGATAGTCATCAAGATGAAGCGTGCGCCGGGATTATAAACAAGCGCCTGTCCCGCCAGGTTCTGGCGGGTCAAAGTCAACGCAATGGTGAACGACTGAAACACGCTCAGAATAATCGTCAGATAGCGCGTGTATTGCGTGATCTTGCGGCGCCCGAGCTCACCTTCCTTCTGCAAGCGCTCGAGATAGGGCCAGACGACCACTAGCAATTGCAGGATGATCGATGCCGTAATGTACGGCATGATGCCCAGCGCAAAAATCGTCAGCCGGCGGAAGTTTCCGCCGCTGAACAGGTCGATAATACCGAGCACGGAGCCCCGGCTCTGCTGGAAGAGCTGCTGCAAGAGGTCCGTGTTGATTCCCGGAGTCGGGATAAACGCGCCGATGCGATACACCCCCATCAACGCCATCGTAAACAGAACGCGTTTACGCAGGTCCGGCGTGCTGAAGATGTTCCGAAATGCCTCGGCCAGCTTCCTCATTTCAGGATTTCGATCTTCCCTCCGGCGCTTGTGATCTTTTCTTGCGCCGACTTGCTGAATGCGTGGGCGCGAACCGTCAGGGACACCTTCAATTCACCATTGCCCAGAACCTTAACGCCATCCCGCATGGCTCGTACCAGCCCCTGCGCCGACAGCGTTTCGGGGGTCACCGTTTCTCCCGCCGCGAAGGTGTTCAGACTCTCCACATTGACGACCGCGAAAGATTTCGGAAACGGGCTCGAGAAGCCTCGCTTTGGCAAGCGGCGGTGAAGCGGCATCTGCCCGCCCTCAAAACCCGCGCGCCGCGAATATCCCCGGCGGGACTGCTGTCCCTTATTGCCCGCGCCCGCCGTCTTGCCAAGCTTCGAGCCCATGCCGCGCCCCACGCGCACCTTGCGGTGACGCGAGCCCCGCGGCGGTTTCAAATTCGATAGTGTCGGTTCCATGGCCTGTCCTAGCCTTCGATTTCCACTAAGTGGTGCACCTTCGCGATCATGCCGCGGATGGCGGGAGTATCGGGCCGCTCCACCACCTGCTGCATCCGGCGGAAGCCCAGTCCGCGAATCGTCTGCCGCATATCGCGCGGGCAGCCGATAAAACTGCGAACCCACTTAATTTTCAGAGTCCCTGCTATCTTCTTTTTTGTCGTGGCCATTGTCTATGCGCGAGGCTCCGATGCCGCCACTTCATCCAACGCTCCCCGCCCGCGCGACTCGGCGACTTTTGCCGCGTCTTTCAAATGCAGCAGCGCGTCGAACGTCGCCTTGATCACATTGTGGGGATTCGACGTCCCGATCGATTTCGTCAACACGTTCTGAATGCCCGCCACTTCCATCACCGCCCGCACCGGGCCGCCAGCGATCACGCCCGTTCCTTCGGGCGCCGGCTTCAGCAGCACCTGTCCGGAGCAGTAATATCCGACCACCTGGTGAGGAATCGTGGACCCCTTCAGATTCAGCTTCACCATGTTCTTCTTGGCCTGTTCGATGGCCTTGCGAATCGCCATGGGAACCTCGCGAGCCTTGCCCATGCCGAAGCCGGCATGCCCGCCTTGGTCGCCCACCACCACGAGCGCCGAGAAGCTGAGATTCTTGCCGCCCTTCACCACCTTGGTGACACGGTTGATGGAAACTACCTGATCTTTCAAGTTGGCCTGATTTGTCTCCACAGGCCGGCGAACAGACAGCGTGTCTTTGAGCTCTTGTTTCGGCATAGTTTTCAGAACTTCAGGCCCGCCTCCCGGGCCGCTTCCGCAACCGCCTGCACGCGGCCATGATATTGATACCCGCCGCGATCAAACACTACCTTCTCGAGCCCTTTTGCCCGGGCGCGCTCCGCAATCGCTTTGCCCACCACTTTCGACGCGGCGATGTTTCCTCCGCCCTTCAACGTCGATCGAATCTCCGGATCGAGCGAGCTCGCAGAGACGATGGTGCGCCCCGTCTGGTCGTCCACAACCTGCGCGCGAATGTGCCTGCTTGAACGATGCACGCAAAGACGCGGCCGTTCCGGCGTGCCGGCGATTTTTTTTCTCGTCCGCACATGAATCCTGCGGCGGTGCGCCTCGCGCGATAACTTTCGAACCGGTGCTGCCACTCTCGTTCTCCTTTTTCCGGCGAACTATCAGGCCGTCGTCTTGGCTCCAGCCTTGCCGGCCTTCTTCTTCAGCCGCTCGCCGCTAATGCGAATTCCCTTTTGCTTGTACGGGTCGGGCGGACGCAGCGCGCGAAGATTCGCGGCCACCTGCCCCACCTGATTCTTGTTCGCGCCGGAGACCGTCATGCGCGTCTGTTTCTCGATGGCGATCTGGATGCCTTCCGGGATGGGAAACTCGATCGGATGCGAGAAGCCCAGCGCCAGAACGACATTCTTGCCCTTCACCTCGGCGCGATAACCGACACCCACGATGTCCAAGTCCTTCTTGAATCCCAGGGTGACGCCCGTGACGGCGTTGGCCACCAACGCGCGCGCCAAGCCATGCAAAGCGCGCTGATCCTCCGTCTCACGCTTGGCCGTGAGGACGCTGTCTTTCTGTTCGAAGTAGATCCCGCGCGGCAGCGGCACGGTCATTTTGCCCTTCGGCCCTTGCACGTCGACTACGCCGTCCTTGATTTGCACCTTCACTCCGGACGGCAAGGGAATCAGTTTGTTTCCAATTCGCGACATGTTTTTTTCAAAAACCTCGTTCCCTCGGATCTACCAAACTTCGCAAAGCAGCTCGCCGCCCACGCCTTCCCTGCGCGCCGACTGGCCCGTCATCAAACCGCGCGGCGTGGAAAGGATGGCAATGCCCATTCCGCCAACCACGGGCCGGATTTTCGTCTTCCCGACATAGCGCCGCGAGCCGGGCCGGGAGATGCGTTGCAGGTCGGTGATCACGCTCCGGCGGTCGGGCGTATAGCGCAAGAAAACGCGCAGCGTCTTCTTGCCCTTTTCGTCCACCACCTTGAAATTGGCGAGATACCCTTCCTCCTTCAGAATCCGCGCAATCTCCGTCTTCAACTTCGAAGAGGGCAAGTCTACTCGCGGGTGTTTGGCGCGCGTGGCGTTGCGGATTCGCGTCAACAAATCGGCTATGGGATCGGTGGTCATTCTTCCTTCCTTACCAACTGGCCTTCACCACGCCGGGGATCTCCCCCTTGAGCGCGAGGCCGCGAAAACAAATACGGCACATCTCAAACTTGCGCAGAAAGCCGCGCGCGCGGCCGCAGATCCGGCAACGGTTCCGCCTGCGAACCTTATATTTCAGCTTCCGCCGCATTTTTGCGAATTGACTGGTTCGAGCCATGAGAAAACGGTCTCCTTATGCCCGGAAGGGAACGCCCAGCTGCTTCAGCAGCTCGCGCCCTTCTTCATCGTTTCGGGCCGTCGTGGTAATCGTGATGTTCATGCCCTTGATCTTGTCTACCCGCGTGTAATCGATTTCCGGGAACACCAGCTGGTCCTTCAATCCCAGCGTATAGTTTCCGCGGCCGTCGAATGAATTGGGAGGCAAACCCTTGAAATCCCTCACGCGCGGAAACACCACGGACGAAAGCCGGTCGAGGAATTCATACATGCGCTCTCCGCGCAGCGTGACCATGCAGCCGATCGGCATGCCCTTGCGGATTTTGAAATTCGCAATGGACTTCTTGGCGCGGGTGATGACCGGCTTCTGCCCGGCAATCTGCCCCAGTTCCTGCGCCGCCGTGTCAAGCAGCTTCACATTCTGACTGGCTTCGCCCAGGCCGATGTTCACGGTCACCTTGGCCACCCGCGGCACCGCCATCGTGTTGGAGTAACCAAAGCGCTTGGTGAGGGCCGGAACGGCCTCTTTCCGATATTTTTCATGCAACCGGCTGATCATTTCCGCGTTTGCCTCGTGTTGTTTCGCCTAGTTTTCAAACGTCGTATTGCACCGTCGGCAGATACGAGCCTTCGTGCCGTCGGGCAGCGATGTGTGCCCGGCGCGCGTATGCTTCCCGCACCCGGGACAGATCAGCATCACGTTCGACACGTGAATCGGGCCTTCCTTGTCGAGGATGCCGCCCCGCACGTTCTTCGACGGATTCGGGCGCGTGTGCTTCTTGATGATGTTGGCGTGCTCGACCGTCACGGTGCGTTTTAACGGGTTGACCGTGAGCACCTTCCCGCTTTTGCCCTTCGACCGCCCCGCCATCACCTTCACGGTATCCCCGTGACGGATGCCAAGCGGCGCCGGAACCTCTTTGATTTTTCTCATCCCTACCACACTTCCGGAGCCAGCGAGATAATCTTCGTGAATTTCTTCTCTCGCAGCTCCCGCGCCACCGGCCCGAACACGCGCGTCCCGACCGGCTCGCCCGCATCGTTGATCAACACCGCGGCATTATCATCAAATCGGATGTAGGTGCCGTCCTTCCGGCGCTGTTCCTTCCGGGTGCGGACGACCACTGCTTTCACGACCTTGCCCTTCTTCACCTGGCCGTCGGGACTAGCTTCTTTCACTGCGGCTGTAATCACGTCGCCCAACCCGGCCGTTAAGCCCGCATCTCCTCCCACGGGGAGGATGCAGGTAATCTGGCGTGCGCCCGAATTATCGGCCACCGTCAGCCATGTCCGCATCTGCACCATTGTCGTGCTCTCCCTTACTCTCGGTTCCGGCTCAGGCCGCGCGTCGAGCGCGAAAGCACTTCCTGGAGCCGCCAGCGCTTCAGTTTCGAAAGCGGCCGGGTGGAAACAATTCGCACCGTATCCCCGAGACGCGCCTCCCCAGCCTCATCATGCGCATAGTACTTTTTCGCGGTTCGCACGACGCGATGATACAAGGGATGCTGCGTCGCGCGCGTGACCTTGACCACGATCGTCTTTTGCATCTTGGCGCTGGTCACAACCCCGGTAAGTTCCTGCCGCGCGCCGCGCGCCGGAGCGCTCTGCGGGGACGCCGCTGTTTCGTTTGCCATTACGCCTTCCTCAATTGAGTTTCGCGAAGGAGTGTCTTCACCCGTGCGAGATCCCGCTTGGTTTCCCGCAGTTTCTTGAGTCCCTCGGCCTGCCCGGTCGAGAGCTGGAAACGCAGGCGGAAGATCTGTTCGCCCAGGTCACGCTCCTGTATCTCCAGCTCGTTCTGGTTCATCTCGCGGTATTTTTCCGCGCGCCGCGCCATCAGAGTTCCTCCGCCCGCGTCACGAACTTCGTCGCGATTGGCAGCTTGTTGGCCGCAAGCTCCATTGCTTCCGTCGCAGCGGCCAAATCCACGCCCGCCATCTCAAACATGATCCGCCCCGGCTTTACGACCGCCACCCACCGTTCCGGCGGCCCTTTGCCCTTCCCCATACGGGTTTCGGCCGGCTTTTTCGTAAAAGGCTTGTCCGGAAAGACGCGAATCCAAAGTTTTCCGCC
Source organism: Candidatus Acidiferrales bacterium (assembly GCA_035534055.1). GTDB lineage: Bacteria > Acidobacteriota > Terriglobia > Acidiferrales > UBA7541 > Palsa-295. Next base: position 5,341 of record DATLST010000184.1, on the reverse strand, counting down.
ACGCTTGATAAACCGCGTGATGGCCACGCGCGCCGCCTCGATCTGCCGGTCCGTGATCCAGGCCGGTTCGAGCGCCTTGAGGCCGTAATCGCCGAACGCCAGCGAACCGCCGCGCCAGGCTTTTCCGGTACGCCGGCCGCGTTGTTGCTTCCGGTACTTCACTTTTTTCGGCATCAACATGATGTTTGTCCCGATCCCTTACGCTTCCGCGCCCGGTCCTGGCTTTCCGCGAGCCGGAATTTTTTCGCCCTGGTAAATCCAGCACTTCACGCCGATGATGCCGTAGGTCGTATAGGCCTGGGCGAATCCAAAATCGATGTCCGCGCGCAGCGTTTGCAGCGGCAGCCTTCCCTGCAGGTACCACTCCTTGCGAGCGATTTCCGCTCCGTTCAGGCGCCCGCCCACATGGACCTTAATTCCCTTGCAGCCAAAGCGCAGCGCCGAATCCACGGCCTTGCGCATCGCCCGGCGAAAGGCCACGCGCTTTTCGAGTTGCAGGGCAATCGATTCCGCCACGAGTTGCGCGGCCAGTTCCGGCCGGTGCACTTCCTGAATATCGATGTGCACTTCGCGCTTGGTCCGCTTCTGCACTTCGTTCTTGAGCTTGTCGATCTCAGAACCTTTTCGCCCGATGATGATGCCCGGCCGGGCCGTATAGATCCGGACCACCAGTTTGTTGGCGGCGCGCTCGATATCGATCGAATCCACGCCCGCCGAGCGCAGCCGGTCCTTGAGCTGGTTGCGCAGGGCGACATCTTCGTGAAGCAGGTCGGCGTAATCCCGCTTCGCAAACCAGCGCGACTTCCAACCCTTGTTGTAGCCCAGCCGAAACCCATACGGATGTGTCTTTTGCCCCAAACTCGCCTCCTGCTATTTTTTCGTCGCTTCCCTGGCGCGCTTCTCGATCGCCTTGCGAGCCTTCCGCACCGCTCCCTTAACACCCTTCGAAGCCTCCGCCTCCGCTGCTGCCGCCGCCACACGATCCGCCGCGGCCCGATGATGCTCGGATACGGCCACCTCAATGTGACTGGTCCGCTTCTGATAGCGGAAACCGCGGCCCATTGGCGCGGGACGCATGCGCTTCCAGCGCGGCCCTTCGTTTACACAGCAGCGCGTCACGAAGAGCGCGTCCACGTCGAGCGATTCCCCGGCGTCGTCCGCCTGGCGCTCGGCATTGGCAATCGCGCTGCGCAGCGTCTTTTCCACGTCCTTGGCGATGCGCTTCTTTGTGAACCGCAAGGTCTGCAACGCATCTTCCGCGCGCTGGCCGCGGATTAAATCCACCACGAGCCGGGCCTTTTGCGGCGACACGCGGATGAATCGCGCTTTCGCGATCCCCTCGATCTGTCTTTCAGCTTGCGTTGCCGTTGCCATCGTCTGTTCCCTTTGATTACGCCTTGGGTGCGGGAGCCCCGCCGCCACCCGCGGGAGCGCCGGCTCCGCCCGCTGGAGCCGCTCCGGCAGCCCTCTCCAGCGCAGCCTTAACCGCGTGGCCCTTGAACGTGCGGGTTGGCGCAAACTCTCCCAACTTGTGCCCCACCATCTGCTCGGTGATATACACCGGAATAAACTTCTTCCCGTTGTGTACCGCGATCGTGTGCCCTATCATCTCCGGCAAAATCGTGGAACGGCGCGACCACGTCTTGACTACTTTCTTCTCGTTCCGGACGTTCAGCGCTTCCACCTTGAGGCGCAAGTGGTTGTCAATGAACGGTCCCTTCTTCAGTGAACGTGGCATCGGCCTTACTCCTCCACGCGGCGCAGCTTCACCCACTGCGCGCGGCGCAACTTGCGGAAACCGCGCACCGGACCCGACACACGGTGCGAAAGCGGGCAGAAAGGACACACAAACCGGGTTCCCTGCATATTCGGCGCTTTTTCAACGATCACCGCCCAACCGGACTTGCACAGCCGCAACATCACTTGGGGCGGTGGCGCGAGCTTCGACGCGATTTTTCCCGCCGGCTTCGCGGCATGCCGCTGAACCGATTTGCGCGCGCGCACGGGCCGCCGTGTTGCACGCCGAGACGATCGTGAGGCTGTCATAACGCTCTCAATTCTCCGCCGCGCCGGGATCATTGATTCCTTACAGCTCCAAACTATCTACGGCTTGCGCCGTTCCACGATCAGCCGGTCGCTCGGACGCTTCTTCCGCGTCTTCGCACCCAAAGTCGGAAACCCCCAGGGGGTTTGCGGGTGGTTGCCTTTCACGCGGCCTTCGCCGCCGCCGTGCGGATGATCCACCGGATTCATTGCCACGCCGCGCACCGTCGGGCGCTTGCCGTGCCACCGCGTCCGCCCCGCCTTGCCGTAGGTCACATTCTCATGGTCCAGGTTTCCCAATTGTCCGATGGTGGCCATGCAATCCACGCTGAACCTCCGGACTTCTCCCGATGGCAGCTTCACCAGGGCGACATCGCCTTCCTTGCTCAGGAGCTGCGCCGCTCCACCGGCGGCGCGCACGACCTGGCCGCCTTTGCCGGGAAACAATTCCAAATTGTGAACCATCGTGCCGGGAGGGATATGCCGGAACATCAGCGCGTTTCCAGGCAGGATATCGGCCCCCTCGCCATTCTGCACCGTCATCCCGACTTCCAGCCCCACAGGCTGCAGGATGTAGCGCTTTTCGCCGTCCGCGTAATTCAGCAGCGCAATCCGTGCCGAACGATTGGGATCGTATTCGATGGCCGCAACCTTCGCGGGGATTCCCGCCTTGTCGCGGCGAAAATCGATCGTGCGATACCTGCGCGCGTGGCCGCCGCCGCGATGCCACGACGTGATTTCGCCATGCGCGTTGCGACCCCCGGTGCGCTTCTTCGATTCGGTAAGCGACTTTTCCGGCGTTTCCTTGGTGATTTCGCCCTTATCGAGCATCGTCAGGAACCGCCGTGCTGGTGTATACGGTTTAAATGTTTTCAGCGCCATCGTTGCCTCGTGCCTTCGAAGGGCGGCATCGCCTTTCGTTCTTGCCCAGGATTACAGATTCTCCGCATATTCAATCATTTTCTCGCCGGGAGACAGTTTCACGTACGCCTTCTTCCAGTCGCTTCTGAAACCCTCGGCGCGTCCCCGGCGCCGGAATTTTCCGTGATAAATCGCCGTGCGCACCTGGGCGACCTTCACCTTAAAAATGCGCTGCACCGCTTCCTTAATCTCCGTTTTTGTGGCGTCCGCGACCACTTCGAATACCACCGTGTGCTGCGTCTCCTTCACGCCCAGCCCTTTTTCGGTGATGATGGGCCGCCGGATTACTTGATAGAGCCTCGTCGCCATGAGCTATTCCTTCTTCGCCTTGGGCTTCGCCTTGGGCTTCGCCTTGGGCTTTTTCCCCTTTTCTTCTTTTTCCGGCTTTTTCGGCGCCGGCTTTTTCGCAGCCTTGGCCTTTACTTTAGCCTGAACTGGCGCTTCGACAGTCTCGTCCGGCACCTTCACCGCAGGAGCCACCGGCTCAATCTGCACGGTCGAACTGGCCTCACCGGCTTTATTCGCCGAGAGAGCATGGCTTAGCTTTATGGCCGCGTCACGCGAAAGCATCAGGTGCTCGTGGCGCAGCAAAACATAGGGTTCAAGGGCCATCGAAGTAAGCAGCGTCACGCCCTCCAGGTTTCGGCTGGCGCGTTCGAGATTCACGTTCGGGCTGTTTTCAACCAAGAGGACCGTTCGCGATTCCCCGTGGATCTTTCCGAGCGTTTGCCGGAACGCCTTCGTCTTATGCGATTCGAGCGTCCAGCCTTCCACCACGGTGAGCTTTTGCTGGGCCACCTTGGCGGAAAGCGCCGAGCGCAACGCCCCCAGGATCATTTTCTTCGGCAGCGAATACTCATAACTGCGCGGCACCGGCCCATGAACCGTGCCGCCATGCCGCCACAGCGGCGAGCGGATGGAGCCGATGCGCGCACGCCCGGTCCCTTTCTGCTTCCAGAGCTTCTTGCCGGAACCGCTCACTTCGCTCTTGTCTTTCGTCTTGTGCGTTCCGGCGCGCTCGCCCGCGCGATAGTGCCGCACGGCTTCGTGCAGCAGGTGCGGATTCACCTTGGCGCCGAACACGTCGTCGGCCAGTTCCACCTGGCCGACCGTCTTTCCATCCATATTTTTCACGTCCACAACAGGCATCGTCGTCTCTCGCCGTGTATTTCGCGGCCGGTTCTACCGGCGCCGTCGTTCATTCCCTATTTCGATATCTTCGCCTTGCGAATAAAAATGTAGCTGCCTGCCGGCCCCGGAACGGCTCCGCGCACGAGCAGCAAATTCTCGTCGGAATCGATCCTCACCACCCGCAAATTTTTCGAAGTCTTGCGCTCGTTTCCCATATGTCCCGGGAAATGCTGTCCAGGCCAGACGCGCGACGGAAATGAGCTCGCGCCGATGCCGCCGGGCGCGCGATGGAACATCGACCCGTGCGTGGCGTCGCCGCCGCGGAAGTGCCAGCGCTTCACGCCACCTTGAAAACCCTTTCCCTTGCTCACCCCGGTCACGTCCACGTATTCGCCGATCTTGAATCCATCCACCAACACGCGGTCGCCAGGCTTGGTTTCGTCCTTGGAATCCTCGATGCGCAATTCGCCAAGGTAGCGCATCGGCGCAACCCCGGCTTTCTTAAAGTGCCCCGTCTTAGCCTTATTCACACGCTGAGGCTTGATAAATTCCACCAGGCCGAGCTGGACTGCGTCGTAGCCGTCTTTGTCTTTCGTGCGCCGCTGCACCACCACGCAGGGCCCCGCCTGCAAAACCGTGCAGGGCAGGGCCGTGCCGTCTTCGGCGAAGACCTGCGTCATCCCCAGCTTGATTCCGAGTATGCCGTTGACTCCCATTGCTTTCGCTCTTTCCTTGTCGCCTGCCGGCTTGCTTCTTATCTCAGCTCTTTACTTCGCCGTATGCTCGCGCCCAAAAGCCTTGATTTCGACGTCCACACCCGGCGGCAGATCGAGCTTCATCAGCGCGTCCACCGTATCCGGTGTGGGTTCAAGAATGTCGATCAGCCGCTTATGCGTGCGCATCTCAAACTGCTCGCGCGATTTCTTGTCCACGTGCGGCGATCGCAGGACCGTCCAGCGGTTGATCACCGTGGGCAGCGGAATCGGTCCGGCCACGTCCGCGCCCGTGCGCTTAGCTGTATCGACGATTTCCTTGGTCGACTGGTCCAGGATGCGGTGATCGTAGGCCTTCAGGCGAATCCGAATTTTTTCTCCGTTAGGCATGATTTACTCGACGATCTCCGCGACGGCGCCGGCGCCCACCGTGTGGCCGCCTTCGCGAATCGCGAAACGCAGCCCCTTCTCCAGCGCCACCGGCGTGATTAGCGTGATCTCCATCGACACGTTGTCTCCCGGCATCACCATCT
>DATLST010000183.1:0-13208 GCA_035534055.1 Candidatus Acidiferrales bacterium | reverse complement strand
CCGGAGAAACGTAGCTGAACATTCCTTCTTGCTGGTTATCGTCTCCGCGCATTTTGCTCGTCTCCTTGGCCTTCCTCACATCAGACGAGTTTTTTCAATTAAAGTTGCGAAGGAAATGAGTTTTTCAACAAACTGCTAGGCGAATACAAAGCGAACATGGTGTGATATGCTTCCGCCTTATGGACCCCGCCCACGGAAAGCTCGCTGAGGCTGTTCGCGCTGAATTTCAGAAGCATCGCTTCGATACTTTCGTTGATGAACCGCCGAGCGTGGGACAGGGCGGCAAAGGTGTCGTCGTGCCGGGCTGTGCGGTGTGCAAAATTCAGATTCAAACTGTCGAGCGATTCGTGTCGCATCTCTGCGAAAAAGTGCTGGAAACATTCGAGAAAGAGCTGCTCACTTAAACAGGGATCGCCCCTGCGAAAGATAGTTACGCCGTGTCGCGGCTGAACAAATGACTCGACCATGGACGTGGCTTTTGGGATGATTTCATTCGGAGGGATTTGAATGAGTCTTCTAGCAGCAATCAAACGCGAAGAGCGAAAACTCGAAAAGGAGCTGCGAGGGTTGCAGCACCAGTTGGATGGGGTAAGAGCCGCAGCGCAGGCACTGGGGCGCTCGACGAATGCCAGTTTGAACAACGCCAAGAAACGAGTGCTGTCGGCAGCGGCTAGGAAGAAGATTTCCAAAGCTGCCAAGAGGCGCTGGGCCAAGGTCAAAGCCGGGACGAAAAAAGTCGTCAGCTAAGATTTTGGGGTGGTGGACGGAGGGGGTGGTCCCTTTTTCGCGGGTGTGTGTAATTGTTTTGTTCATTCCTTTATCAAACAAGTATATATATCGCTTCTGATTATATGGCTAAAGCCCCATTTCTTTTGCCCACTGCCTTCGTTGGCTGCCCGTATGGGACACGTTTTAAGTTTAAGGCATTTCGCCGCCCGCATTGAAACACCGTAAGTTATTGATTTTACGTTACGCCGAAAATGCTAAAACTGCCCAAAACGCAGAACGGAGGTACGCGGCGGGTACACGGAATCACGACTCAAACAGGCTGGCATCGCTGCGAGTTTTCCGAGAATACTTGATGTAAATCGGTCGTCCAGACAGGTGGGGAGCCCTCCATGAATTTGCGTGTCGTTCCGATTGATCTTGCTTATAAAAATTAACCTTTGAGTGCACGGCCCGCACTGATATACCTTCAGCTCGCCTAACAAGGCAGAGTTCTTGTGTAAAAAATCAGCGCACGCCGCACGCGCCCAGAAGAAATGCGGCATCCAAAATGGCAAGACTCAGGAAGTCTCCGGAACAACGACTAAGAGGGTACAAGGCTGTGTTTCGAAAGACGAGTAAAGGCGGCGTTTTTTACGAAGTCGGCATTACCCCTCGTCACGCCAAATACTTCAAGTTCGACAACCGCAACAGAGACAATGTCATCCTCCTTTCCGGCTGGAATCAGGGAAAGGTATTGGCCGCAATCGACGGTGAACCGGCATACAGGCGCGATCCCAGTACCCAACTCGCGGTAAAAAACCACGATATCGATAAGCGATTGGAGCGAGATGGTAGGACTGCCAACAGCGAAGGCGCGTTTGATTTAAGGAATATAAGGGAGGCCCGAAGAAGGACCGTTCGAGAGATCAATTTGCGGCGCGGGCAGCCCGATTTTCGCAAGATGCTCCTAGAAGCTTACGGTTGGCGTTGCGCGGTTACTGATTGCGATTGCCGAGACGGGCTCGAAGCAGCTCATATTCTTCCGTACAGCGGAGACGACACCAACCACGTTCAGAATGGGATTTTGCTACGGAGCGACGTTCACACTCTCTTCGATATAGGCAAGATCGGTGTTGCTCCAAGCAGTCATAAGGTGATCGTGTCCAAATCCCTCAAGAACACCGTATACGGCAAGCTCAAAGGAAAGACCCTCCGGTTACCATCACACCCCAACAATCGGCCGAGCGAGGGTGCGCTCCAACAACATTTGCAAAGGTCCGGATTGAAAACGCGAGGCGTGGACTAAGAGACTCAGGGTGCTCTGGTCGAGGTAGTATCGTCGTGGAAGTTCCGGAAATTGGTGACGTAAATCGGCCGCCTAGAAAGGCGGGGGAGTCCTCATTGAGGACGAGAAAAAACGGTCACCCTGTGAGCAGTACCCCATGTCCCAAGGGGCGGGTGGGATTCGTACCGCCTGCCAAGGCGAGAGTGATGTGCTGCAGCGGTTTCGCTGGCAAACACCTCATCTCTTATACTTTTCTATTACAATACCCAGTTTGGGTGGATTGAGGCCTATCTCCGATAAGCATGCGATGAAGCGATCTCGAACCAATTCGCCTCGAGTACTCAAAGGCCGCCATCGCGAGAGGCAGCAGCAGCCTTTGGATCGGGGCGGAACCGACATATTTACTAGAGCGAAGAGAAGCCAAGTAATGTCCTTGGTAAGGTCCAAGGATACCGTACCAGAATTGAAGGTCCGTTCAGCATTGCACACGCTCGGCTTTCGCTTTCGTTTGCATCGCAAGGACTTACCTGGATGTCCAGACATCGTGTTCCCGATGTATCATACGGTTGTTTTTGTTCATGGATGCTTTTGGCACCAACATAAAGGTTGCCGGAAAGCAAAACTTCCTAAGCAGAACGCATCTTTTTGGGCTGCAAAACTTCGGCGAAACGCACAGCGTGACGTCGAAGTGCAGAAGCAGCTAAAGGCATTGGGATGGAGGGTCGTGGTCGTGTGGGAATGCGAGTTGGGCAAGTGAGCACAAGCGCAGTACGAAACCGGACGGGAGAAAACAGACTGCCGCGTCTCCCGATGAACGGCAGTGGTGGAAGCTACGCCAAGAAGCTACCTGAACCAAGGCAGGTCTTCGTTCTCGATTTCTTCTGCGGCTGTGGAGGTCTTAGCTACGCTTTTGCCGATACCAGGCAGAGTCACATCGCATACAAGATTTTGGCGGGGATTGATATTGATCGGGTGGCACTGCAGACCTATGAGGTAAACGTCGGTGCGCCCGGTCTGTACGCAGATATCGGGAACTTAAGTGAAAATCCGAAGCTACTCTCGACGCTTGTGCCAGATTTTGACTCAAAGATCTTCCGCCCTCTTGTATTTATAGGTTGTGCTCCGTGCCAGGGCTTTAGTGCTCATAGAAAAAAAGACTCCCGAGACGACCCCCGCAATTCTTTGCTAGTAGCTTTCGCCAAGATAAGCGCTTTCTATAAACCCGATATCGTAGTCATGGAAAACGTTCCCGAAATTCTGACTGGGCGCTATACGAAATATTTCCGAGTAGCTGCCGACAAACTAGAACATGCTGGGTACGCACTGACGATGGACGTCCTCGACCTGAGTCTGTATGGCGTGCCCCAGAGAAGACGCAGAGCAGTAGTTGTTGGAGCCCTGGAGGGCACCGTTTCCCTTCCGAAGCCTATACTCACGCCTGATACAGTGGTGACGGTGCGTGATGCCATTTCTCATCTGAAACCTGTCCCGTCAGGCGGCGTCGATGCAAACGACCCATGGCACCGAGCTCCCGACCATGTTCCTCGCATTTTGGAGCGCATCAAGAAGACACCACTAGATGGAGGAGACCGTCGCTCTCTTTCTGCTGAAGAACAGCTCGGTTGTCATTCGGCCTTGGACAATGGAACTACGCCGGGATTTACAGATGTCTATGGGCGTCTACGTTGGGATACTCCAAGTGTCACCATTACTGCAAAGAGTAGCACCCCGTCCTGTGGTCGGTTTTTGCACCCGGAACAACACAGAAACATTACTGTCCGAGAGGCTGCAATTCTACAAGGCTTTCCGCAGACATTCAGATTTCAAGGGCCGCACGTTCATCAATATCGGCAGATCGGTGAGGCGGTTCCGCCAATCTTTGGCCGTTTTCTAGCCTGGCAGATTCTTGACAAGTTTATTCCTTCACAAGCATTACCTGCGGTGCTTGTGCATGGGAGTCGCCATGAAACGAAGCCTGTCGGCGGGGACTCGAATTCCATCGGGCTCGTCGACTGTTTTTGTGGTGCAGGTGGGTTGTCACTCGGCTTTGAGGCAGCAGGCTTCAAAACGTCGCTAGCTTTCGACATTGACGAGGATTGTGTCTGTACTTTCAGGCGCAATGTGTCTTTGCTAGCCCGGCAAGCTGATATCAACGACCGAACGTTGAAGGCGGACATTGATATTGCGGTGGGCAAAGAACCATACGTGATGGTAGGGGGGCCCCCCTGCCAGGGTTTTTCTCAACAGCGGCGTGGCAAGGATGAGGATCCCAGAAATAATCTCGTCCTCAAATACGCAAAACTGGTATATACCCTGTCACGTAAACCTCTGGCGATAGTTTTGGAGAACGTGACTTACCTGGATTCCCCCAGGGGAAAGGAGATTCTCGCCGAATACACAGAACTCATTCGTACTTTGGGGTATCAAGTGTTTCGACATGATTTGAATTCAGCCGCCTTCGGCATTCCGCAGCTGCGGCATCGAATTATCGTCGTCGCGCTTCGATCGAACATCGCGGCTCATTACAGTGGACCGATTCCGCTGACGCCTCGTCGATGGCCCACCGTGGGAGAGGCATTGGCAGGCTTACCTGACGCTTCCGAGCATTCGCTCTTGCGACAAATGATTGCAAATCATGACGCCAGCAAGGAAGGGAATCTGAACAAGCAGCGCATTGCTTACGTCGACATGGGCGGGGGTAGGATGGCGATTCCTCCTGGACTTCAGCTTCCTTGCCACTCAACCTACAACGGGCATCTGGACGTCTACGGACGGCTAGATTGGTTTTCTCAGGCTAGAACGATTACTGGAGGGTTTGACAGCTTCACTCGTGGGGAGTTTGCACATCCCTTTAAACACAGGTCAATCACCCCTAGAGAAGCGGCTCGTATTCAAGGCTTTCCTGATTGGTTTGTCTTCGATGGCAATCGCGCATCAGTGCGGCGACAAATAGGAAATGCGGTGCCACCGTCACTGGCGTACGGAGTAGCCCTAGCAGTCATTAAAACGGTAAGACAACAGCAGAGGGATTATGCTCAAACTGATTCAGACATTTACCTTCGATCGAAACGCTTTTAAGCGGTCGGCTTTGCTTTCTGCAAAATCCGCAGCGGACCATATCGCTCTCGTCACCAGCTCCGCGTCGTTGGATAAGACGCAAGCAAACATCGTTGGGGCATTCGCATCGTATATGGGTCTGTTCGCACGTGAAGGTGAAAAGTTCAAAATCACTGAGGCAGCGAATGCCTTTCTCCGCATGTACAGCCGAAATGAATCGGATGCTTGGCGCTGGCTGGCAACCCGTTCGCTCTGGCGCTTTGTTATCCCTAATGGAACCGCGTGTGCAGCTAATGCCGTTGCCAAAGCCAATAACACTAGCTTCGCGTTCTTTTACAACCTGCTCGGTTTGTTGATGCATCTCGGGACGCTTTCCGATGACCGCAGGTTTCTTTACTACGACGAATTCCTCAAGATACTTGACGATGACGCTAAGTGGAAGTTAGGGCCAGCTGATCTTTTTTCGCAGATACTATCCGTTCGATCGTCGTTCTGGCGTCCGATCACCGGGCGGCAAACACTCCTAGAGGACCTCGAAGACCAATATAAGGTCGGAAGGGATAACTTCAACACGCTGTTCAACAAGTCCTTCGACCAAACTGGTTTGTTCAGCTTCGTCAACAACGGTCCAAAGATCGTGGGTTTGGGTTTGTCAACGAATCTTGACGCCGTCCTCCAAAGACGCATTCGTTTCATGCTCGATAACCCACCTATATGGAAACACGACGAGGAGAGCTGGCCGCAGTTCCTTGAGCTACACGAAAAAGATCTTCCGCAGGCTGTTTCCACGTCCGAGGTGAGTGCAGTTCCGGTCCCCGAATCGTCTGTGAAAGGTATGGTCGAAGCTGCATTTGGATCTTTCAGGGCAGCCAATTTTATTGTCAGCCAAGATCTGCTTGTTCGTTTTATTTCAAGTTTGCTTGCCAAACGGCTTGTTATCCTTACGGGGTTATCAGGTTCCGGAAAGACCAAGCTTGCACAAGCATTTGCAGTGTGGCTCGGCGGCACTCAAACCGTCGTGGATTCCTTTGAGCCAGGTGCAGAGATCAAGTCAGATAAGATTTCGTACCATGTAGCAGCGTCGGACGACCTAGCGATTGAATTGTGGAACCATAAGGAAGAAGCCCAAGCCACGAAAGTTGTCTTGCCTAGGGCCCTTGTTTTGGAGTGGGTTGCGGAAATCAGAGAGAAAGGATTTGACAAAGATACGACTGCTCGAACCATTCGTGAAGCCGTTGACAAGAAGACAAAATACTCGACACAGTTGAATTCGTTCGAGACGCACCTAAAAGCCGCAGCCTTCAGATATATAGAATTCGGAAAAGAACCGGCGGCCCACACATTCTTCGAATTGATCGCCGTGGGGCCAGATTGGAACGGCAAAGAAAACGTTCTTGGCTATCCAGATGCTCTCAATTCGGAGAAGTACGTTCGCACTCCTACATTAGACCTTCTTCTTCGAGCAAAGGATGATCCCACTTCCCCTTATTTTTTGATTCTCGATGAAATGAATTTGTCGCATGTCGAACGGTATTTCGCGGACATGTTGTCGTCGATGGAATCGGGGCAGCCAATTCACCTACATGATGACCTCGATGCGCAGGGAAAGCCCACCATGCGAGATGGCGTGCCAGGTGAAGTGAGGTTTCCACACAATGTTTTTGTAATAGGAACTGTGAACGTAGACGAAACCACATACATGTTTTCCCCCAAGGTTCTGGATCGCGCAAATGTCATTGAGTTCCGTGTGGACGGGAATGAATTGCTTGGTTTTGCTGAAAGGCCAAGCGACATTGAACTCGATTCCCTCCGAGCGGTTGGCTTTGGATTTTCCTCCCCATTCTTACAGGCCAGCCAGTGTGATCCCCAATTGGAGGTCTCCCAGAGACAAATGTTAAAAGCCGAGATAGACCTTCTTTTCCATACCCTGTCGCAACACAATGCAGAGTTTGGGTTCCGAGTCGTTCACGAAATGGCGAGATTCTCCTATTTTTACGAGCATCTTTCCGGAGAGTCCGAAACCTTTCGGGATGCTTGGGATTCCCAAATCCTTCAAAAGGTTCTTCCGAAGCTGCACGGGTCCAGACGGAAATTGGAACCCATCCTTTTGGCATTAAGCGCCTACTGTTATATGGAGCACAAGTGGAGCACTGGAGGAGAAGTAGCTTCATTGTCTAATAAGGGCGAACTGGAGAAGGGCATTGCTGAGGCCACCCAGATGCAAGGTATCAGTCCTCTCTCAGAGGACAGTGGCGGAAATCGCAAGTATCCGACAACGTCCGCTCACCTCAGTAGGAGCTACGAGAAGATCGCACGGATGTTGAGCGTTCTGGACCAAAACGGCTTTGCGAGCTTTGCGGAGGCTTAAGCGTGTCGCAAACGAGCGATCGAGCCGCTTTGCGGTTTGTAGACTCCTCAGGGAATTTTGTAGGCGAAGTGTTGTTCATAGCTAAAAAAGGCATGGTCAGCGTTCTGGACGCGCCGGAGTCACGAGTTTACGGTGAAGAGCCTCTTCAATTTGTCGAGGGTGGCACATATGAATTCGAAGTGCTCGCTGCGCCTTCGAACGCTTCTCTGCGTGAGATCCCGAATGTTCTGTCTCACAGTCGCATCCCTGGTAAAGAAGGCAAATTAGGGATACTCGAACCTGGCTTGTATACCGGACGCTTTCCTCTCGCTTTCGAAAGTGCATCCGGCCAGACCATCGCGCGGGCCGCAATAGAAGTCAGATCCGCCAAGTTGGATTATCGTACTGAGTACAGGAATATGATGAATGCGATCGCCGAGCAGTGCTGTGATCTATTGCTCGAATTTCGAGCGCCATCCCAGATACGACTCAGGCCCGATGTCACCCTACGTGACCTGAAGACGATTCAGCACCGATTCGCATTCCTCAAAAGCATCTTGGAATCCAAAGAGTTCCAAGAGGCGCTACGTCGAATCGTCGCGATTCCGCATGAAAAGTTGGAGAAGATAGAAACGATGACCGATATCAGGAGAGGAGTTCGTCCGGATGCGCGGAGTCTTGTTCAGCTCGCAGCGGGCAGGCGACGCGCGCGTTTGACAGTCAGCCATCCACTTGCACGCCGAATGGGACAGCTCATGATTCGAGAGCCGTCAGTTCCTCTCCGAATTAGTCGGAGCATTAACCATCAAACTAGAGACACCTCAGAGAATAGATTCGTCAGACACACACTGGAAGTATACGCAGAGTTCTTATCCGCCATTGAGAAACGCTTACGCGGCAGCTCATCCCCGCAGGAACAAGCCATCTATTCGGAGCTCGTTCCTATCAGAGAAAACTTACTGACGATTATCGGTGAGACCTTCCTGCGCGATGTAGGTCCGTTGCAAATCCTTCCGCTTGGCAGCCCCGTCATGCAGCGCAAAGGCGGATACAGAGAGATCCTGCGCACTTGGATTCGGTTTAATTTGGCTGCGACTTTGGATTGGGACGGAGGTGAGGAGGTTTACGGAGCCGGCAAACGAGATTTAGCCGTTCTGTACGAGTATTGGCTATTTTTTCAATTGTTGTTTCTTCTGCGTCGCAGCTTTGGCTTCAACAATTCCGCTGTCCGAGACTTATTTTCTTTGGACAAAGACCGGCTTCTACTTCGCTTGCGGTCGGGTAGTCTTCTCAAGATGGAATCGAACTTCCGCCGCCGAGGGAGAAATCTGAGCCTGCGATTTAGCTACAATCGTACGTTCAGTCCCACTGACGATTTTTCTTTCGAAGGTGCGTGGACCCGCCCCATGCGGCCCGATTTCACACTAAGTTTCTGGCCCGCTGTACTTTCTCCTGAAGAGGCAGAACGTCAAGACATTATGGTCCACCTCCATTTTGATGCGAAGTACCGTGCCGAATCCTTGCTTGGGCTCTTTGGCGCAGAGGATGAGGACTTGAATGAAGAACGTGCGCAGCAAAGGTGTGGCATCTACCGGAGGTCAGATCTACTAAAGATGCATGCTTACCGCGACGCTATTCGGCGTACTGTAGGCGCTTACGTTCTATATCCAGGAGACAAGACCAAAACCTGGCAGGGCTTTCATGAAATCTTGCCCGGTATCGGAGCATTCAGCGTTCGACCCGTGGCCACGAATACGGCCCAAGGCATTGCCGAGGTCGAAGAATTCTTAGAAAAAGTGGTCAATCATCTCTGTAACCGTGCCAGCCGGAGAGAACGGCTCACTTTTCATGGTTACCGGATAAACCGGGGCGCCTCACCCACCGATGTTTTTCGTCCGCTTCCGGAACTAGGCGAAGCTGACAAGGAGAGGGTATCGCCGCCGCAAGACACACGGGTAATGCTCGCTCCTTATGACAATCCCGATTGCCTAGATTGGATTAAATCGAAACAACGATATCCAATAAAGCTTCATCCCGGCGCTACGCTTGATTCGGATACCTTTAAGGCTGACTTCCTCTTGGTGTACGAAAAGCTTTCTGGTAATGGCTCGATATTGCTTCAGCGTACTTCATCGTCGGCCAAAATTGAATCCGCTGAAGGCATAAGGGCCCTCTCATTTCCAGGCACGATCGACCCTTCAGACTCTTATGCGATTTTCAGTGTTGAACCTGCTCTCGGTTTTGCCGGATGGCATTGGAATGTAACAAGGTTGGGATCTTTTACAGACTTGGCTTATTCCGTGCTCTCTTTGGACACAGCATTGCAAGCAGCAATAGATCCTTTGTCTTCGAAAGACTCACAAAGCGATCAGTTGGTTTTTGCGTTTGGCTCAAATATGGATCCTATTCAAATGCGCGCCCGCTGCCCTGATTCCGAGCTTCTAGCGTTCAGGGCTGCGGCGGTTGGTTGGAAACTATGTTTCCCGAGGGAAAGCAAGAAGCGCAGAGGTGGAGTCGGTAGCATCATGCGTGATCCCGGCGAATCGGTTTGGGGTATTGTGTACAGCGTGTGCGGAAACGACTTGAAACGGCTTGACGCCTACGAAGGCGTCCCTGGCCACTACAGCCGTGAATTAATAGAAGTCGTGCAAGAATCAGGCGCTCGTGAGTCTGTCTGGACTTATCTTGCTATTCCTCAAGACCCACCTGGAGAAAGACAACCTCACAAGGACTATATCGCTCACTACGTTTCGGCAGCAGAGCATTTCAAGTTACCGGAGGAATACATCGAATCGCTTCGATCCATTCTTGCAAGCGCGAAGGACAATTGAGAGCACTACAAGTTAGATTGTAGAAGCCGTCGGTTTTGGATGCAGTACGTTGCTCCGTATTTCTGCACTAATGGTCCTAAGCTGTAAGATCATTGCTTGCTCAAGTGTGCGCTGAGGCATGAGAGCCGCGGAGGCCGTTCATGACACTCAAATCTTAGGGTTCGCAAATCGTACAGCTCGGGGAGGCATCTCAGTCGTTTAGAAATGTCTCGCTCGAAGCCCGATAGGCTGGTACAACGCGCGCAGTGGATCTCGAGTTCATTATCCTGCGTTCCGCGTTGTGCGGACCTCAGTGGTCACTTCAAAACCGGCCATATGTGGTCACTTCAAAACCGGCCATGGGAAGGTTCCCGGGACTTAGATGTTGTACTCTGCCGTTCGCTTTGCGGGCAAGTCTAATCTCCCAGATTTCGAGGGGGAGGGCCATTTCCTCCTCGAAGCTCGAAAAAATCTCGTTTACAGGGCCGTAGTTGCATTTTCTCGAGGTCTCCCATGGTTCAGGTCGTGGCTTTCCGGCTGGTTTTTGGCGGTGTTCATGGTTCCACCGGCAACTTGGTCCTCCAGCTCCGCGGCCCGCATTTGAGGATATGGCCGTGGTGGAGGAGGCGATCGAGCATGGCGGTGACCGCCGCGCTGTCGCCGAGCAGTTTCCCCCAGTCCTCGACCGGGCGGTTTGAGGTCACCAACGTGCTGGCGCGTTCGTAACGGCGCATAACGATCTCCAGCAGCTCTTCTGCCGCTGTGGGCCCTAACTTACGCATCCCGAAGTCATCGATGATCAGCAGGGGCACGGTGGCCAGCAGTTCCATGTGCTCTTTGCGTTTTCCGTCCAGGCCCGCTTCGGCGATTTCCTCGAGCAGGACGTGGGCCTCGCGGTAGATCACCCGATAGCCCTGGCCGATGACCGCCTGCCCGATGGCCTGGGCCAGATGGCTTTTGCCGGTGCCGGGTGGGCCTAGAAAAAGTGCATCGTCGCGGCGCGCGATGAACGTGGCCGTCGCCAGATCGAAGACCAAGCTCCGGTTCATCTTCTTGTTGAAGTTGAAATCGAAGTTGTCGAGCGTCACCTGCGGATTGCGAAATTGCGCTTGTTTCCGGCGCCGTTCCAGCAGTCGGTCGCCGCGACGAGTCAGTTCATCGGATACCAGACAGGAGAGGAAGTCGATGGGGGCCATCGGTTCCGCTTGGGCTTGCTGCAGGCGCGTCTCCAGCACCGCAGCGATGCCGCCGAGACGCAGTTGCCGTAAGGAACGATTTAACTCAATTAGATTCATTCTGGTTGCTCCTTGATTTTGAGATTGATGAAATCGCGATACTCGGTGAGCTCGCGAATCAGGGGATCGATCTGGCGTAAAAACATTTGCGGGTGCGGGCGGCGCTCCAGATAACGGCGTACAAAGCGGTATTCGTATACGCCGATGTCGAGAGCGGTGGCGCAGGCGTCTTCGACCGCCGCGGCCCCGTATTTCTTGATCAGGGAAAGCACTCCCAGGATGCGTCGGATGCCTGTCTCTGCTTGCCGCTGATAGATCAGCTGGCAGAGCTTGCCGATCTGAGTTCCAGCATGTTCGGCACGCCGCAAGAGTTGCGCCGTGCTCAGCGGCATTTTCTTGGGGTGATCTTCTTCCTGGATGCGATATCCACCACGTTTCTGGCACAGGTGCTCGCGAAGAAGTTGGTTGGTGTTCGGATGCAGGATGCGCACGTGCAGTTCATCCCATTGCACCTTCACCGGCCGCCCGATCCATCCCGGCGGCAAGCTGTAATAGGCGGCTTCGACCTCCACGCAACCGTCCAGATGAACGACGCGTTCTCCGTATTGGTAATAGCGGAAGGGTTCGAGAGGCAGGGGAAGCAAGTGCGGCTTTTCTTCGGTGAACATGGCTGCCACCTGCCGTTTCGTCGTGCCATGGATGCGCGTGTCGGCCCAGCGCTGTTCCCAGCGATCTAGATACGCCTGGGCTTCCTCGAGACTCTCGAAGCGCATCCCTTTGAGCGGCGTTTTCTGCGTGTGGCCGATCCCCGACTCCACTTTCCCTTTGCGATCCGGATCTTGGATCCGGCAAGGCAGCGCTACCACGCCATAGTGGGCCAGGACATCTCGAAACAGTGGATTGACGATGGGATCGTATATGTCGGGAACCAGCACTCCTTCTTTCAAGTTGTCCAGGACCACGACTCTGGAGCAACCACCTAATCGACGAAAAGCTTGCTCATGGAGTTCGGCCCAGATGCGTGCACTCGAACGCCATGCCAGCAAGCGTACGGATTTGCGGCTGTAGCCAAGAGTCAGCACGAACAGTCGCGTGCGGCGATACTTGCCGCTCTGCGCGTCGCGCACCATCGGACCACTGCCATAGTCGGTCTGCGCCTCTTCTCCCATGGCGGTCAGGATGATGCCCGCGGCTTGGGGAAGCTGCGGACCTCGAAGCTTGCGAACGAAGCGCTTCACCGTCTGGTAGCGGCCCGCAAAACCGTGATCGGAAACCAGGTCTTGCCAGATGGCCATGGCATTCCGGCCACGACGCAGTCCCTGCTCGACGATCTCGCGATACGATTCGCAAGCACTGGCGGACGGCTCTGGATGGGTAGGTGGCCCTTGGTTTCCCGAAGGTGCCCCGCCAGAGTCGGTGGTCACCTCTATGGCTATGGCCGGTTTTGATGGATCGGGGTCGGTGGTCACCCCTATGGCCGGTTTTGACGGCGCTCGGCGTCCCCACCCGGGTAGGCACACCACCACCCCTGCTGACTTTAGGTAAGCACTTGCGGTTTCCCTACGAACACCAGTGGCTTGCTCGATCCGCCGCAAGTGTCATCCGAGCTTCCCCAGTGCGATGACTTGTTGTTTCTTTTCTTCGCTCAAGACATTGCTCATACCGACGGAGCCTATAAGGGCTCCTGTCGGAGTCAATGTCCCGGGCTTCACTCATGGCCGGTTTTGAGGTGACCCTGCATGGCCGGTTTTGGGTGACCCCTGAGG
>DATLST010000182.1:0-7708 GCA_035534055.1 Candidatus Acidiferrales bacterium | reverse complement strand
TAGACGAAGCGTCCGCCGGGCGGAATCGGGTCCTGCGAGAGACCCGGCGCGCCATCCATGTCAAAAGGAATTTCAAAGCCGTGCCAGTGCATGGAAGTCGGCTCGGGCAGATGGTTGTCCACGAGGATGCGGACGCGGTCGCCCTGATTGATCTGAATGGTTGGGCCGGGTGCGCTGCCGTTGTAGCCCCAGAGATTGGCGACCTTGCCGGGAATGATTTCCTGCTTCACCGGCTCGGCGATGAGATGGAAAACCTTCACACCGTTGTCCATCTCAAACGGCAAGTCGGGCAAATCGGGTGTCACAACGGGAAGAAAGCCTGCTCCTTCGGGGGACATGTGATGCGGTGGTTCTTTATCCGCCTGCATCTTGGCGTGATCCATCTTCATGCCCGGCGGCATCTGCATCTTTTCTTGCCCCGATTGCTCTTGAGCCTCCGTGACGCCGCGCGTGGTTATGACGCCTGCTCCCAATAGCGCCGCGCTCTGCAGAAAATTCCGACGTGTTCGATCCATAACTCCTCCTGAAATTATTTCGGCTTTTCTTTTGTTAGTCTGACCGTCGCCTGTCTCACGCGGCACTGGCATCAAAAACCCGCAACAACACCGTTCGTTACATCTTTGGCATCTTCATGGGTTTTGTTGGCGCAGTGACGGGTGCGCTACCAGACGGACCAAAGACCGATTTGGCCGCAGGTGGGAGGTTGTTCATGTGCGAGAGGAACGTGACAACCTGCCAGATTTCCTGATCCTTCAGCACGTTTTTCCAGCCTGGCATGCCTGTCCAGCGCACACCATGCAGAATGATGTAGTAATTTTCGTTCTCTTCCATGTCCGGGGCATCGCTGACGAATTGTGGCGGTGGGGGATAGAGCATGTCCGCGAGCGGCGATTCCGGCTGGCTCGGATCACCGTGGCAAGCCGCACAACGCTTGAGATAGATTGATGCGCCTGCGACAAGGGTCTGGTCCGTAGGCTGAACTGGATTCGCAATTTTCGGCGCATTCCGTTCGACGTTCGCATCCATCACGCGCATCGCCATACTTTTTTCCAAGGAGGTGGGCAGAATATCCGCGCGCATGGTGATATGTCCCGTGATGCCCACCAAGAACGCCACGAGGAGTGCGAAAACCACGGTAGCGATGACACCCGAAATGAATCCCTTCATTGTTTTCTCCTGTCTGGAATCGCCTGGGCGATTCGCTTCGTTCAACGCAGTCAAACCTGCGCTGCCACAGTTGTGTGTACCGAGTCGACGTTAAAGAGGTTTTCGATGCTCTTCGAGAAAGGCAAGAAGCAGTACTAACGCGCGTGAAACGCGTGCGCGTTCCCCGAAGAACCGTTAGAGCGGAGGACTAAATCCGAAGAACCGAGATCTGCTGGTACAAAGGATTCTTCGGAATAGTTGGAGGGGCTAAGTCGGCTCCCCAGAGAGCGTGTGACCTAGGAATTATCGAGCCTGGCAACTGAGCAGTGAAAATACCCGCGCCGATATAGGCGGTAATTGCAAACTGAAATTGAGTAGGCCCTGCTGTATTTACGAAACTGGTCGGATGCCCATGTGCGGAACAGTTCGAGTGCTCAGGCATACCATGATGCGAGCCGGGATGGCTAGAAGCTTGGTGATGGCACTGGTCTGCATCCGCGTCACTGCCGAGCATCGGGCAAAAACCAGCGGCGCACGCTGTGGAGCAGAGAGAAGCATAGAACATGGCGGCTGTAAAAATCACCGCCATCAACTTCACACGAGCTGCACCAGACCCCATCATTAGAACAAATGGATTATACGCTCCTATTTGTAGATCTGCCACCGCAGAGAATTTAGCGGATGTGACCGTGAGACAAATCACCCGGTGTGGGCCAAGATCGGGCCGAGCAGATAAGCCGTGAAGAAGCCTATCGCGTAGATTGCGGCTGCGACCCATAGGGTAATGCGGCTCAATCGTGTCGCCCTGTCGCACGCGGTGGGACCATCTTCAATGGAACATGCCTCGTCTTGCATTCTAAGCCGTGGCGCAAACGCGTAGATGTACGCGAAGTCGCTCGCGATTAGCGCTCCCGCGATGGCAAATGTCCACGTTTTGTGCCGGGAAAGGCTTACCAGCCACGGCACGCTTGTCAGAAACGAGGCCACCGTCGCTCCGAGGCCGAAAAGGACGAGAAGGGATGGCAGAGCGCAGCAAAGTAGTGTGCCCAGCGACGTAAAGAGCGAAAGGTAACTGAGCAACGCGCTCTTGCGCTTCTCCTCAGCCGCTTTTGTCGGCATCTGCAAAGTCATAACTCATTCCTTTCCATTTGTAGCACCCGCTTCTGAAGTGCCTGTGATTTGCAGGATTCCCGTATCGCTGCGATTCGTCGGATCTGAAATAATGCCGTTGACGAGTAACGACTTTCCAGTCTGCTTTCGCCATAAGGCATGAGGGGTAGATTCGACCGGGAAGACTTCGTTGGTTCCGGCGACCTTAAATCGAAGTCTTCCGTCCGCAGCGGCGAGTTCTCCCACGCCAACTACTCGCGCCTCTTTGGGCGCAAACGCATCGTCTTTGATGGCTTTGCGCACCTGCGTCAAAGTGACTGTGTTTCCAGGCTTCAGCGTGATGCTAACCAAGCCGTGCTTCAGACTAACGTTCACGGACTCCACTCCGGGAATTTTCTTAATGGACACGCTCACGGCGTGCGCACAGATTGCTCAATCCATCCCGAATGTGGTGATGTTAATCTCGCGAAATTCTGCCCGAAGCGGCACAGCCGTCAGCAACATCGCCGCCAGAATAAGCAACCAATTGCGTTTCATGTCTTACCTCCCGCGAAAACTCAGAATTAGAAGAAATAGCTAAAATCCACTGCCGCACGGAGCCGCTCGCGCTGAAAGACCGGCCCAGTGTTTTGATAAACCGGAAACTGAACGCCGCCTTCGATACCATATTTTTTGTAGAGCCAGAGAGTTGTGGGTCCGAGAAAAACCTGCTGGTCACTGGTTCCAGACACCGACGTGCCGTTATGCAGGACATGCCCCGAATCCTCGCCGTTCATCTCGATAAAAAATCTTCCATCCCAGTGCGGATAGTCCCTTCGCAGTGGCTTCGGGCGATATCCCCAGACCACGCTATAGGAAAGCAGTCCGGGTTTTCGGTCGACTTGAGACTCGGCGAAGTGCGTGCCGCCGATTCCTACCCAAAAGTAGTTCTTTCGCGATGCGTAGCCGGTAGCAATCATTCCGATGGCTCCCGGTGCTTTATGCAACTGACCCAGCATGCCGGGAGGCGTCTGAAAGCCCGGAACGATCAAACCAAAGTACGCTGTAGTTTCCAGTCGCGAACCAACGCCGTTATCGCGGCGCAGGAATCGCCACGCGCCAAGCGCTTCGAAATCGCCATTGGCAGGCATCATGGCCGTGACGCGCGCGGGCTGAAGCGGGGTCGCGCTGAAAACAGCGGGACCGGAAACCGAAATTTGCAAGTCTTCCGTGATGCCATAAGTCAGCATGGCGCGAGTCATAACTCCACTGCTCTGCGAGCCGATTCTGTCCATCGTGCCGATATCCAGACTCCATCCGCCTTTCACGTTTGTCGGTGTTGCCAGCCCGAATACGGGGCCGTGTTCGTTTGCTTGCGCGACACCGGCGTATGCGATCAGCACCACACCGAGAGCTGCTCTGCAAATGCTCATTAGATTTTTGACTTCTCTGCGCATGAAGTCCTACGCTCCAGATTTACAAAAGAATCCCTGCAACTGCAGGCTGCTGCGCTTTTATGTTCGAGCTTTTCTCGGAGCGATAGAGCGGTATGGCTGCCACACCCGCAATCGCGGCAATCCCCAGCCCAGCCGGAATCAGCCATCTGCGGCCCCAGCGATCCGCCGCTCTTCCAATTACAGGTCCTAGAATGAATCCTGGGACGCCATAACCCAGGAGCGCCAGTCCGATGCCGATGTCTCCCAACTGATAACGCCGAACAAAATACAACCCAAGCCATGTGTAAACACCCGAGTGGAAGATCGCATTCCCAAACACATAAATGTAAGTCCGCGCTCCGCGCCATCCGGCCAGTAATCTGCGGTAAGTTCTGAACACGTCGGACGCTCTGGTGCGGGCCACAGACGGTCTTCCCACGAACAACTCAGTGCGCCGCATAAGCAGAGCGAGGCAAGCCAGACCCAGCATGCCTACTCCTAGGAAAAGACCTCGCCAGCCGATGATCGGCTCCAGAAGAACGCCAAAGCTGGAGCCGAAGGCCATGCCTCCCGCCATCGCTCCAAACAGCCAAGCGAGCGGACGACCCCGCTTTTCGTATGGGAATAAATCGCCTACAAGGGCAAGGCCGATTGGCACAACTCCGCTCGCGCCGATACCTGTGAGCAGACGCCAAAAGATCAGTCCGTCAACAGAGTGCGAAACAGCAGTGAGGTCCGTGAGGAGTGCGAAAAGCGCAAGCGAGCCGAGAATAATTGGGCGACGCCCCACGCGATCCGACAGAACCCCGTAGAACAACGTCGCGGCCCCGTACGGGATCATGTACACAGGAATCGCAATCGCTACCGTCTGCGCCGAAACGTGAAAAACCGACGCAAGCCTCGGAATCAGGGGCGCGATCATATACGCTTGGAAGAAAATTAGAAAAGTCACTGCCGAAAGAACGCGGACGAGGTACTCGACTTGCTGCTCCGTGGCACTCCCGATTCTCTTCGAAATTCTCATATCAGTCTGATTCGATTACTGAGCCGCCTTTTTCCAATAATTGAGCAGGGCGGAGGCCATTTTGTGCCCCTGCCCTGAACTGCTACTTCTTCACCATTTCTTTTCCGCAGCAGCAGCGCGGATTCTGATTTCCTCGACAGTCTGGGTTTGCGCTGTGAGTCACGGTGATTTCGCATCCGCACTGAGCGTCGGGACAGCGATAAATTTCTCCTTGTTTGAGAGCCATCTTTGTCCTCCTTTCAGACCAAGCCTAGACCCCGGACCCGCGTACGGAGTCAAGAAGTTGTTTTGCTGGGACACTGTCAGAGCCGCCACCATCCCCAATGGATAATCGTGATGGCCGTGAACACAGCAGCGGACCAATAAAGAACGCGCGAGATTCGGCTGGCCTTTTGCAACACATTTAATTTGAGGCCGATCGCCAGCCATACTACTGCCAAGAAGACGAATACCCACCGGTAGCGGGTTAAAGCAACCGCCAAGGATGTGCTTCCCAGACCGAGAAGCCCCGCTAGAAGCGGGAGCACTCAACAGGGCCGGGAAAGGAAACCAAATGCGACGGCTGCTGCCGACACTGTGCCGCGTTTGAATCCCGTTCTCACTTCACTCCTTCTTGCGTATGCCATCCATGGTTCGCTCGATCAGAACGCAAATGGCATCGGCAGAAACCCTCTGCCCACCCAAGCGCTTCCAGTTCTTGACGGCGCGAGAAAGGTCCGCATAGAACATGCGCAGCCGCTCGATCTGCTGCCCTAAATCGCGGAGATGCTTTTCGCCGATCTTTGTCACTTCACCGCAAGGGCATTTGCCCTTGTCGCGCATCCGAAGGATTGTTGCGATCTCGTTCAGCGAAAAACCGAGAGCCTTTGCTTGGCGAATGAAACGCAGCCGGTGTAGGTCATCCGCGCCGTAGATTCGATATCCCGATTCCTTCCGCATCGGTTCGGGAAGCAGTTCGCGGCGCTCGTAGTAGCGAACGGTCTCGAGATTGACCCCGGCTTGCTTGGCGAGATGACCGACTGTGAGGGACTTCATGTCCGTACTCGCTTTCTGGATGCAGTCTAAACCCAGGACTGTGGTACGGGGTCAAGCATTATTTCACTGGGGAGGTTCAACAGACCGCAGCGTCGAGGGGCTTGACCACACCTTGAAAGGCACGGTGTCGATGCGTGGCACTACCCAAGGTCTGGACGAAGCTCTCACGGTAATCCCGAAACGCAACGGCGGATTTGTCGAATGGCCAACTCCGCAAAGGCGGCGAAGAGTGTGCGGGCAGGCTGCGAAAGAGCAATCGGCAAGAAAGGACTTGACTCTGGACTATACTCCAGGGTGTAGCTTACTAGAGAGGAGCCGAGGTTATGCAAATTGGCGCCGTGGCGAAAAAGATTGGCCTCAGTGTGGACACAATTCGGTTCTACGAACGCCATGCACTGCTCCCGCGACCGCCGCGAACGCAGGGTGGTTTCCGTCGATACGGCGAAAGTGATGTGGAGAGACTGGGCTTCATCCGGCGCGTGCAAAACTTAGGGTTCACGCTTAGCGAGGTCCGCGACCTCTTGGAATTGCGGCAGAACCGTTTGCAGCCTTGTGCGCCAGTGCGCCGCCGCTTGGAGCAAAAGCTTGCCGATATGCGCAAGAAACTCGCGGACCTTCAGAAGTTGGAGCACGAGCTGCGTTTGGCTCTGCGCAGTTGCAATAGAGAGATGGCCAAGCGATCCGCTCGTTGCCCGCTCTTGAAAGAAACAAACAAGCGGAAGCCGGAGAGCGCCAATTGAGAGTTGAAGCGCTTTGTTTGCTTAAATGTTCGCGTCAATCTGTCGCAGTAAGCTGCTCAGGAGAAACCCGATGAAGGAAAGATCTTTGGCAATTGGCTCAACCCTAGCTGCGTTCTTGGCCTCGCTCTGTTGCCTGGGTCCGTTGCTTCTGGGTGGTGCCGGACTTGGTGCAGCACTTGTAGCAACGTTCGCTCCTCTGCGACCCTACTTTCTTGCAGCGAGTGCGATCTTATTGGCTGGTGGATTTTATTTCGTTTACCGTAAGAGGAAAGCAACCGAGGCGTGCGCCGGCGAGACGTGCCCGCCGAGAAGTGGGACTCGCCGTATGGCGAAGCCTCTGCTCTGGCTGGCGACGCTCGCGGTTGCTGCTCTGGCTTTTTTCCCATCCTACGGCGTCAAATTGATCGGCAATCCTGCTGCTGCGGCATCGCCAATCTCATCGGCAACACTCCAAACAGCGGAGTTGAAGATCACCGGCATGGATTGCCCAGTTTGCTCTGGAGTGATTCAGCGAAAGCTGCTCGAAACGCCGGGCGTTGTGAAGGCCGAAGTGCGGTACCCGGCTGGCTCGGCAACAGTGCAATTCAACCCGTCGCAAACCGATACCAGTAAGCTGATCGCAGTAGTGAAGGATACGGGGTACAAGGCAGCGCTTTCCAGTCCTGCGCAAGAATAAGGCGTTTGGCATGACCAGAAAATTTGACCTAGTCGCCATAGGAACCGGGTCTGCGGCATCGGCCGTGGCGTCGCGGTGCCGCTCTGCGGGGTGGCAGGTGGCGATTGTCGATTCGAGGCCGTTCGGCGGCACGTGCGCGCTCCGGGGATGCGATCCGAAAAAGGTTCTTGTCGGCGCTGCGGAAGCCGTTGACCGGGCGCGCCGAATGAAGGGCAAAGGAATTCAAGCCGAGAAGCTTCAAATTGATTGGCAGGAGTTGATGCGCTTCAAGCGGTCTTTCACCGAGCCGGTTCCCAAAAACCGGGAAGAGGGATTTGCAAAAGCCGGAATTGTGGCATTCCATGGCCGCGCTCGATTCGTTGGCCCATCCTCAGTTCAAGTGAATGACGATGTGTTGGATGGGCGCTATGTCGTCATCGCAGCAGGGCAAAAACCGGCAGACTTGAAGATTCCCGGAACCGAGTACCTTACGACGAGCGACCAGTTCTTGGAACTGGATGAGCTTCCCAAACGGATTTTGTTTGTCGGAGGCGGGTATATCGCGTTTGAATTTGCGCATGTG
>DATLST010000181.1:0-7444 GCA_035534055.1 Candidatus Acidiferrales bacterium | reverse complement strand
TTTCCGCACCTCAGCTACGCAAGTCGGGCAGTGAATGGACCCATTCGTTACCGGCTCGCCGCAAATCCGACACACAGCGGGCGGCTTGGGCATTGGCCGCTTAGGCAGGTTGGGACCGTAGCCTTTGGCTCTCCGCCGATGTCCCTGCGTCAACGGTGTTGCTAGTCGTCGCTGTCGCTCAGGCTTAGATATCGCGACCCAGAGCGTCCGGGCAACCCACTCGGCTATTGGTGCGACCGCTCGTGCCCAGGTGGGCGCAGTCTCAGAGAGTCGGGCGGTAAATTGTCCCATCAGGCGACAGTTGCCGTTTCGCTGTTCAAAGAACCATTCACGCCGTAAGGGTCCGTGAGAAATCCAGTCCAATAGATAGACGTCAACTTGTGGCCGAATCGCTTCCATGAGGTCACATGCAAGGCTGTCGCGGGTCCTGCTATCGACGTGCATCACGCCTAGTCCGGGATCGAGTCCGAGAGCCGCAAGAGCTAGGCGGGCTTCTGATTCCAGCACCGCATACAAGTAATTGAGGATTGCATTCAGAGGATTCACGGCAAGGCGGGGTGAGCCTGTCAACGGTGATCTGCGCGTTCCAAACGTCAGCCAATGCTTCGGTACTCGGTGAACGTCCCGTCGAGGGTACGTGACAGGAAGGGAGCGCCACGCGGACCAATAAGCGAGCGCACCCTGTCTTTCGACTTGTGCCAAAGCTTCGAGCGATGCCACCTCGGCCAGCATGAGCCGTGCATCGGCGATAGTCTGCGCTGTGTGAGTATCGCCTAGCTTGTCCCGGACAACGTGTTCTTGGCCCGCGAGTTTCCGGGCGATTAACTCCCTTGCGATGCGCAGAGCCATACCTGATTCATATGCGAGAGCCTGTGCGCGGCGAAGCTTGGCATCGGACGGGCGCACTGGCCCGATTGTCAAAAGAACTGACCCATCCCTGTCAAGCATCACAAATGCGGCGTCCTGGTCAGCCAACCAACGAAGCGCCGCAAGCGACACGTTCCCATCAGACCCGATGATTACTAGGCGTCGGAGTCCATGGCCTACGCGGGAAAACCGTCCTTGTCGGCGGACAGCCCCAATACCATCTTCAAGGACTAAGTGGCCTCGATCTACACGGACACTTGTGCCATATCCGAAGAGGGTCACAACTCCGTGTCGAGGAGTCAGAACTTGTGCTTCTGATATCTGTTGGGTTCCTACTTCGCTATTGGGTTTGCGGGATTTTGGAAGTTGATGTACGGTTTGCGTAGCTGCCATCGGAGTCTAGACCTCCTGTGGTGGTCAGGGCTTGTCGTCTGCTGCTAACAGGCGGCAGGCCCGCTATCTCACTGAATTATAACACTGTTTTGTATGGATGAGACCTTATTTTCTCCACGTCCTTTTTGGTTTGCTGACGAAGAATTATTGACTAACGTCTTGCGTAAGGAAGTCAACGCGGTGACGCTGCTTCTTAAGAAATATCCCGATTTGCGTAGTCTCTTCGATGATCCTGCGGCTACGGTTCCGCAACGTAAGGCTTGTTTCACGATGCTGGCGCACCGCAAGATCATGGACATCATCTACGAAACGTTTACACAACTGCGTAAAGAGTCACCTTCCCTGGGAGACGAGGAGTCAAACGTAATCAGCGCCACGCAAAGTCTTGTTGCAGGTGACGCACCCGCCTGGGTGCGGGAGGTTAGCGAAGTGGTGGAGCTATTGCCAACCCGCCTCTTCGCCGTGCTCCCAGAACCACTTCGCACCGGAGCTTTCTACGCCAAGGATTCAGCCCAACTTGAGGCAATCGAATCAGCCGCAATGGCACTCAGCAGCGTTGAGCAAATTCAAGCGTTGATCGGTGGAGTGCTTGAGCAGCAGTTGCAGCGCCTTCGGCAGCGGTGGCCAGCGCCTAAGAAAAAAGGTCGGCGTAAACGCGATAACCAGCGAATAATTCGAGACAATCTGATAGCTGAAATTGATGATGTTGCTGAAACACCCGGCGAATTCCTCCGCCTGATGGACGAGCGCAAAGTGAAGCCTCAGCCCACTTGGAACGAGTGGCCCGGCTCGTGGGTACAGGCGTACAAGAATCCTCGACTTCGAGGCCTCATCCATAAAGACAAGTCCCGCGCGCTTTCACGTGGCCACGTTGGACACAGCGGATAATCCTGTCCTCTCTCCTCTCTCTTCGAAGAGAAAAACCGCCGTTTCGAGAAAAGCCTTATTTTATGGGGTTCCGCCAGACCTCTGCTGCTCGCAAATTAGTACGAGCATTTGAGCGTGCCCAACGAAGTTTCTTATCCTGTCGGCATTATGGGGAAACCAAAACGATTCCAAAGTCCAGCTCGGCAGCGCGCGTTAGCCGTACTCGCTCGAATGAGAAACCGAGGAGAATCTCTCTCCGAGGCCGCGCGCAACGAACATACAACCGTCCGGACAGTACGTCGGCACGTCGGCTCCGCATTAACCCGCGATTCCCGCACGCGACACTTTGCCGCCAAGAGCGGCGACACTTTCCGGCGGGATTTGAGCGTTCTTGCTTGGGACGGCTATCTCCCAGTCTCGGTGCGTTCCTCGAAACAGGCCCACTTTGTATCGGAGCATCTCAGCGCAGTTAATCGATTCCTAAGGACAGGCGAGAGCGAAGGGCTAAAGCCTTTCGTTGGGAAGCGCGTGGGCGGGATTGAATTGCTAACCGATCTCGACCGCCTGTACGAACTAGCCGACGCGGGATTGGTCAAGCTAGATAACTTGTATCGGCAAAATCGCGGCGGGACCGAGGAGAAGTAGAAATGGGACGCCCGCGAAATCCAGCCCGTACCGCGCGACGGAAAGCCGAAATGCGCGAAAGGCTGGGTAGCGAGTGGCCTGTTTGCTTCTATTGTGGCTATGCAGAACCCGTAGCCCTGCGCAGCATCCCAATCAAGTCGTTCCCAGAGCACCATGTGCTTGGGAGGAACCACGATCCCGATCTAACGGTACTTGTGTGCCTGAACTGTCATGCGCTCGCGCACGAAAAGCTGACTGACGCCGAAGTTGACCTAAGAAAGGAATTCGACCCCGTGAAGCGAGTCGCAACAATGCTCCGCGCCGAAGCCATTCATTTTGAAAAGCTGGCCAAGACTAAACGGGAGCAAGCATCTTTGCTGGAAGGTGGAAAACAGTGATCCACGATCTTTATCTCCGAGCGCACATTGTTGTACTCGCCGAGGAGAGCGACGGGACGGAACAATCGCCAAAGCGCACACGCTCACCCAAGCTGTGGCCTGATTACGCTCTTGTCTGGGATACGGAGACAACACTTGATCTCGAACAAACTCTTAACTTTGGCGTTTGGCGTTTCTGCGAGCTTCAGGGTACACACTACGTAGCCATCCAAGAGGGAATCTTCTATCGTGACGGGCTAACACGTAAGGAAATACAGACAATACTTGCCTACAAACAAGGTCATATCGCGGATGGACTTGTCAACGGCGCAGACCGGGAGTTGACGGTGCTTTCGCGGGCCGCCTTTGTCGAGCGAGTGTTTTGGGAATCTGTCCGCGCTGGCGCACTGGTCGTGGGCTTTAATCTGTCTTTTGACATCTCACGCATCGCCGTGCAGTGGACAGTTGCTCGTGATGGAGGGTTCTCTTTTGTTCTAAGCCATCTGAGCGAAAAGTGCGTCGAGAACCTCCATCGTCCACGCATCCGCATTGCGCCTTTGAATGGAGTGGCTGAACGGATTGAATTAACTGCTGTGCTCCGGAAACATGAGCAGCACAGGTGGCGTCTGGGCCGGTTCTTGGATTTACACACGCTCGCGTTCGCACTAACGGATAACAGCTATACCTTGGCGGGCGTAACTGAGGCGTTTGGCTCCAAACAGGCGAAGATGGAGCACGAGCCGACCGGACTAATAACCGACGACGAATTAACCTATGCACGCCAGGATGTGCGAGCTACCCTCGGCTTGCTCAACGCTCTGAAAGATGAATACGAGTTGCATCCCATCGATCTACCGCCCGACCTGGCCTACAGCCCTGCCTCCATCGGTAAGGCATACCTCCGTTCGATGGGAATTGTGGAGCCTATGCGGAAGTTTAAGAATATCCCGCCCAAGATTCACGGAATCGCAATGGGAGCCTATTATGGCGGGCGTGCGGAGTGTCGCATTCGGCGATGGCCGGTTCCCGTGGTGCCGGTTGACCTGACGAGCGAGTACCCCAGCGTCGATGCGCTGCTTGGCATCTGGGATATATTGATAGCGGAGCGGCTCACCATTGAAGACGCGACGAAGGACGTGCGGGACCTGTTGGCGAATTTCACACTCGATGAATTATTCTCTCCCTCGTTTTGGAAGCAACTCAACTTCTATGCGCGAATTGTACCCGAGGCCGATATTCTGCCCGTCCGCTCTGTGTACGACAGCAAATCGGGCACCTGCAATATCGGCTTGAACGCATTGCACTGGAAACAGCCAATATGGGTTGCCGGGCCTGATTTAATTGCCAGCATTCTATTAAACGTGAGCGGCCACGTGCCAACCATTCAAGAGGCGTTCCGCATCGTTCCGCACGGCAAACAGCGCGGCCTCAGTCCGCTTAGATTGCGTGGTGCGATCCCAGTTGATCCGCGAAAGGAAGATTTCTTCACCCGTGTAATTGAGTACCGGAAACAGAATAAGGCTGATGACCGGCTGCAATATTTCCTCAAAATTCTAGCGAACAGCACGTCATATGGAACGTATCTCGAATTGAATCCGAAAAGGATTGCCGCCAAGCGCCGTCCTCAAATTACGGTCTATTCAGGGGAACGACAATTCAACCAGCCCGCGCCAGATACTATCGAGCAGCCCGGCCGCTTTTACTTTCCTCTGCTTGGCGCTCTTATTACATCGGGCGGACGGCTCCTGCTGGCAATGATCGAGCGTTGCGTTCGGAATGCTGGCGGGACGTACCTGTGCTGTGATACCGATTCATTAATCATTGTTGCGAGTAAAGCTGGCGGGGCAGTCCAGATGCCTGATGGCGCTCCCGCGATTAAGGCACTTTCGTGGAACGAAGTGGGGCAGATTACAAACCGCTTCGATTCTCTTTCCCCTTACAACCCTAAGATTGTTCCGCATCTCTTGCGTCTGACTGACGAAAATTACGACAAGGACGGGGCGCAACAGCAACTTTTCGGGCTTTCGATAGCGGCAAAGCGCTATGTGCTCTACACAACCAAATGTGGCCATCCGTATTGCGATCATCGCAAGTGCATCACGATTGTTGACCCCAAAGCCCACGGTTTAATCTTTCTTGCTCCAAGCGAAGATCGAGAGAACGGCCTGCCGAAATGGTGGTGGGAATTGTGGCGCTTTCTTTTGGCACTCGAATTTAAGCAAATTGTCGAGCCAGACTCTAGTGTCCTGATGATTGCCGGGCGTGCAACAAACGTTGAAACCTCAACCGACATCGCTGGCCATCCATCATGGATTGGCCTACCGGCCATGATGAAGATGAGAATCTCAACACCACACTATTTAGGCCAGATGAAAGGGAAAGCGAGCCCATTTGGGTTTGTCTTGCATCCTCGAACCCGCGCCACATTGAAGCTCACGCTGCTCACTACGTTTAGTAAGAAGCGCTCTGATTGGGGGAACTCTCTTTGCATAAACACACATGATGGAAAGAGCTATCGACTGGACAAGCTCTCGCGCGCGGATGTCATCACCCTGGGCGACATCTTGTGCGGCTATGTCCAACATCCCGAAGTGAAGTCGCTCGGGCCGGATGGAGAGAAATGCAAGGCTCATACGCGAGGGCTGTTGCGACGGATGACAATCCTTGGCGGATTGCAGCATTGCATTGGAAAGGAGGTTTCCCGGTTTGAACAAGGGAAAGACGATTTCATCGAGAATATCGATGATGTATGCATTCATTACGAAGGCAGACACGTGGCCGCTAACGAGAGCCTAGTTTTAGAAATCAAATCGCACGGGTTGCGAAAAACAACTAGAGAGACGGGACTTGATCGCAAAACGATACGAGCAATTATTAGTGGAAGAAAAGTGAAACTCTCAACACTCGCGAAAGTGGTGGTCGGGCTGCAATCGCAACGGAATTGACAGACGTAAATGGTACTCAACGGAGTGTTTAAACCAAGTAAACTTGCTTGAAATGGTACTCTATTTGTTGCGGGCTTTCTCTTCGTCGAGCATTCTTTGCTCCTGCTCGATAGAGAATCGTTGCCACTTTCCCTTGCGCGCCCGCACGCTTCTTGTGATTGTAAAGTAATCGAGTTTATCGCTATCTCGCTCGTCGTGAGATTCAAGCGCGGCGGAATCAGACTTTCGCTTTACCTCTTCGATCAGTCTTTTCTCGACTTCAGGGGAGCGCGCCTGTATTGGCTTGGTTTTTATCTCACGCCAACGCGGAAGATACTTATCCCAAAGTCGTGTGGTGAGGAATGATGTATCCTCCGGCGGGTACGTGGCAAAATTGATCAGTCCAGTCTTTAACTCCTCTTCAGACAATGTTGAGTAGTATTCGTTGAGTCGTTTTAGATCCTCCTTGAACTCTACACCATTTACGAATGTCTGGTTTTCGTCCAGAAAGAGCGGAACGATCTGTGCATGGAAATTATCTTTCGAGGTGAACACCGAGCAAAATGGAAGGTAATATAGATACGCAAGATCAACCTGATGGCTTGGCTTGAAGTTCTTCAATAGTTGAGTGGGCAACAGCAAGCAGAAAAACAGATTGACTTTCAGAAGAAAAATGAAATACGGGACATAATCACGCAGCGGTGGGCGTCGTCGCCCTCTCCAATCGTCAATGACGAATCTGGTAGCTTCCGGCACCCCGAGCAAATCAAGACCGAAACATAGAAGCCATTCCGGGTCCATGTAGTCGATGATGGTTTCGGCGATATGCTTTGCGTCATCAACGGACCTCGGTTTGCGCCAGCGTCCTAGCTGGCTCAATGTGGACTCGACCATCGTATTGAAATTAATATGCTTGAGTGCTTTCCGCCAGTTCTTGGCAAAATTACGCTCCACTTCGAGAAAGTGCCGGTTGGTCCAGCGCTCAAGCGCTTCCTGCTCCGGACTTCGGCGGAAAACGACGCCCTTTTCGTCACCGAGTTGAACACGTTCGCCACCAGCCAAAACAACACGCCCGAAAACTCTTTTTAGGTCAAACTGGCGGCTTAACTCCCCTTTCAGAATTTGCATGTGGTGAACATTAGGGTTTGCCTGCGAATCTGGCGTGCGGTCCGCCAGAGAGCCGACAAGTTGCTCGGGCGTGCTGGTGCTGGAAATTTCCTTTTCGAGGTCAGCCAAGCATTCTACATAGAAGAGCGGGGTGATGGTGGACATGTAGAAATTGTCCATCAGGACAGCCTCGTCGAGATTGAGACTTTCGAGAGAGGACTTATCGAATATCAGTGAAGGCCCCATCGCCATAGAATTGAATTATGCACCAGAATGTGGGGTCTC
>DATLST010000180.1:0-13256 GCA_035534055.1 Candidatus Acidiferrales bacterium | reverse complement strand
CGTCGAACGAACCAACGCCTGGCTCGGAAACTTTCGGCGCCTGGTCGTGCGCTATGACCGCTCGCTCACGATTTATGGCGCCTTCTTTCATATCGCCTGCTTCATGATCGTCTTACGGAGGCTTGTGCAATAGCTTCTAGGCTTTCAAGCGATGGAATTCTCCTCTGTTTCAGATCTGACTTCAGCTGCGGATGGATCGTGTCGAGAGGCTCGGTTGGCGGCGATATAAGAACCGAGGACCAAGAGAACAGCAGCCGCTTGGGCTAGTAAAGACTCTACTGTAGGGAAGACGGAGAACCACAAGCCCATCCACGCAGGAATCAAGTTTTCAAGTGACGGAATCCTCGTTGTTGTGATCCAGTGCGCGAGTTGCATTTCTTGCGTTTGCTCTCCCACCATCACAGTCAGGACAATCCCCAGTAGGATTCCCGTTAGGATGAGCATTTTTCGGTAGGGCAATCTCCGATGTGCCACAAAGGTGAGGACGGCAACGATTCCGGAGAGAAAAATTCCAATACAAACTCCCCACAAAACGATTTCATCCCCGAGCCGCAATCGGTAACTCTGCAAGAACAGCACAACCTCGAATCCTTCGCGGTAGAGAGACGTGAAACCCAACATTGCCATTCCCCAGAAAAGGCTAAGTCTGGATATTTGCTGGCTGTCGGCGAGTTCCACAAGATCTCGCCTCCGCCTGTTATGCAGTGAAATCCATCCAGCCCAATAGACTTTGTGAAAAAACCAGTTCATCACGACCAGAAGGACAATAACGGCGAGAAAGCCCGTCGCTGCCTGTAATGCAAGAGCGGAGATGCTTTGGCCAATGTCATCCATGACGTGAACCGCAACGATCCAGGTCGCGAGCGTGGCGATGAACCCTGTCTCCGCACCGATCACAATCGGATGGCGGGAGGAGCGGCGCCTACCCGTCATGCCAGCAGTGATCGCGGCAAGCACGAGCACGCACTCCAACCCTTCGCGGAAAACGAGCACACCGATATCGAGCACGGCAGCGGTGGAGTTCGTGCTGGGCAAAAAGGGATTCGAATTTCCGGATGTAGCGATAGCTTGCCAGATGATGACACCTGCGACGAGCAAGCCACTGACAAACAGGATGGGCCGGAGGGCGCTACCGTGCCTCTCCTCGGGCAAGATCGTGGTCAGAGTCGCATTTCTCATTTATTAATATCCCTTGAAATCCCTACCGCTTTGGATCGATGTCTTTCAACCTACTTTTTGCTTCCCTTCATGCCCTCGGAATTTGGGAATGTTCGCGTTCCAGCCGATGCCTGCGGCGATTGCGGAGATTCTCGCGGCCAATCTGCGCGTACAGCTTTCGGGAATAGAGATGGTAGATGCATCCGTTCCGCCGATATTCCCGCATCGTGGCATGGCCCTGGGTACTGAGCTTTTGCGTCAGCGAGTGCGTGCGATAGCCGCGCTTGGCTCCCACGAAATTGAGGAATTGACGCGCGAGGAAGTAACCGGAATGAGTCGCCACAAGGTATAGGAACCGGGCCTCGTCCTCGGTGTATCCGAAAGCCTTAAGCGCGCCGATCTGATCGTGAGGGACCGTCATAGCGAAAGAATCTCCGCAGTCAGTTCCCGGTCATTCAAGATTCGGTGCACGCGAGATGCATCGTCTCCGTGGCTGTACATCGTGAATCCCACGCGGGCTTTATCGGCGAGCTGCCGGGGCCGGTAGTCCCCGGTTGTCAGTTCCAGATTCACGCGCGCAATCCCCTGTTCCGGCATCTCGTATTCGATCTGCAAATCGGGCACCGGAATGCGGCCATGAACGGCGCGCAATCCATGCCGCTCCGCCACCTCTTGTTCCCTAGCAGGATCGTCCTTCTCGCGGCCCAGCCGCAGGAGGTCGCGGTTCGCTTTTTTCTTCAATTCGTAATCCAGAACAATGCGGCGCACCCTGCCGCCGCGCGCCTCAATCCGAGAGGATTCCTTCTGATAGAGGCGATAAAGTTCGCTGTCGTGTTTGGCCTCTTTGGGCTTCACGAAACCGGAGTAGATTTCCTGCCCTCTCGCGACACTTCTTGACTTCAGCAAGAGACTCCGGCCCGTCTTCGTCAGCGTGTACATTTTGGTCGTCTTGCTAAGAGAGACTTCGACTCGCTTCTCCTCGACCAATCCCTGCCGAATCAGGTTCGTTGCTTCCTGTTCCGTGCGCCCTTTGTCGCCGTCGTATCCGAAGCGCGCAAGATCATCGGCTCCGATGACGCGGAACTTGCCCAGATCGGTTAGGGTTTGCACTTCGGACTCGCGTAAGTCATAGGCCCGGTAGCGGTCGTAAAGAACGGTGCGAGCCTCCTCCGGCGGGACATCCCTGGGGCGACTCTTTTGGACTTCCGGCAACCGCGACAGAGTCCTGTCTTCATCCCGCTGCTTTGAGTCGTGAGCGGGCGCGCTTCGGCTCGATTCTTGGGACTTCTCGCGAACCTCTCTGACAGCCTCGCGGAAGTCGTCCACATTGGGGCTGAAATCGCGCGCCATTTCAGAAGGGATCCTCGTCCGTGTTGGGGCGCGGCACGTGGACGTGATCGCGATTCGCCTGCGTGTCCACGTGCCACAATTTGCGGCCTGTGTCCTTGAGGAAAAACTTGCGCCCGATCAGATAGACCGCAGCGAATACATTCAGGAACAAGAATCCAAACCACGCCAAGATGATGTTGCCGTAAAAGTGAAAAAGAACGTTTCGATAGTGAGCGAGAAACTTTAGTTCTCCCATGAGCCAAAACAGATAACCAGCAGAATGGCGACCGCCGCAAGCAGTGCATTTGCGACCATATTCCCTCCTCCATTCAGGGGACGGATTTGGGAAGAACTCCCAGAGGGTGCGAGGAGCCTTGCGGGTCAACAAGGCACACCTCGACCCAATCTCCAAACAGGAGGTTCATCCCTTCGCGGGAGGCTGGCTGTCGGTCAGCCCAACGCGACGCCCGGCGGCTCACCGAAGTGGGACGGCTCCGCTGGGCGTATGGGGAAATTACCGGCGAGAATTCCCCTCATATCTACAGAGGGGATTTCTTGAAGAAGTGTCTCCGGGTTCTTCTCGATTGGTCGGCTCTGGGCGGAAAACCCTCAAAGCGTGGAACTTCTAAGCGAACATACTGTCCACTTCGGCAAGTATGTCTTCCTTTTCATGGTAGGTGATATGTAGTCTTACGGCCCAAATGTCCTTCAACCAAAGCGCCCGAAAAAGCAGAAATGCGGTGACCGTTTCCCACAAAGATATGAAGCGCGATTTGTTCTGCTGCTCGCGCTCAGCGAGCTTTATTCCTTCGATGTACTGCCGTGGGTCGGTTTTTAGCGCGTCGCGGATCGCACGCAAGGCCTTGCTGTAGTGCAGCCGGGCCGCATGATTCGACGCGACTACATCATAGGAAATCTCATCCCACGAACGGCCCTCGATTCGCCCCCAAATGATCGCCTGCGTCTTTCTATCGCACATGCCCAGAATCTGTTTCAGGACGAGCTTAACTTCAACTCTGGCCTCGACGCTCATTGTTTCGTCGAGGCGCAAATCGTCTTCAAGTGCTTCTTGCAGGCGCGCCTCGCTTCGCTCCTCGTCGCCGATCCTCCGCAAGAATGCGCGGTAGAGATAGGCGCGCATGTCCCGGATGGGAGGAATCTGTGCGGTTTCCTTCGCACGAACCGCTTCCGACACCGTTGCGGCGGCCTCCTCCAAAAGGTTCATGGCGACGCACGGGTCGCCGATGAAGTTCTTGGCATAGGCAAGAGCTTGGGGGAGCCATCTCCTGTGCGACGGAAAGAACACACGGTTCGATGAGCCTGCCGAGAGGGTCAATGGCATTCAACAGAAGCGGCTGAGTTCGAGGCATATTTTTGACAGTCATACATCCCCCATCTTTCGTCTCGATCTCGTGAAGCTCTTTATAAGGTACAGCGAGGGGTACGTCTCTTCTCAATTAGCGCACCACCCCCTATTTATAGAACGCAAACGGGAAGAAAATGTTTCCTGGGGGAACAAAAAAGAGGAAGGCCATATCCACCAGGCCATGCCACTCGGTTGCCCTCTCCCTTGTTGCAATGTACGGTAGATTACCGTACAATCGCAATTGTGAGGATACTATGGCTTTCGTGCTAAAGAGACAGCACAGGGAAATCAGGAAGATCGAGCGAGTCGAAGCTCGACTCAATCCGGAGCAAAAGCGCCGCATCGAATATGCGGCCAGTCTCAAGGGCAGTTCAATTTCCGATTTTCTGGTTTCCAGCGCAGACGATGCTGCTGTACGCGCTATCGAACAGCATGAAGTATGGACCCTAACCGACCGGGATCGTGAGGTGTTCGTGAAGGCGTTACTGCATCCGCCAGCCCCGAGCCCGCGAATGAAGGCTGCCGCTCGGCGCTACAGAAGCCGAGTGAGTGCTTCGTGAATCGACAACAGGACACAGTTCAATATCGAATCAAGCCGCTCGCAGACAAGCATAATCGAGTGGCTTTTTCTTGTGGAGTGGAAGCGCTAGACCGATATTTGCAAAGACAAGCTGGCCAAGATGTCACCAAGCATGTAGCCGCTGCCTTTGTCATCACGCCGGATGGAGAGACTATCGCCGGTTTCTATACGTTGTCAGCCCACATCCTAAACCTCGGTGATCTCCCTGATAACGTCGCGAAAAAACTTCCTCGCTACCCCAACGTTCCCGCAACTTTGCTCGGCAGACTTGCGGTTAGCATAGACTTCCGTGGCCGGGGCATCGGCGAATTATTGCTGCTCGATGCATTCAAGCGCGTGTTGGCGAATACTCAGGAGGTAGGGTCAACCGTCTTGGTTGTCGACGCAAAGGATGAAAGAGCGCGAGAGTTCTATTTGCGTCACGATTTTATCCCCCTGCCCTCGCAACTGAACCGTTTTTTTTATACCGTCAAAACGATTGAGAAACTCTTTGAATCAAAGCAGGGGCGTAAAAGAGACTAACCTCGCCGGACTTTCATGTTCCGAGACGAGGAGATGGGAGATACCCAGAAAAATACTTCGAGAAAGCAGAGTAGCGGCTCAAAGCGGTGAAGGCGCGCGTGGCAAATGAGAAGAAACGTGAAAAGCGCAGCTAACAAACCTACGCATGTAACGCGGGGAAGCGTAATTGACGATCTTGGTTTTTCGCCAGAGCAAGCAACGGCTCTCAAGTTCAAGGCCGAGCTGTATCAGGCAATCCTGAAGTGCTCACAGAAAGAACTGCAAGTGATTCTCGGAGAACCTCAGCCGCGTGTCAGCGAATTGCTCAACGGGGAAATTGCGGACAAGAGTGTCGACAAACTTCTTTATTACGCAGGACGCCTGGGGATTGACGCAAAGACCAAATTTGCACAGACGCACTAAAGAGTCGTTGAAAAAGAGCTTGTGATGGCCGACACGACAGCCTAGCCTCCGCCCTCAGGAGGCAGAGGCTTATCGAGCGTAATGGCTGCAATGATCTCCATAGCCGTGCGCTGCACAAGTTCGAGGCTCTCAAGCAGCACAGCGGCGTCCCCGTTCCACAGGGAGATGTAGTCCGCACTCGCTGTACCGGTTTCAAGAGTAATAGCTTGGCAAACCACAAAGGCTACCGCCTCGGCTTCCGTTTCACGGATGCGCTTCGTTGTACTCGCGCGGCGGTCGGCGCGGTGAAGGCGTTCGTGTGCTATTTCATGCGCCAGCGTCGCCACGGTTTCAGCCGGTGCCTGGCCGGGCAGCAACTTGATCTTTCCGCCCTCTGAGATGCCCTTCGCCGGTGCGATGTCCGCTGAATACTCCAACGTGATGCCTTGCTCCCGAACGAATCGTTCGAGCCGCTCACAATAGCTACCGGGATCGCCATTCACGCTGCCAATTTCCGGCAACGGAGTACCATCCGTTTGGGTCACGTCGAAAACGTAGACAGCGCGAAAGCCCACTGCCGGGCGCAATTCATCGTCGCTCACGCGCTCATCGACTTCTTCTGGGCGGCGTCTGAAAATGGGAGCGAGGATCATGATTCCTTTTTTGCCTTTCTTGACGTATCGGCCCAGAGAGCGCCATGTCTGATAGCCTGCGACATGCGTCGCCTGCGGGCACGCCCTTGCGATGAGAAGAACATTGCAGAGGCTATACTTGCGGAACCTGGCGACCGCCGCGAGATAGTTCGTCAAGGCTTCGCTGCGACCGGAATTGAGCGCCGCGACTAGCTCCTCGATTGCCTTGCTTGTGATTTGTTTGATTTGTTTTGATTCCATTTTTTCGTCCTTTCGGTGAGCTGAGATTCGGTTCCTTCAACCAGACACAGGAACCGAATCGAAACGCACTCACCGGAAGGACAAAGAGGAAGTGAACTGGTATTTGCGGCTGGAGCGGGTCGCAATGGGCGTGACAGGTCGCCGTTCACCTGGCGCGATCAGTCATTGCTAGCGGAAGCCGCGCATGTCTGTTCAGACCATCGAGCGGTGCGGAAGGACAGGCCAGGGGAGAAACACGCTGATCTCGTTCAGTGAGGCGGGCGAGTAAACTACACGCGGGCTGCTCATTTCTGGATTGGTAGATTGACAAATATCGCGGACGTGCCGGGCCGAGGCAATTGGAACTTGGTGACTATGGCCGGCGGGAAGGCTGCGTCATGATTCGCAAGGTGCGAACCGATATGCAGAACTGATGAGCAAGATGCTAGCAGGCCTGTTGACCGAGGTTACTCTCAACGAACTCGCGGGCGAGCGCACATTCGAGCGAGGCGCGGATTACTTTGCGGACGGGCACGTCGTTGGCCTGAAGGAAGAGAACGGCACAATTATGGCTAGGGTGCGCGGCACGTATTACTACCGCGTTAAGCTCTGGGCGGAGGATGAAGACCTCGCTTTCGAGTGCAACTGCCCGGTCGGACGAGACCGCGTCTTCTGCAAGCATTGCGTCGCGGTGGGGTTGGCCTGGCTCGACCGTCGGAAACAAAAGAGCGGTGTTTCCAAGCAGCGGACGAAACGTGATGTGACTGACGAAGAAATTCGCGCACATTTGATGGCGCGAGACAAGAATGCGCTAGTCGAACTGTTGATGCACTATGCGGACTGGGACTCCGGGTTCCGTGACCGGCTGGTTCTGGCGACGGCGCAGAAAGGCGCGAAGTCCCCCGATCTGGCGGCGTTCCGCGCCGCAATTGACAAGGCGATCCGTCATCGCGGCTCTGTGGATTACGCGCGGAACGCTATGGCGGACGCTGGCGAATCACGCACATGATAGAGACTCTTGCAAAGCAAAAGGGCGATGCCGAGGCGCTCGTGGCCGCAAAATCGCGCGACCTGTCCAAAGCCTTTAGCTTTCTGGAGATCGCGGAAATATACAAAGCGGCAGGCAACGATGAGGCCGCACTTGAATGGGCGGAGCGAGGCACACGGGCGTTCCCAGTCAATACGGACGGTCGGTTGCGCGAGTTCCTCATTGAGGAATACTACAGGCGAAAGCGGCACAGCGAAGCCATCGCGATTGCCTGGACGAGTTTCCTTGAGCGGCCCGGCCTCGATGCCTATCAGGGCCTGTACCACAGCGCCCTTCGTGCGAACCATTGGTCCGAATGGCGCGAAAAGGCCTTGACGCTGTTGCACGAGGAAATCGCAGCGAAAAAGAAGCAGCCGTCAAAAAGCGCCTGGGGCCCGCCCCTTCGTGCCGATCATTCACATCTTGTGGAGATTTATCTTTGAGAGGATGATGTCGAAGCCGCGTGGAACGAGGCGAAGGTCGGAGGTTGTCATGATGGCCTCTGGTTTCAGCTCGCCGAAGCGCGAGCGAAAGACCATCCCGAGGATGCCATCTCCGTCTACACGTCACTGCTCAAGCCTGCGCTGCAATATGCGCAGCAACAAGCCTACGAAGATGCGGTCGAAATCCTCCGGAAGATTCGGAACTTGATGGTGCGGATCGGTAAAGAGCGCGAGTTTTCTTCCCTCGTCCAATCCGTCCGCGCACGGTACAAGCCCCGCCGGAATTTCATGAAACTCCTCGACGCCAAGGGATGGTAGTTCCGCGTTTCGAGTACATGTCGTGGACGGCAACGGAGGAATACCGGAAATTCGCGTGTCCATCGATGAGAAACCCGTCAGTCGGTGTGCCTACGAACCGTTGATCCCGCTGGCGTCCAAGTGCCGCGTGTCCATCGATGAGAAACCCGTCAGTCGGTGTGCCAGTCGGGCCACGAAGTCACTGACAAATAAGCAGTTGTGACTGCGTCCGCGAGCACCCACCCGACCCGTATCCATCGAAAGGGCATTCCGAACACCGAGAGTTCCCCATCCCGCTCGTTCTGAACCAGTTTCTGCAACGCGAGCACCCCCCGTACCCCCTTCCGCCACCTTCGCACTCGTGGACACTTTTACCTCAAATGGGACGATCTCTTTGACGTTTTTCTCATCGACCGTCGCGTGTACGCGCCGCCTCAGGCAAGCAAGCCTGCCATATTGAAGAGTCCCCTTAAGCCCGAAAGCGGGGATGATTCAGCTTCACAGTTGGGTCCAAATGGACAGCAACGGGAATTTCATTTCTACGCAGTGAAGGTCAACCCGCCGTGGCTTCGCTTCAGCACTTATATCAGGAGCGCAAGTCGAGAAGGAATCCAATTTAAGCAGTTCTGTTTTTGTTGTCGGCAAAGACTTACACGTTTGTCGCGATCATCCATCCGGCTCACCGACGGACCTGAAGATGTTTTTTTTCACTTGCGGTAGCACTCCAACTCCCTGTCGGACAGTATGATGACCCTGTTTTTGCCTCGATTCTGCGCTTTGCGGCAGATTTCAACGTCTTCGAGCGTGAACGGTGCCAACTTGGCGAAGAGAACGAACGCCTTGAAACCCCGCTCGTCCAAAGCGTCCGCGACTCGACCGAGTTTGCGAACGTCATCTTCCGAAATCCCACCGCGAGTTTTGCATTCACCGACGGCAACCGCCACTCTCCGGTCCCACCACTTTGTCGGGGAATGCAAGAACACAAAATCCGTTTCGCACGGCTCAATTGCCGCGTTGATCGGATCAATCTTGGCATTCGTGATGAACATTCCATTGTTGTGAATTCGGCAGATTGCGTTGGTGCGTGTGAATACTTCTTGAGGCCCGACACTTTCGATCAAATCTCGAACGCCCGGAATCTTGAACACGCGACAGCCCTGAATCCCACCCATCTGATGTATCAGCCGTGAAGCAATTCTTCCCGGCTGGCTCAGTTCGAGAGTCATTCCACACAATTTGAATATTTCGAATATGAGATGGTGCTTAAGTAGAGAATGAATGTGCAGGTTGCTTGTGGTGAGCGATGTGATGATCCCGATGCCTTCGGGCTCAACCCGAACAGCGCGACTGCTGTAGTACAGCTTCGCCCCGTAGAATGGATTCAGTTCCGCAACGCATGGAGTCTCAAACGTATCTTCGCCATCGGGCGCGTAGTGCGAGATATTCGAAAGCCTGACGACGGCATTTTGGTGGTGAAATTCAATTTCTGGGAAGAACGGCGGATCGGGTAATTGAAAGGAGAGAACGGGAGGATCATCGGCAATCGTGCCGAGAATCGATTTGAGCGGAGTTTCGATATGAAACCGTGACGGCTTTACGTTTCTGCCATTCCATGTGTCCGGCGTAACAGCGCGCATCAAATAGTCAAGCTTCTTGCTGTTTGGGGTGGTCGCAATTTCTGCGGGGAGCGTGTCCCTCAGTTCTTCCGGTCGAGCCCACAGTGCCACGCATGGTCAAATCTCCTAGCCTCGGTTGGAAAGATGTCATTATGCTCTTCTAGAAAGGCATCTTTGATTCGCTCTAGGCGCTTCCCGTGAGCCTTATCGTAAAACATTAACTCTATATCTGCTGCGCGTAGGTTCCAGAAATTGGTTATATCTTCAAAATCATTCACATGACGACGTATATTCCCCGGTTTGCGTGATCGGGTGGCGAATGCCATTCCAGCATGTATCTTGTGAGCCGGAGAGGGGTGTAGGCTCGCAAGTGGAGTTCGAACAACTCATCAATCGGTGAAAGTTTGATGGTTTGACTGCACAGCCCTTCGCGAACCAGACCGTCGTAATCGGGCGGTGTCTCGTCCTTCGAAGGATAGGTTCCAAAATGGGACAAAAACAAATCGGCCAATGGATCGTCAGCGTTCCACTCAAATTGTGTCAGGTGAAAGTCGGGATCGGAGTTGTCCTTCAATCGTTGCTGAAACAGGTGACGGGCAGGGTGGTATATGTCAAGAAATCGGGCATCGTTACCGATGAAAAGGGATTGCTCGAAATTTGGCCAAGGCAGCCAAGTAAAGGATGCGACAAAATCTTTTAGCAAATTGTCGTCAGCGAGTGGAAACAATGCGTCTACGCGAAAGAGTCTAACGAGGCTCTCCGCCAGCGCGCGGTTACGACTGACAGGGATAATAGGATTGAAGCGCCCGCCCCACAGAGTCGTCGTAAGTCGAATCGCGCATCGTAAATCATCCCAGTTCTTCTCGCGAACACACCAACCGAAGCGAAGAGGTCGATAGGAAACGTAGGCAGTCGCTGTACTCACTGCTCGGAATCATAGTGCTGCCCGCGTATTTTGCCAATGAACAGTTCGTGCTCGCCCAGAAGCGCCCCAGAAACTCGGTGTTCCCGATCAGCTTTGCCTTGACGTGACTTGTTTGAACCACCACCGGGTAAATTTTGTGGAAAAACTTGTCATCGGAGACGATCTCACGATCAAAGTGTTCCAGTCAGGCCCCGCTTTTACGCACGTCGTTCCTGTTCGCTGTCGCCACAACGATGCTCACGTCCGACTGCAAGCGGCCACCTTTTTCCACGACAGCGGGCGAAGGTGGGTGATAGGGTAGGGGGTAGTGGCGTTTTCAGCCTCTCTATCACCTATCCCCCCGTGCAATTGCCCCGCTCCGGGTGTTCGCCTATACTTGTGAAGTCTCAAAATGGCGACAGTTGGTACAGAAGATATATTTTCAGCCACCCACAAAACTTAGAGCCGAAATCCACGATTGCTTCGCCCTTTCGGGATCGGAGTGCGATGTGAACGGTCCGTTTGCGCCTGAGACTCCGACCCACCGCCAGCATGGCTAAATTTGGTGGGTTTCCGCGTGCCTGAATCTCAGTGACATCTAAACGGATATGGCGTACTGCCTGGCTCTCACCCTTACTT
The DNA here is from genome assembly GCA_035534055.1 of Candidatus Acidiferrales bacterium. GTDB lineage: Bacteria > Acidobacteriota > Terriglobia > Acidiferrales > UBA7541 > Palsa-295. The sequence continues at coordinate 2,122 of DATLST010000180.1, read as the reverse complement.
TTACGCAACCCGCGTCGGCGGGCCTACGCATTCGACAGCCGTCCCCTCTTGATGCGCGACCCAGATCGCCCCAGCGCAGACGGCACGGAGAGTATCCGTGTCGACATACGCATCACAATCTTTTATCAAAGAGCATGTAGCTTCTAGCCCGCCGCACATTAGGAGCGATCAGTCTCGCCGCAATCTAGCATCTGTAGGCACCATAGCCGTTCCTTGCTCTCGCCCGACGAAGACCTGTATGCTGCCCCGCCTCAATTAGCTCGTAGGCACAGCGGAGGCATGCGCTCATGAAACTTTTTCGTAGGCACGGTAGGAATTGTCGTCACAGCAAGAGGAAAAACAAGAATTGTGCATGTCCGTTTTGGATCGATGGTTACCTGCCCGGCAATCCCAAAAGAATACGCCATTCGCTAAACGTTTCGGATGAGAGCACCGCACGGGCAAAGTTGTTCCAAATCGAGCTGCAATCGGATACAGGGGATAAGTGGACACATCTCATAGCCGTTCCCACGGAGACAGAACCTGAAGCTGACAGGCCGTTATATAGGGGTGCTCCACGGCCCGAACCAATTACGTTGAAGGTGATTTGGGAGAAGTTTCTGGCCGATCTCCGCCGCCGTAATCTTGTCTTGTCAACAACACAAAAACATGAACGGCTCGGTGAGCAGATGCTACTTTTCGCAGACCATCTCAATCTGAAATTATTAGCTCAAATCGACCTAGACACCCTTTCAACTTTCTATGGGCAGTGGACAGAAGGACCGCTCACTCGGCAAAAAAAGCTGGAGTGTCTACGCGCTTTCTATCGCCATACTGCGAAGCGGAAGTGGGTGACAGAAAATCTGGCACTAGATTTAATTCCTGCGAAGATTAATCCGAAGCCGACGATGCCATTTAGTCGCGATGAAATGCTTCGCATTTTAGGAGCATTGAATCAATATGCGGAAAGCGCGGGTCGTGCGAATGCGGAGCGGCTGCGTGCCTTTGTGCTTGTGCTCAGATATTCCGGCCTTCGCATCGGCGATGCCGTCCAACTCAGCGCAGACAAATTGCATGGAAACAAAATATTTTTGCGTACAGCGAAGACGGGCCAGCCGGTGTTTTGCCCGCTACCGGAACCAGCAATCACAGCACTTGACGCAATACCCAAGGCAAACGAAAAGTATTTCTTTTGGACAGGCCGGTCAACATTACATAGTGCGATTGGCAAATGGCAAAAGCGCCTGAAGCGGCTTTTCGAGCTGGCATGCGTTACGGGTAGCCACGCTCATAGATTCCGCCATACGTTTGCTGTCGAACTTCTCCTATCGGGTGTTCTTAGGGAACACCTAAAAATTCTGCTCGGGCATTCCAGCGTGAAAATTACCGAGAGGTATTACGCAGCATGGACGGTGTATCTCTCTTCTGACCGACGGCACGATCCGAACGCGGCAATGCGCGCACATAGCAATAATGCGATGACCTTGAGTTGTGGATGGCGAATTCAGGATTCAGTATGTGGAGTTGCCGAACGGGCGGCTGCCCCGCGCGAGTTCGTCGATTCGCTGGATGACAAAGCCGCCGCCCGAATAGACGCCTTATCAAGCGCCTGCGCGTCTATGGCAACCGGATGCAAGGAAAATTCGTCGAGAGGCTCACAGACGCATGCCGCTGGGCGACGTTAACCAGCGAGGATCGGCGCAAACCCGGCTCCAAACGGTAAGACGAATCAACGAAAGTGAGGCAAGCACCATGGGCGGCGCAAACAACAATCTGAAACACTATGAGGAGCGCATCGTCCGCGCGAAGGAATCCATTTGCAGCTTCCGATCGTCCCCGCTTGATTGAATATTTTCGTCCTCAGCAGTATAGTGACCACCGAGAATTCGGTTGTGGTGTTCAAATCGCTCCCCTAATTACACTGACGCTGGATTGCAGTTTGCAGACCGACCTGCGTCCCTCCCGCGACGCAGGCGTTCTCATATCGCGAAGGGTTGCCCCCCTGGCCACCCGCGCGACTCAACTTACATACTGGAGACACCACACCATGAAGCAATCGTTGATTCGGAGCATTCTGACTGCCGGGGTATGTGTTACGGCTCTAGCATTGGGCGCATGTCACAGCGGCAGTCGTCAGTCTAGC